>NZ_JBFAAP010000023.1:0-115197 GCF_040639815.1 Streptomyces sp. NPDC023723
CTTGCGTTTCCGACTCTATCAGATCTTTCCGATCCGATTTCCTCGGTGCTTTCCAGGTTTCCGCTTCCGCGTTTCCCTTTCCGGCGGTTCCGACTCTATCAGATCCTTTCGGGCCTGATTCCCAGTCAGCGGGCTTGTCTTCCCGGCTGTTTGGGCCGTTCCGACGTCTCAAACCTTAGCGGACCGGCTCCCCGATTCCAAAATCGGAGTGGGAATTCAATTCGGGCATGCCGAAATCGTTCCCGGGGGAAGGTCGTGCTGGTGGAATGAGTGCCGCTGATGCGGCGGAAGTGCGGCCACAGAACCGTTACGGCGCTGCGGCAACCCGAAGAACTTTACGGATCGGGAGGGTGGCTGTCAAGCCTCCCCTGTCAACCTCTTTAGTCGAGGTCGCTGAGCCGGCCGCCGGCGTCCGGCTGGTCGTGCTCCACCCTGCGCAGGATGCGGGTGAGCACCTCGCCGAGGGCGGTCCGCTCGTCGGGGGAGAGGTCCTGGAGCAGGTCCTCCTCGAAGACCGAGGCGAGGCGCATGACCTCCAGCCACTTCTCCCGGCCGGTGCCGGTCAGCTCGACGATGACGCGGACCCGGTTGGACTCGTCGCGGTCCCGGGTGACCAGGCCCTCGGTGACCATGCGGTCGATGCGGTGCGTCATCGCGGCCGGGGTGAGGCCGAGGCGCTTGGCCAGGTCGCCCGGGCCCATCCGGTACGGGGCGCCGGACAGCACGAGGGCCTTGAGCACCTCCCAGTCGGCGTTGCTGATGCCGAGGTCGGCGGTCTGGCGGCCGTAGGCGACGTTCATCCGGCGGTTCAGCCGGGACAGGGCCGACACGATCTTCTCGACCTGGGGGTCGAGGTCCTGGAACTCGCGCTGGTAGGCCGCGATCTGTTCGTCGAGCGTCGGCTCTCCGGCAGCTGAGGTGTCGCCCATGGGTCGCAGTATGGCACGGCGGAGCTTTGCCTTGAAGTCCTTCGGAATATAGTCTTTAGCTTCGAAGTTTAGGATCTAAGTCTTCACTCCTAACTCCCGCTGACTCCTTCTGACTCCTTCTGACTCGTGAGAGAGGTGAACGTGACCAGGGCGATGGGCGCTGCGATGCGCCGGATCCATGTGGGCAACGCGCTCAGCGCGTTCGGGCTCGGTTTCACCGTCCCCTACCTGTACGTCTATGTGGCGCAGGTGCGGGGGCTGGGTTCCGTGACGGCGGGGCTGGTGCTCGCCGTGTTCGCGGTGGCGGCGCTGATCGTGCTGCCGTTCGCCGGGCGGGCGATCGTCCGCCGGGGTCCGTTGCCGGTGCTGCTCGCCGCCCTGGTCGTCGCCGCGTTCGGGGCGCTGAGCCTCGGTGTGTCCGGGCAGGCGGCGACCGTGCTGCCGTCCGCCGCGCTGCTGGGGGCCGGGCAGGCGGTGATGCAGCCGGCGCTGGCGACGATGATCGTGGACTGCTCGACGGCCGACACCCGGTCGCGGGCGTTCGCCACGCAGTTCTTCCTCCAGAACCTCGGGCTCGGCATCGGCGGGCTGATCGGCGGGCATCTCGTCGACACCTCGAGCCCCGCGTCGTTCACCCTGCTGTTCGCCATCGAGGCGGCGATGTTCCTGCTGCTGGTCGGCGTGCTGGCCACGGTGCGGATGGCGCGGGCGCCCCGGGTGGCGGAGGCTCCCGCGGGCGCCAGGGGAAGCTGGCGGCAGTTGCTGGGCAACCGGGCGATGGCGCAGTTGCTCGTACTGGGCTTCGTGCTGTTCTTCGCCTGCTACGGGCAGTTCGAGTCGGGGCTGAGCGCGTACGGCGTGGCGGCGGCCGGGATCTCGACGTCCGCGCTGGGGACGGCGCTGGCGGCGAACACCCTCGCCATCGTCGTCGCGCAGTTCGCGGTGCTGCGGTTCGTGGAGCGGCGCAAGCGGTCGCGGGTGATCGCCGCGGTCGGGCTGATCTGGGCGGTGGCGTGGGCGGTGGCCGGGTACGCCGGTCTGGGGCACGGCAGCCAGTCCATGGCGACGGCCGCGTTCATCTCGACGTACGCGCTGTTCGGGCTGGGGGAGTCGCTGTTGTCGCCGACGCTGGTGCCGCTGGTCGCGGATCTGGCGCCGGAGGGCATGGCGGGGCAGTACAACTCCGCTTTCGCGCTGGTGAAGCAGCTCGCGCTGGCTGTCGGGCCGGCGGTGGGCGGGCCGCTGGCGGCGGCGCTGCCCGGACCGTACGTCGTGGTGTTCCTGCTGTTCTCGCTGTTGCTGAGCGTGCTGGCGGTGCGGCTGGGGCGGCGGCTCACCGCGGTGCAGGACCGGCCGTGGCTGCTGCGGGCCAGCCGGGTGGTGCGGCAGGGCGGTGCGCCGGCCGCCGAGTCGGCGGCGCCCGCCGAGGCGTAGCGGCCGGTCAGGGGCGGGGCAGGGCGAACTCGCACCACACCGCCTTGCCGCCGCCCGGGGTGCGTCTGCTGCCCCAGCCGGAGGCGATGGTCGCGACGATGGCGATGCCCCGGCCGGATTCGTCGGCCGGTTCCGCGCGGCGGCGACGGGGCAGGTGGTCGTCGCCGTCGGTGACCTCGATGATCAGGCGGCGGTCGGTGCGGCGCAGCCGCAGCCGCATGGGCGGCGTGCCGTGCTGGAGGGAGTTGGCGACCAGTTCGCTGGCGGCCAGGACGCCGAGGTCGTGCAGTTCGGTGGGGAACCGCCAGCTGGTCAGGACGCCGGAGGCGAAGGCACGGGCGCGCGGGGCGGCCTCGACACCGCCGAGCAGTTCCAGCGCGGCGTTGCGGAAGAGGTCCTGTTCGGGGCCGGTGCGCGCCGGGTGCTGGAGGACCAGGACAGCGACGTCGTCGTCGTGCTCGGGGGTGACGCCGGCCGAGCGGACCAGGCGGTCGCAGATCACCTGGGGCGTGCCGCGGGCGCCGGCCAGGGCGCGCTCCAGGGCGGCGATGCCCTCGTCGAGGTCCTGGTCGCGGCGTTCGACCAGGCCGTCGGTGTAGAGGACGGCGGTGGAACCGGGGGTGAGGGGGATGGAGCCGGAGGCGTGGACCCAGCCGCCGGTGCCGAGCGGCGGGCCGGTGGGTTCGTCGGCGCGGTGCACCGTGCCGCCCTCGTCGCGGACCAGGATCGGGAGGTGTCCGGCGGAGGCGTACACCAGCCGGCCCTCGTTGGGGTCGTGGATGGCGTAGACGCAGGTGGCGATCTGGTTGGCGTCGATCTCGGCGGCCAGGCCGTCCAGGAGCTGGAGGATCTCGTGCGGTGGCAGGTCCAGGCGGGCGTAGGCCCGGACCGCCGTACGGAGCTGGCCCATGACGGCGGCGGCGCGGACGCCGCGGCCCATGACGTCGCCGATGACCAGGGCGGTGCGGCCGCCGCCGAGGGTGATCACGTCGTACCAGTCGCCGCCGACGGCGGCCTCGGTGCCGCCCGGGTGGTAGGTGGCTGCGATGCGAAGGTCGTCGGGTTCCTCCAGTTCCTGCGGGAGCAGGGAGCGCTGGAGGGTGACGGCGGTCTCGCGCTGGCTGCGCTCGCTGGCCCGCAGCCGCTCGGCGGCCTCGGCGTGGTCGGTGACGTCGGTGGCGAAGACGAGGACGCCGCTGTCGCTGCCCTCGGTGACGGGGGTGCAGGTGAAGGTGTAGGAGCGGCCGTCGGGGGCCTTGCGGGACTTGAGGGTGCGGGGGCGGCGGCTGCGCTGGACCTGGTCGAGGAGGGGGAAGAGGCCCAGCTCGGCGAGTTCCGGGAGGGCCTCTCGCGCCCGTTCGCCCAGCGGGCGGACGCCGAAGGCCGCCGTGTAGGCGTCGTTGACGTAGGCGATGCGGTGGTCGGGGCCGTGCACCAGGGCGACGAGGGCCGGGACGCGGTCGAGGACGTCGCGGACCGGGAGGTCGTCGACGGCCGGTACGGGAGGGGGTTCGTCGGTCAGCTGTTCGACGCGGGCGGCGGGCACGGAGGACTCCGCCCGGCTCTCGCCCCGCCGGTCCGCGGAGACCGTGGTGTCCGTCCGCGCTGCCGCGCGGCGCTGCGTTCCGGGGAGCCGGGCGCTCCAGCGCGTGAAGTTCACGAATCCTTGCCTCGTGTAGTCGTCGGCGGCCGGCACCGGAGCCGGCCGGGGCCCCGGGGGCCGCGCGGGGGTGAGCGGCGGCCCGCCCGTGGTGGTGTGGACCAGTCTGGCAGGGTGCCGACCGGGCCGACATCCGTCAGACGCCGGGCCGGCCGGTGGAGTTCCTGGGTCCGGTCAGGACTACCCCTTCGGGTCTTTCGAGGGGTCTTGGGGAGGGATTCCCCCGGCTGCGAGTTCGAACTCCGCGCGGGGGTGTTCGAGTGAACCGAGCGAGACGATCTCTCTTCTGAAGAGTCCGGAGAGTACCCATTCGGCCAGTACGCGCGCCTTGCGGTTGACGGTGGGGACGCGGCTGAGGTGGTAGGCGCGGTGCAGGAACCAGGCCGGGTATCCCTTCACGCCGCGCCCGTGGACCTGGGCGACGCCCTGGTGGAAGCCGAGGGAGGCGACCGAACCGGCGGACTTGTGGGCGTAGGTCTCCAGGGGTTCGCCGCGCAGGGCGTGGGCGATGTTGTCGCCGAGAACCCTGGCCTGGCGGAGCGCGTGCTGTGCGTTGGGGGCGCATTCCTGACCGGTCGCGCCGGCGGTTACGTCGGGGACGGCGGCGGCGTCGCCGGCCGCCCACGCGTGCGGGGCGCCTTCCACGGCCAGCTGGGGGGTGCATTTCAGCCGTCCGCGCGCGGTGCGCGGCAGGTCGGTGGCGGCGAGCAGCGGATGGGGTTTGACGCCGGCCGTCCAGACGACCGTACGGGTGGGGAAGCGGGCGCCGTCGCTGAGGACGGCGACCCGGTCGGCGCAGGATTCCAGGCGGGTCTGCAGGCGTACGTCGATGTTGCGGCGGCGCAGTTCGGTGACCGTGTGCCGCCCCAGTTCCGCCCCCACCTCCGGCAGCACCCGGTCGGTCGCCTCCACCAGGATCCATTTCATGTCGTCGGGGTCGACGTTGTGGTAGTAGCGGGCGGCGTAGCGGGCCATGTCCTCGAGTTCGCCGAGGGCCTCCACGCCCGCGTAGCCGCCGCCGACGAAGACGAAGGTCAGGGCGGCGTCGCGGAGCTCGGGGTCGCGGGTGGAGGAGGCGATGTCCATCTGCTCGATGACGTGGTTGCGCAGGCCGATGGCCTCTTGCAGGGTCTTGAAGCCGACGCCGTGGTCGGCGAGGCCGGGGACCGGCAGGGTGCGGGAGACGGAACCGGGGGCGAGGACGAGTTCGTCGTAGCGGACCTGGTGCGCGCCGCGGCCCTCCTGCGCGGTGGCGAGGGTGGTGACGGCGGCGGTGCGGTGCGCGTGGTCGACGGACTCGGCCTCGCCGACGACGACCCGGCAGCGGCCGAGGACCCGGCGCAGCGGTACGACGACATGGCGCGGGGAAATGGAACCGGCCGCCGCCTCCGGCAGGAACGGCTGGTACGTCATGTACGGATCGGGCGTGACGACGGTGATCTCGGCCTCGCCCCGCCGCAGTTCGCCCTTCAGCTTCCGTTGCAGGCGCAGGGCTGTGTACATCCCGACGTAGCCGCCGCCGACAACGAGAATGCGCGCACGTTCCTTCACCATCCCATGACGCACCCGGCGCTTGAGTTTGTCCACAGGCCCGGCAATTCGTATGACCGCGGATCCACGGTGGACAGCATTGGCCGATTCGTCATGGGCCGGGACAGGTTCGCAGGTCAGCAGGGGTGCGCCAGGAGCCGGCAAAGGGATCATCGAGGGCGTTTCGGACCCGTACTCCGATCGGGGTGCGCTCCGTGCGGAACCTGCCCCTTCTGAATTGACTCCCACTCAACTATGTTCGTCACGACGGAGTGTAGGGGGATGCGCTCATCGGGTCCGCGACGGGCGGCCCGGACAGCGGCTTGTTCCGCACACGCTCCGGCTTCCGATGACGGGGAGTGTCTCCGGGGGGAGACGTCATTACCGGGGGATTGTCTATGCATGTTCAGAACTCTCATTGGCCGTCCGCCTCCGCTGTCGCCGCCGGCGGCACGATGAGCGCGACGACGGGTGGACGCGGGGACGGTGCGCGGTCGGCGCCGCTGCGCGTGGACGCTCAGCGCAATCTGGAGCACGTGCTGCGCGCGGCACGTGAGGTGTTCGGCGAGCTGGGATACGGCGCGCCGATGGAGGACGTGGCGCGGCGCGCCCGGGTCGGGGTCGGGACGGTGTACCGGCGCTTCCCCAGCAAGGACGTGCTGGTGCGCCGGATAGCCGACGAGGAGACGACGCGGCTGACCGACCAGGCCCGGGCGGCGCTCGGGCAGGAGGACGAGCCGTGGTCGGCGCTCTCCCGGTTCCTGCGGACGTCGGTGGCGTCCGGCGCGGGCCGGCTGCTGCCGCCGCAGGTCCTGCGGGTGGGCGTGGCCGACGAGGCCGTCGACGACGGTCCGGCCGGTGAGCACCGGGTGCCGCAGCAGCGGCTTCAGCCTGGCCCGGGCTCGGGCTCGGGCGAGCTGCGGCTGGTGCCGGAGCGGCCGGCCGACGAGGTGACCGTGTCCCTGGACGACGACACGGGCGCCGCGGCGCTGCTGGAGGTCGTCGGCCGGCTCGTGGACCGGGCCCGCGCGGCGGGTGAACTGCGACCGGACGTGTCGGTCTCCGACGTCCTGCTGGTCATAGCCACGGCGGCACCCTCACTGCCGGACGCGGCCCAGCAGGCGGCGGCGTCGGCGCGACTGCTGGACATCCTGCTGGAAGGGCTGCGGTCGCGGCCGCTGTGACGCGGGGGGCACTGGGCCACTGGGCCACTGGGCCACTGGGCCACTGGGCCACTGGGGCACTGGGGCACTGGGGCACTGGGGCACTGGGGCAGCATGGCGGTCGGCCGGGACCGGTGGGAGTTTGGGGGGAGCGGGCGGGGTCGGTCGGGATCGGCTGGAGTCGGCCGGATCGGCCCGAGTCAGTCAGAGTCGGCCGGAGTCCGCTGTGATCAGCCGGAGTCGGCCGAGCACCCACCGGTGCGGATCGGGGCGGGTCAGGGCAGATCGGGGCGGGGCGGATCGGCGCGGGGCGGATCGGGGGGATCAGGCTGGCTCAGGTCCGCTCGGAGCGTCTCAGGCCGGGTTGGGCCGAGCTGGGCTGGGTCGGGCTGGGCTGGTCCGAGCCGGATTGAGCCGGGCTGGTCCGAGCCGGATCGGATCGGTACGGGCCGGATCGGATCGGTACGGGCCGGATCGGTACGGGCCGGGACCGGGCCAGCCCGGCCCGGATTGGTACGCGAGCTTCCCCGTACGAGTGGCCGCGCACACTCATCCGTACGTGATTCCCACGGACGAGTGATGCTCCGTACCGCCCGTTCCTGCCCGAAAGCCGCTGTGACACGCTGACCCGGTGTTTGATCCGGCCGGGCAGGTAGCGGGGGCTTACCGCGATGAACGTTGACAGGCGGAGCGCACCCGGTGACGGGGACGCGGAGTCCGAGGGTCCGTCGCAGGTGCCCGGTCGGGGCGGACCGGCGGCCGTCCCCCAGGAGGCGGTCCCGGCCCAGTGGCATCCGTACGGCGACAGCGTGCTGCCGCCGCCGCGCGAGCTGCCGCCGTCCGACGCCGAGCTGATCGACCGGCTGCGCGCGGGCGACGACACGGCCTACGAGGAGCTGTTCCGGCGGCACGCGGACGCGGTGCGGCGCTACGCCCGTACCTGCTGCCGGGACGCCGACACCGCGGACGACCTGACCGCCGAGGTCTTCGCCCGGGTGCTCCAGGCGGTGCGCGGCGGCTCCGGCCCCGAGTACGCCGTCCGTGCCTACCTGCTCACCAGCGTCCGGCGGGTCGCGGCCGGCTGGACGCGGTCGGCCCGGCGTGAGCAACTGGTCGACGACTTCGCGGTGTTCGCCGCGCAGTCGACCCGTCCCGCGCCGGCCGCGGACGACGACACGCTCGAACTGGGCGCGGACGTACGGGCGATGCACGAGGCCGAGCAGTCCATGGCGGTGCGGGCGTTCCGTTCGCTGCCCGAGCGGTGGCAGGCCGTGCTGTGGCACACCGAGATCGAGGACGAGTCGCCGAGCCAGGTGGCCACGCTGTTCGGCCTGGACGCCAACGGCACCCGGGTGCTGGCCAGCCGGGCCCGGGAGGGCCTGAAGCAGGCGTATCTCCAGGCCCACGTCAGCGACGCGCTGGCCGGCGACGAGGAGTGCGCCCGGTACGCCGACCAGTTGGGCACCTACGCGCGCGGCAGGCTGCGTACCCGGGCCGAACGGGGACTGCGCAAGCATCTGGCCGAGTGCGCCAAGTGCCGGCTGGCCGCCAGCCAGATCCAGGAGGTCGCCGGCGGGATTCCCGGCGTCGTGCCGGTCGCGGTCATCGGGTGGTTCGGGGCGGCCGGGTACGCCAAGGCGGCCGGGATCATCGCCGGCGGGGCGGGAGCGGGGGCGGCCGGAGCCGCGGCGGCCGCCAGCGGTACGTCGTCCGGGGGCGCGGGCGCGGCGGCGTCCGAGGGGCTCGGTGCGCCGGCGAAGGCGGGGATCGCGGCGGGCGTGCTGGCGGTGGCCGTCGCGGCGACGGTGATGGCGCTGGTCGGCAACGCGCCCGACGACAAGGCGGAGCCGGAGGCGGCGCCCTCCCGGTCCGCGCCGGTGGTCCGGCCGACGGAGCCGACGCCTGCTCCTCCGCAACCGGCGCCGCGGCCCACGTCCGCTTCGCCGGCCCCGTCGCGTTCTCCGTCCCCGGCACCGACGCCCACCCGGGCGCCGAGCCCGACGCCCACCCCCACTCCCACGCCGACGCCTCCCGCGAGCCCGAGCCCGACTCCCAGGCCAACGCCCACGCCAACGCCCACTCCCACGCCGGTGCCGGCCGTGTACCGGTGGAGCGAGCTGTCGTACGACATCGCCGGGGACGGGAGTGAGCCGGAGATGCGGACGGGGGCGAGCAGTTGGGCGTGGCAGCGGTCGGGGCCGGAGATCGCGGGCCGGCGGTACGCGCACGGGGTCACCGTGCACGGCCGTTCCTCCGTCACCATCGACCTGAACCGTTCCTGCACGTCCTACGACGCGTTGGTCGGCGTCGACGACATGACCATGAAGCTGGGCAAGGTCCGCTTCTCGGTCCACGCGGACGGGGTCCAGCTGTGGCAGTCGGCCGTGATCGGGGGCGGGGATGCCGCGGTGCCGGTGCATGTGGACATCGCGGGCCGCACGTCCGTACGGCTGGTCGTGGAGCCGCAGAGCGCGTTCGACAGCCTGGCGTTGGCGGACTGGGTGGAGTCGCGGTTCACGTGTGCGTGAGCGCCGCCCCGGGCGGCAGGCCGCCTCAGGCACCCCCGCCCGTTCCCGCCCCCGCTCAACCGCCGGAGGCCAACGCCCCGCGCAACGGCGCGATCCCCCCGGGCACCGCCCGGGCCCGCGCCGGTGTCCCCGTCCAGCAGGTCCCCCGTCGCGCCAGCAGCCGCCCCAGCCACAGCTCCAGCGACACCAGATCCGCCAGCCCGTCCAACGGCAGCGCCTCCCCCGCCGCGGCCCCCCGCACCGCCTTCCGTACCACCCTCGCCTCCACCAGCCCCGCCTCCGCCAGCAGCGGCCGGTCGAACACCTCCATCAGCGCGTCCGCCGCCCCCCGCAGCCCGGCCCGCGCCGTCGTCGTCGCCATGGCCTGCGTCGGCGTGCCCCAGCCCCCCGGCACCTCCCGCACCCCGGCCCCCTCCAGCACCGTCCGCAGGATCGCCGCCCGCGCCCCCGGCCGCACCCGCAGCGCCTCCGGCAGCGCCCGGCAGGCCCGGACCACCTGGTTGTCGAGGAACGGCGTGTGCAGCCGCTGCGAGCGGATCTCCGCCGCCTGCTCCAGCACCCGTACCTCCGCCGCCTGCCGCGCCAGCGCCGCCCGCGCCCGGTAGTCACCGGGCCGCTGCCCCGGCCCCAGCGCGGACCGCTGCGCCGCCGCCTGAAGACGAACCGATACTTCAGCCAGCGCCTCCCCGGTCAGCCACCGCGCCGCCGGCCCGGGTCTGCCCCAGCTCAGCGCGGCCAGCGACGCGTCCACCGCGCCCATCGCCCCGTCCCCGAGCTCGGCCACGTCGGCCTCCCGCCCGCGCAGCCCCCGCAACTGTGCCGCGAGCCCGTCCAGCCCCTCCCGGTACGGCGTCCGCGACAGCCGCCGCGCCGCCCCGTACACCCGGGCCGGCACCATCACCGACCCCACCGACCCGTCCGCCTTGGCCAGTGCGGCCACCGGCCGCACCAGATGCCGCCGCCGGCGGTCCATCAGCAGATCCGCGAGCCGCGCCGGATGGGCGTCCAGCACCTGCCGCGCCCCGTACCCGGTGAAGTGGTCCGCGCTGCCCGCCGCCAGCCGCGCCCGGTGCCGCGCCACCGAGACCAGGCCGGCCGCCGGTTCGTCGGTCAGCGGCCCGTCC
Organism: Streptomyces sp. NPDC023723; assembly: GCF_040639815.1. NCBI lineage: Bacteria > Bacillati > Actinomycetota > Actinomycetes > Kitasatosporales > Streptomycetaceae > Streptomyces > Streptomyces sp. NPDC023723. The sequence goes on from NZ_JBFAAP010000023.1 coordinate 10,369, forward strand.
AGCTCGGCGTACGGCAGGGTCTCCGCGCCGCCCGCCACCACCACATGGTGCAGCCGCGGGTTGGCGGCCAGCGCCCCCGCCCGCTCCAGCTCGGCCTCGCGCCCGCCGACGGCCAGGTCGTTGAAGGTGACGGCCAGCAGCCGCTCGCCCGCCCCGGTGCCGTGCCCCAGCACGGTCCCCGGCATCCCCGGCAGCCCCGCCGCCAGCAGCGCCAGCGTCCCCGACGCAGGACCGCCGGACAGGTCGGCCCCGATCCCCGGCACCGGCATGCCCCGGGCCGCCCGCCGCTCGGCCGGCCCCATGCCGGGCACCGGCCCCGGGTCGATCCCGTTGCCGGGCACGTGCCGGGGCGCCGCGAGCCGGGTCCGTACCGCCTCCACCAGCGCGTCCCGTACGCCGTCCACCGCGCTGTCGGGGTCGGCCGGCGGCGCCGCCACCGCCAGCGAGGCCACCGGCTCGTACCCGGCGATCTCCCGCGCCCCGGCGCGCAGCACCAGTGCGTGCCCCGGCGGAACGCGTTTCACGCCGTCGTAAGGGGTCGCGTCGTCCAGCGCCGCCGGTACGTCCGGAGCGGCGAGCAGCGCGGCCAGGTACGGGAAGTCGAGGTTCGCCTCGACCAGGTCGGCGAGCGGCAGCGCGGCGGTCGCGTAGGCCGTACCGCCCGCCCAGGGGGTGTGGAAGACGGGCCGCGCGCCCGCCAGGTCGCCGCAGACCGTGATCCGCCGCCCCACCTGGACGACGGCCGTGTAACTCCCGGACCAGGCGGTCAGATGCCGCAGCGCACCGCCCCGCGCCGCGAACAGCGCGACCCGCAACTGCTCGTCACTGGCCCCGCAGAGGCCCAGTACGGCGATCCGGGTCTGCGGGTCGGCGCTGACCACCCGCACCTCGTCGGGGCGCCAGTCGCCGACCGCCCACAGCGGATCGGGGTCGCCCCACAGGAGTTGGGACCCCACGGGGTGCACGGTCTCACCGTCGTACCCGGTGGCGCCGGCTGTCGCGCCGCCTCCCAGGGCTCCCGCTACTCCCGCGGCGGCGCTGCTCCACCCCACCAACCACCGCATCGACGCCTCCACAGCCTGTGGACAAACCAGTGCACCGTACGAACTGGTTCCCCATGCTGCCATGAAGGGCGCGCGCCAGAGCGTCGGCGGAGCCGCTCACACCTGCGCGGCCACACCCTCGGTATGCCCTCACGAGAGTCCGGCCACCCGCCTCCGGAGGAGGATCGGCGACGCGAATGCGCCCCCACTGCGCGCCCCAAGGACACCCAACGCGCCCTCAAGTGCCGTGGTGGGAGCGGTAGTGCGCACAAACGAACGGGGCTTATTTTCAGCCAAATCAAAAAGCCAAGACCACGTTCGAACACGCTCCGTACACGTCCGCACCGGCCCTGCGCACCACCGGACCGCGCACGGTCCGGGAGACGGGACACGCCTCCCGGACCGGTCCGCCGCCCGCGGGGATATGAGGCGACGGTGTCCCCCAGCCCACTGGATCCAGTACAGCGGGCCGACCCACGCAGGACCCATGGAACCGCTCCCCCGATGGCCGGACCAGAGCGCACGGACGGGCGCACGGCCACACATCGGGAGCACACGGCAACAGTCCGTACAGACTCCGCACTTCAGTACGGACCACAATCCCGCCATCCGGAACAATGCCTCTTAACGCTTGGGATGCGGCGAACTACGCTGGGTTTACGAATGCCGCGTGGTTATGCCAGCGCGGCAGCCGTCTGTGTCGAGGGGTGGCGCATGTCCAGGGAGCAACGCGGGCCGAACGAAAAACTCGGCGCCGTTCTCGCCCTCGCGGGAATCAGCAACGCGGGTCTCGCGCGTCGCGTCAACGACCTTGGCGCACAGCGGGGCCTGACGCTTCGCTACGACAAGACGTCGGTGGCGCGCTGGGTGTCGAAGGGAATGGTGCCGCAGGGTGCGGCTCCGCATCTCATCGCCGCCGCCATCGGCCAGAAGCTGGGCCGCCCGGTGCCGCTGCACGAGATCGGCCTGGCGGACGCGGATCCCGCCCCGGAGGTCGGCCTCGCCTTCCCCCGGGACGTCGGCCAGGCGGTGCGCACGGCGACCGAGCTGTACCGGCTCGACCTGGCCGGCCGGCGCGCCGGTTCCGGTGGCATATGGCAGTCGCTCGCCGGTTCGTTCGCGGTCAGCGCGTACGCGACGCCCGCCTCGCGCTGGCTGATAACCCCGGCCGACACGTCGGTGGCGCGCGACGCGAGCCCGGCCGAGGGCTCCGGCGCACCGCTCAAAGTCGGCCACAGCGATGTGCGCAAACTGCGGGAGGCCGCCGAGGACGCGCGCCGCTGGGACTCCAAGTACGGCGGCGGCGACTGGCGTTCGTCGATGGTCCCGGAGTGCCTGCGGGTGGAGGCGGCGCCACTGCTGCTCGGCGCCTACTCCGACGAGGTGGGCCGCGCCCTGTTCGGCGCCTCGGCCGAACTGACCCGGCTGGCCGGCTGGATGGCGTTCGACACCGGCCAGCAGGAGGCCGCCCAGCGCTACTACATCCAGGCCCTGCGGCTGGCCCGCGCGGCGGCCGACGTCCCGCTCGGCGGCTATGTCCTGGCATCGATGTCGCTCCAGGCGACCTACCGCGGCTTCGGCGACGAGGGCGTCGACCTCGCGCAGGCGGCCCTGGAGCGCAACCGGGGCCTGGCGACCGCCCGCACCATGAGCTTCTTCCGGCTGGTCGAGGCGCGGGCCCACGCGCGGGCGAGCGACGCGCACGCGGCCGGCGGGGCGCTGAAGGCGGCCGAGAGCTGGCTGGAGCGGGCCCGCCCGGGCGACAACGACCCGCCCTGGCTCGGTTTCTACTCCTACGACCGGTTCGCCGCCGACGCCGCCGAGTGCTACCGCGACCTTAAGGCGCCCCGCCAGGTGCGCCGCTTCACCGAGCAGGCGCTGTCCAAACCCACCGAGGAGTTCGTCCGCAGCCACGGCCTGCGGCTCGTCGTCTCGGCCGTCGCGGAACTGGAGTCGGGCAACCTGGACGCGGCCTGCGAGCAGGGCGTGCGCGCGGTGGAGGTGGCGGGGCGGATCTCGTCCGCCCGCACCACGGAGTACGTCAAGGACCTCCTGCACCGGCTGGAGCCCTACGGCGACGAGCCGCGCGTGGTGGAACTGCGCGAGCGGGCCCGCCCGCTGCTGATGGCCCCGGCCTGACCGCGGCGCGGTTCCCGGGTTTGAGGGCGTTGTCAGTGGCGCAGTGCACTATCGAACCCGGGAGGTGGAGCAGTGCGACCGATGGTGCGACCGATGAGCGCATACGCGTACGACTGCGACGTGCTGGTGATCGGCGGCGGGATCGTCGGCCTGTCGACGGCGTACGCGATCTCGCGCGCCGCGCCCGGCACCAGGGTCACGGTCCTGGAGAAGGAGCCGGGCCCGGCCCGCCACCAGACCGGCCGCAACAGCGGCGTGATCCACAGCGGTGTCTATTACCGCCCCGGCTCGCTGAAGGCCCGGTTCGCGGTGCGGGGCGCCACCGAGATGGTCAAGTTCTGCGCCGAGTACGGCATCGCGCACGCCGTCACCGGCAAGCTGATCGTCGCCACCGACCGCGCCGAGCTGCCCCGGCTGCACGCCCTGGTCCAGCGCGGCCGGGAGAACGGCATACCGGTACGGGAGCTGGGCCCGGCCCAGATCGCCGAGTACGAGCCTGAGGTGCGGGGCCTGGCCGCCATACACGTCGCCACCACCGGCGTCTGCGACTACGTCGCCGTCGCCCGGCAGCTCGCGCAGGCGTCCGGCGCGGAGATCCGGTACGGCACGCAGGTGCTGCGGGTGGACCGGCGCCCGGAGCTCGGCGTCGCCGTGCGCACCCGGGCCGGGGACGTGGTCCGCGGCCGGGTCCTGGTCAACTGCGCCGGGCTGCACTGCGACGCGGTCGCCCGGCTGACCGGCGACGACCCGGGGATGCGGATCGTCCCCTTCCGCGGCGAGTACTACGAGCTGGGCCGCCCGGAGCTGGTGCGCGGCCTGGTCTATCCGGTGCCCGACCCGGCGTTCCCGTTCCTCGGCGTGCACCTCACCCGCGGCATCGACGGCAGCGTCCACCTCGGCCCCAACGCGGTGCCGGCCCTGGCCCGCGAGGGGTACGGCTGGGGCACGGTCCGGCCGCGCGAGCTGGCCACCACCCTGGCCTGGCCGGGCTCCTGGCACATAGCCCGCAGACACTGGCGCTACGGCGGGGGAGAGCTGCGCCGGTCGCTGTCCAAGGCGGCGTTCACCGCGGCGGTGCGGCGGCTGCTGCCCGCGGTGACGGAGGACGACCTGGTGCCGGCGCCGGCCGGGGTCCGGGCCCAGGCGGTGCTGCGGGACGGCACTCTGGCCGACGACTTCCTGATCCGGGAGACACCGCGCGCGGTCCACGTCCTGAACGCGCCGTCCCCGGCCGCCACCGCCGCGCTGCCCATCGGCCGCGAGGTCGCCCACCGCGCCCTCACGGCGCTCGGACCTGCCTGAGTCCGGCAGGACCGACCCTGCCCTGAGCCGGGCGGGACCGGCGTGCCCCCCTCGGACCGGCCTGCCCCCCTCGGACCGGCGTGCCCCCCCCCTCGGGCCCGCCGGAGCCTCCTCGGACCCGCTGGAGTCCCCTGGGACCCGCCGGAGCCCCCTCGGACCCATCGGAGCCCGGCAGGACCGGTCTGCCCCCCTGACCCACCGGAGCCCGCTCGTCAGCCCCCGGAGCCCCCTCGGACCCACCCGAGCTCGGCAGGACCGACCCGCCCCCTCCCTCGAACCGACCCGACCCGACCATGGCCCGACCCCGGCGAGACCGACCCGACCCGCTGGGACCGATCCAACCCGCTCGGACTCACCCGACCCCCTCGGACCCACCCGCCCCCGGACCCACCCGCCCCCGGACTCACCCGACCCACTGGGAGCGGCCCCTGGCCGCCCGCTCCCGGTCACGCGGGCGGGCCGCCCCGCCCCGTCCGCCGCTGCCCGGCCCGCACCCCCGTAAAATCGATCCCACTGTGTCTGATTCGCACCCCACCCCCGCAGCTCCCCGGCCGCCCCGCCGCAAGGGTGAGCCCCGTTTCCCGGACGGTCCCCGGGCCGATCCCGCCGGTGACCACTTCGAGCGGCGGATCCGCAGCTTCCAGCCCCGCCGCAGCCGGGTCACCGCCGGGCAGGCGGACGCCCTCCAGCGGCTGTGGCCCGCCTGGGGACTGGACATCGACGGGCAGCGGGTGCTGGACCTCGCCGAACTGTTCGGCGACGACCGCCCGGTGGTCCTGGAGGTCGGCTTCGGCATGGGCGAGGCCACCGCCGAGATGGCCGCCGCCGACCCGGGCACCAACGTGCTCGCCGTCGACGTGCACACCCCCGGCCAGGGCCACCTGCTGGCACTGGCCGAGCAGAAGGGGCTGACCAACGTCCGGGTGGGCAACGGCGACGCGGTCATCCTGCTGCGCGAGATGATCGCCCCGGACGCCCTGTCCGGCCTGCGCGTCTACTTCCCCGACCCGTGGCCCAAGAAGCGGCACCACAAACGGCGGCTGATCCAGCCGGAGTTCCTGGACCTGGCCGCGGCCCGGCTGCGACCCGGCGCGGTGCTGCACTGCGCCACCGACTGGGAGCCGTACGCGCAGTGGATGCTGGAGGCGCTCACCGGGCACCCGGCGTTCGAGAACACCGCGCCCGGCGGCGGTTTCGCGCCCCGTCCCGCGCACCGTCCGCTGACCCGTTTCGAGGGCCAGGGACTGGACAAGGGACATGTGGTGAACGACCTGCTCTTCCGCCGCGTACCGCACCAGGTGCAGCATCGGCACCAGGACCAGCCCCCCACCGGCGCCTGAAGCCCGGGCGTCGCCCCGTCTCGTCAGGATCGATGCCGTGGCCACCAGTAACCCGCCCCCGCCGGCCCCGCCCCCCTGCGGTGCCCCCCGCTGGTGGCAGCGCCGCCAGGTGCGCCGCGGCGCCCTGACCGCCCTGCTCGCGCTCTGCGGTCTGGTCATCCTGGCGCTGGTGCGCGAACAGACCGGCACCGAGGGCTTCCTGGTCGGTCTCGGCCTCGCCCTACTGCCCGTACCGGTACTGCTCGGCGCCTTCCGCTGGCTGGACCGGGTGGCCCCGGGCCCCTGGCGCAACCAGGTGTTCTGCTTCGCCTGGGGGGCCTGCGCGGCGGCGCTGATCGCCATCGTCGCCAACACCTTCGCGACCCGCTGGATAGCGACGGCCACCGCCGATCCGGCCGGCGCGGACACCTGGGGCACCACGGTGATAGCCCCGGTGGTGGAGGAGTCCGCGAAAGCCGCCGCCGTGCTGCTGGTCTTCCTCTTCCGCAGACGGGACTTCACCCGCCTGCTGGACGGTGTGGTGATCGCCGGCGTCACCGCCACCGGCTTCGCGTTCACCGAGAACATCCTCTACCTGGGCAACGCGTTCGGCACCGACCGCCTCACCGGCGACAGCGGCATCGCCTCCGTCACCGCGGCGACGTTCTTCGTCCGGATCGTCATGTCGCCGTTCGCGCACCCGCTGTTCACGGTGCTCACCGGCCTCGGCTTCGGCCGCGCCGCGCCGCGCGGCGCGGGCCGCCGGGCCCGGCCCGCCCTGTTCCCGCTGTCCGGTCTGCTGCTGGCGATGGGCACGCACGCGCTGTGGAACGGCTCCTCGGCCTTCGGCGAGTACGGCTTCTTCGCCGTGTACGCGGCGTTCATGGCACCGGTGTTCGGCCTGCTGACCTGGCTGGCCATCTGGTCCCGGCACCGCGAACTGGCCACCGTCCGCGCCGAGCTGCCGGTCTACGCGGCAGCCGGCTGGCTGACCCCGGCGGAGCCGTACGCGCTCGGCTCGATGCGGGCCCGGCGCCTGGCCCGGGCGCACGCCCGCCGGCATGCCGGGAAGGCGGCGGCCCGGACGGTCGCGGAGTACCAGGCGTCCGCCACCGAACTGGCGTTCCTGCGGCACCGGGCGCACCGCGGCCGGGCCGGCGCCGGTTTCGCCGCACGGGAGCGGGAGCTGCTGCACGAGCTGTGGCGCCGCCGGGAGACGGCCCGCCCGGCGCTGGACCACGCGGCCCGGACCACGGCACCACCGGTCCCGGTGGCGCTGCCCTGGACCCCGTACCAGCCGTTTCAGTCCTACCAGCCGTACCGGCCGTATCAGCCCTACCCGCCGTACCAGCCCTACCCGCCGGAGTATCAGGCGGCGGCCGGGGTCAGGGGTTGAGGCCCTTGCTCTGAAGCCAGGCCATCGGGTCGATGCCGGAGGCGGCGCCGTCCGGGTGGACCTCGAGGTGGAGGTGGGCGCCGGTGACGTTGCCGGTGGCGCCGACCCGGCCGATGACGTCACCCGTGTTGACCTGCTGGCCGACGCTGACGCTGATCGAGGACTGGTGGCAGAACCACAGCTCGGTGCCGTCGTCGAGGGTGAGGATCGTGCGGTAGCCGTAGGAGCCGGCCCAGCCCGCCTCGGTGATGGTGCCGGTGTGCACGGCCTTGATGAGGGTACCGGTGGGGGCGGCGAAGTCGAGGCCGGTGTGGTAGCCGGAGGACCAGTAGGCGCCGGCCTGCCCGAAGGTGGAGGTGATGGTGTACGAGGAGGTCGGCAGCGCGTACTGCTTGGCCAGCTCGGCGAGCCGCTCCGCCTCGGCCTTCTTCTTGGCCGCCTCCTCCGCCTTCTTCTTGGCGGCGGCGGCCTTGGCCTCGGCCGCCTTCTCGGCCTCGGCGGCGGCCGCGGCGGCCTTCTTCTCGGCGGCCGCCGCAGCTTCTTCGGCGGCCTTGGTCTCGACCTGGTTCTGCTGCTGCTCGGCCTGCGCCATGATCCGGCCGACCAGCGCCTGGCCGGCGGTGGAGGTCTGCTCGGTGTCGTCCTCGGCGGCGACGGAGACGATGCCGCTGAGCGGCGTGGCCGAGCCCTCGTCCGCCTGCTCCTCGTCGTCCGAGATGATCGAGCCGACGGACGGCAGGTCCGGCATGGAGATCGACACCGGCGGCTTGCCGGTCTGCGCGCTGGCCATGCCGCCGGCGCCGACGGCGGCTATGACACCGACGCCGAGGACGGTGGAGCTGCGGGCCAGTCCGCCGCGCTGCTTGGCGACCCGGTGCTTGCCGCGCACCGGACGGACGGTGTCCGCGGTGGGGTTCCACTCCTCGAACGGGCCCTCGTCGGGGCGGAAGGCGCCGTAGCCGAAGGTCTCGGGGCCGGGCTGGTTCGGCATGAGCGGGGCCTCGGGGGCAGGCCGGTTGGACGCCACGTGGGCGTGCTCCTTTCCTTCCGTCTCCGCCTACCGGGTTAGCTGACGGGTTCGGAGCGGGAAGGTCTCCTACGCGCGTATACGGGCCGTGTCTCCACGGTCGGATACGCCCGATTCACCCCAAGGTGGTGGTTCCCCGGTTCCCTTACGGGATTCGGCGCGTGCGCACGGAGCCGCCTTCTGTGACGGCTGGGACGACCGCGCTGCGTTATCGAACGTTAATAGAAGCGGGCCACTCTTTCCAAGCCGTTCCTCTTGATCATTAAGCTTTCCGCCCGGAACCAAGGCCGCACGAGCGGCGAAATCGGGGCGAGTTGACCGCCCCTCAGCGCCCAGCACCACCACCTCGCGCCCGGCTTTAAACCTGACGGTGTATCAGTTGTTATGCGGAGGGGGGTCACGCCGTCACCGTTCGTGACCGTCGTGTCCCGGCCTGCGTACGGCGAGCAGGGCCATGTCGTCCGCCATGCCGCCCCCGGAGTGCCGCCGTACGTCCGCGGCGAGGACGTCCAGCAGGTCGCCGGGGCGCCGGAAGCGCCGGCCGCCGAGCCGCGCGACCGGATCGTAGAACTCGCCCCGGGCGTCCCGCGCCTCGGTCACGCCGTCGGTGTACAGCAGCAGGGTGGCGCCGCCGGGGAACGGGGTCTCCTCCGCCCGGTCCGGCCACACGCCCAGCTCGCCCATGCCGAGCGGCAGCGCCACGTCCCGGCTGCTCAGGGTGCGCAGGCTGCCGTCGGCGTAGCAGAGCAGGGGCGGCGGATGGCCCCGGTTGACGACCCGGACCACCCCGTCGCCGTGCGGGAGTTCGACGAGGACGGCGGTGGTGAACCCCTCGAAGGCGTCCAGGCCCTCGCGCCGGGTGCCCTCCCGGGCCAGCGCCCGCTCCAGCCGCTGGGCCACCGCCTCCAGCGTCGACTCCTGCTCGGCGGCCTCCCGGAACGCCCCGATCACGACGGCGACGGCCGCGACCGCGCCCATGCCCTTCCCCCGTACGTCCCCGACGATCATCCGTACGCCGCGCGGGCTGTCCTGCACCGCGTACAGGTCGCCGCCGATGAAGGCGTCCGCCTGCGCCGCCTCGTAGCAGGCGGCGATCTCGAAGCCGCCGAGCCGTTCGGCGGGCTCGGGCAGCACGGCGCGCTGGGCCGCCTCGGCGATCTCGCGGGCGCTGGCGAGCCGTGCGTCGTTGCGGCGGACCAGGGAGTTGACGAAGACGGCGAGCACCGCGACCACCGCGATGGTGACCAGCTCGGTGATGGAGTCGACCTCGTGGGCGACGCCGAGGCCGACCTGGAGCCCTATGACGACGGCGACGGTGACCGCCCCGGTGAGCACGGTGCCGCGCCGCGAGTAGAGCGGGGCGGCGGTCAACGGCGCGGCGGTGTAGAGCGGGCCCGCGGTGAAGTACCGGGGGGTGAGCAGGTCGTACGTGGCACCGACGACGATCAGCAGGACCGGCAGCAGGCGTACCAGGGTCGTCCGGCCGCCGCGCCGGAGCCGGCGGCGCCGACGGCCGCCGGCGGGCGGTACGGGCGCCGGGGCGTCGCCGAGGCCCGGGTCGGGCACCGGGTCGCCGGGCAGCCGGCCGCCGGCCCTGGCGTACGGTCCCTCGTCCACGTCACCAGGCCGCACCGCTCGCCTCCCGCCACCGCCTCGGCTTCCCGTCCCGCCCGTCCAGGGTTCCGGGCGCGGGGGCGGGCGGCGACCGGTGGGGGGCCGTCCGGGTGGCGGAGGGGGACAGAGCCCGGACGCACCGATGGCCGGGTCCCTCGAAAGGGACCCGGCCATCGGCCTTGAGTAGCGGGGACAGGATTTGAACCTGCGACCTCTGGGTTATGAGCCCAGCGAGCTACCGAGCTGCTCCACCCCGCGTCGGTGTGTCACCAGCATAGACCATGTTCGGGGCGGCCCGCGCACACGTATCTCAGCGCCCGGGGTTCTCGGCGTGGGTGAGGGTCTCCCAGGAGACGAAGAGGTCGTCGGTGCCGGCCGGCCGGGTCCTGGCGGCGAGCTTGTGCGCGGCGGGCACGGCGACGCCGAGCCGGTTCTCCAGGTGGTTGAGGGCGACCTCCAGATCGGGCCCCAGGTTCTGTTCCACCGCTCCCCCGCACAGCCACTTCGGCGTCGTGTCCGCCTGCTGCTGCCGGGCGTGCAGCGCGAGGGTGGCCCGGAGCCGGTCCTTGACCTCGCCGTAGAGGTCGACGCCCTGGTGCCAGGCGGTCTCGGCGATGTGCGCGGTGGCGGCGACGGAGTAGCCGACGTGCGCGAAGTTCCGGCAGGTCTCCTGGGTGACGCCGTCCTTGTACGTCTGCTGCTGGTGCCAGTACGCGACCAGCCGCTCGCGGGTGGCGATGCTGCTGCCGGCCGGGGTGAACGGCAGCTCGCCGTCCTTCTCCAGGTAGAAGTAGGCGGGGACGCGGTCCCGGAACCGGCGCAGGGCGTGGTCGAAGGTCTTGTGGTCGTTCAGGAAGACGGCGGCCGAGATCGCGCCGTCGGTGGCGATCAGGTCCCAGTTGCCGTTGTGGTCGGGTACCTCCTCGGTCAGCCGGGGCAGGTGCGCGGTGCGCAGCATGCGCTCGAACCGCCGCACCCGGCCGTCCGGCCAGCCGGCGCCCGGGGTGTGCCGGACGAGTTCGGCGGCCCGCGCCCAGGTGGAGGCGGTCCATCCGGCCTGGAGCCCGGCGTTCGCCCCGGTGTGCTGCTTCAGCTTCCCGGACCAGGCGTCCATGATCTGCCGGGCCTTGACCGCGTGCTGCCGCTTGCCGGTCACCCCGAACAGCAGGGCCTGCGTGTACGCGGCGATGGCGTCCTCGCGCTCCTCCTCGCACCCCCGGCCGGCCTGTTCGCCGGAGGGGCAGTGCACGGTGGCGAACGGCCGCGCGGTGTGCCGGTACGACCCGTACGCGCTGTCCCGCATGGTCAGATACGCCTTGAGCCACGGCTGCCGCCCGGCGGTGGTGTTCTTCCGTACGGTGTCCAGCTGGGCCCGGCTGACCAGGACGCCGGGGTGGGTGAACTCCGCGTCGGCGGGCAGCGCCCGCGCCATCGCCCGGCCGGACTCCTGACCGCACCCGGCAGCGGCCGCCACGGCAAGGACCGCCGCCACCAGCGCCGCCGCCCGCCTGCGTACTGCCCTCATGCCCACCTCCGCGTCGTCGATCACTGGCAGCGTGCCCGCGGGGGGCGCGCGGCGCAGGGCGGGTTGGGCCGATCGGCGGTGCGGGGTCAGTCGTCGGGCGAGGGGACGGGGTCAGTCATTGATCGAGGGCGGGGGTTGCGGGGATTAGTCGTCGGTCGGGGCGGAGGTGCAGGGATCAGTCAAGGGCGGGGCGGGGGCGGGGGCGGGGATCAGTCGAGGAGGTGGCGGTTGGGCTCCTTGGCCCGTGCCTCGTACTCGGGCAGTACGACGACATCCGCCCCGGCGGCGGCCAGCACCCCGCTGCCGTCGGCGCCGGCGACGAACGTGTCGGGCTCCCGCCAGGCGGTGACCACCCGGCGGACACCGGCGTCGAGGATGAGCCGGGCGCAGGGCGCGGGCCGGGAGGCGCGCCGGGCGCACGGCTCCAGGCTGCTGTAGACGGTGGCGGTGGCGAGCCGCGGATCGGCCGGGCCGACCTTGGCGAGGGCGGCCTCCTCGGCGTGCGCCACGGGATCGTCCCCCTCCCGTGAGTGACCGCGGGCCAGTTCGGTCCCGTCGGCGGCGACCACGACCGCGCCGACGCTGAACGCCGTGCGGGACGGCGGACACCGCGCCGCCAGCTCGCAGGCGAGCGCCAGCCAGTGCCGGTCGGCGGCGGACGCGTGGCTTCCGGTGCCGGGGGCGGTGGGCTCGTACCGCATGAGCACGACGTCCTCGATCCGCCGGGTCTCGACCAGCCGGAGGCGGCCGCGCTGGTAGTCGCCGGGCCCGAAGAGGCGGGGCGCGGCCGGGTCACCGACGAGCAGCGGGGCGAGGACGAGGTGCAGTTCGTCCACTAGCCCGGCCCGCAGCAGCTGGGTGTGGACGCTGCCGCCGCCCTCGACCATGAGCCGCCGTACGCCGTACCGGCCGTACAGGTGTTCCAGTACGGCGGGCCAGCGCAGCTCGGCGCCGAGCGGGACGACGTCGGCGGCGATCCCCCGGCCCCGGGCCAGCTCGGCCCCCCGCTCCGTCGTGAACAGCGCCTTCTCCCCTCCCGTGTGCCAGAAGGCGGCGGCCGGGTCGAGGTCGCCGGAGCCGCTGACGGTGACCTTCAGCGGGTACTCCGGCTTTCCGGCCGCCGTCCTCGCGGCGCGCCGCTCGGGCGAGTTGACCAGCAGCCGGGGGTTGTCGGCGCGGATCGTGCCGGCGCCCACGAGGATCGCGTCGGCCCACGCCCGTACCGCGTCGACCCGGTCGAAGTCGGCCGGGGAGGAGAGCAGCAGGCGCTCGGGGCCCGTGTCGTCCAGGTAGCCGTCGAGGGAGACGGCGGCGGAGAGGAGGACGTACGGGTGGGGCATGGGGGGACCCTTCAACGGCTCGACGGCGCGGCGGTCGGCACGACCGGCTTGGCCCCAGTCTGAAGCAGCCCCGCCTCCGTCCCTGCGCCCCGTTCCAGGATGCCCGCGTCCGCACAGGTCAGCGGCCGTTCCAGCGTTCCAGTGTCCCGCAGTGGCCGGCATCCGTGGCGGCCGGGACGGATCACGGCACAAGCTGCGGTCGGTCGGCAGCCCGCCGGCCACCACACATCGACATCCGGAGCTACCGATGCTGCGTTCGCGTCTCACCACCCGTGCCGCCCGCCTCGTCCTGGTCACCGTCGCGGCGGCGGCGGCCCTCACCGCCACGGCGACCACGACCGCCGGCGCCGCCAGCGCCCCGCGGGCCTGCACGACCGGCGACCTGACCTTCAAGGTCACCGCCGAGACCCAGGCGGGCGGCTACGACCTTGTCACCGCCAAGGCCAAGCGGGGCGTCACCTGCACGCTGGAGGGCGTCTACCCGTCGGCCTCCTACGGCTCGTCCGCCGACACGGAGGTGTCCCCCGCCGAGCAGGCCGTCTCCGCCGACATCGTCCTCTCCGGCAGCAAGGCCGCGTACGCCGGCATCAGCCCCAAGACCACGAACAACGACTACGGCATCGAGTTCGACCGCATCCACCTCTCGGTCCTGGGCGACGAGCTGAACGCCGTCACCCTCGACCTCCCCGACACGGTCCTGGTCGACCGTCCGGTCGCCACGAACTGGCACGCGGCGGCGGCGGACGCGGTGCCGTTCGTCTAGCGGATCCCGGGGGGCGGGGGCCGCGCGGCCCCCCTTCCTCCGTCGGTCCGGGCTGACCCGGCAGGTCGTCATCGACACGGCGAGTGAGGGGTATTGCGGCGCGGCCGGTGGGCATGAGGTGGGTGGCGCGACGACTGGCGACAACTGAGTCGGCCCCGCTGGGGACGTCGACCCGGACGTCCGGTCCGCGCCCTGCCCATCACCGCTTGAGGAGCGGAATGACGATCACTGGCATCGACGTATCGAACTACCAGAGCGCCACCTACTCGCTGACCGGCCACGACTTCGTGGTGGTGAAGGCCACCGAGGGGGTGAGCTACGTCAACCCGAAGCACGCGGCCCAGGTGAAGCGGGCCCGGGACAACGGCCGGGTGGTGGGCCACTACCACTACCTCAACGGCAACAGCTCCATGGCCGCCCAGATGAACTACTTCCTCGCCGAGGCCGGTGCCCGCGCGGGCGAGTTCCTGGCCGTGGACTGGGAGGAAGCCGGTGTCTCGGGCGCGGAGAAGGACCAGGCACTCAAGTACCTGATCGGCAAGGCCGGCGGCCGCAAGGTCCTCCTGTACTGCTCGCAGTCGTACTGGACCACCCGCGACACCACCAGCTACGCCGGGGACGGGCTGTGGGTGGCGCAGTACAACGGCCGGCCCGGCCGGCCCTCCATCCAGGCCGACTGGCTGATCCACCAGTACACGTCCAGCCCCCTGGACACCAACGTGGCTCAGTTCGCGAGCCGCGCCGCAATGGCCGCGTGGGCGGCCGGAGAAGAGGAAGACGTGGCACTCACCGACGCCGACATCAAGGAAATCGCCGAGACGACGGCGAAGAAGGTCCTGCAGATCGACGGGGTGATCGCCAACCCCAACAGCGCGACCGCCAAGTCGAACCCGTACATCTCCGCGGCGACCGCCCTCCGCAACATCGAGATCGTGACCCGCCGCTCCGAGATAGCGATCAACGCCCTCCAGGCCACCGTCGAGAAGCTCGCGGGCCTGCTCGGCGAGAACGTCGACACCGCCACCGTGGTCGCCGCGGTCCAGGACGCCGTCCAGGACGCCGTGGCCAATGCCGAGGTCGGCGGCGCGGAGTCCTGACCGTCGCGCTGCGGAACGGCCGGGTCACGGGGCGCTCAGAGACGAAGCAGTCGCTGGGTGATCTCCCGGTACTGCCGCAGCGCCAGGTGGAGTTCGGCCGACTCCGTCTCGGAGCCCTCGTCCTGCCAGCCCGCGCGGAGGGCGCGGCGCTGTTCGGCGAGGGCCGCCACGAGGTCGGCGACGGCCTCGTCGAAGGCGCCCTCGGCCTCCTCCAGGGACTCCCGCGGAGTGTCGGGGAAGGTGTTGACGGCCCGCCCGAGACGCCGGGCGATCGTGTCCCGCCGCTCCGCCGGGAGCAGCGGAGCCGGACCCGGGGCGGGCCGTGGCGCGGCCGCCCCACGGGGCTGGTCCGCCGACTGCCGAGCGCGATTCTGGTCGTACATCATGATGTGCCGCTTTCCCGAACACGCGCGTTTGAAAAACCTGGGAGAGAAAAAACTGGACAGAAAGGGCAGAACCCCAGCTCGTTCCTCACTGAGCTGGGGTCTTCCTGGTAGGCCCTGTGGGACTCGAACCCACAACCAATGGATTAAAAGTCCACTGCTCTGCCAATTGAGCTAAGGGCCCAGGCGATGTTGCCGATGTTGCCACCCCGAGCATAGCCCCACGTGGCCGTGGAGCCGATCGGGTATCGGGGGCATCGCCGCGTCGTGTCAGGGATCGGACGGTTCGGGGGTGTTCGCGCGGGCCGCCAGGCGGGCCCTGGTGCGTTCGTGGTCCGGGTTGAGGAACCAGTGCCGGGCCGACGCGAGCCACCAGGTCGCCGCGAAGCCGAGGACGGCCAGGACGGCGACCGGGGCGTAGTTGAAGGTCTCCCAGGTGACCGGGGAGACCTGGGGGAGCATGAAGAGGACCGTGATGACCACGACCCACGCCACCGCCGCCACACCGATCGGCTGGGACCAGCGGCCCAGGTGCCAGGGCCCGCGCTGGAAGGCGGCCCCCTTGCGGACCCGCAGCAGGGTCGGGACGACGTAGGCGATGTAGAGGCCGATGACGGCGATGGAGGTGACCGCCGCGTACGCGGTGGCGTTGATCAGGTACGGCAGGCCGAGGACCAGGGCGCCGGCGGCGGCCAGCCAGACCGCCGCGACCGGGGTGCGGGTGCGGGGGCTGACGGTGTGCCAGACGCGGGCGAAGGGCAGCGCGCCGTCGCGGGAGAAGGCGTAGATCATCCGGCTGTTGGCGGTCACCGAGGCCATGCCGCAGAAGAGCTGCGCGCCGATCACCACGAGGAGCAGCAGCTTGCCGGCCGTGGCGCCGAGCGCGTCCAGGAGGATCTGGGCGGGCGGGGCGCCGGTGGCGGAGGTCAGGGCGCCGTCGTAGGACTGGATGGCGAAGGTGAAGCCGAGCAGGAGGACGAAGCCCGCTATCCACGAGGTCCAGATGGAGCGGACGATGCCCTTCGGGCCGGCCGTCGCCGCGTCCCGGGTCTCCTCCGTCATGTGGGCGGAGGCGTCGTAACCGGTGAAGGTGTACTGGGCCATCAGGAGGCCCAGCAGCACGACGTACGGGCCGCTGCTCCAGCCGGTGTTGTTGACGAACTCGCCGAAGACGAAGGACGCCGACCGGTGCTGGTCGGGCGCGAAGGTGAGGGCGCCGACGATCACCGCGACGCCGACCACGTGCCACCACACGCTGATGCTGTTCAGCAGGCCGACGATGCGTACGCCGAAGGTGTTGAGCAGGCCGTGCAGGGCGAGGATGGCGGCGAAGAGGAGGACCGTGCGGCCGGGGGTGACCTCGAAGTCGAACTGGAGGTTCAGGTAGGCGCCCAGGAAGGACGCCGCGCCGAAGTCGATGCCCGCGGTCACCGCGACCTGGCCGAGCACGTTGAACCAGCCCGTGAACCACGCCCAGGCGGCGGCCGTACGGGGCGGCGCCAGGCGGTGTGCCCAGAAGTACAGGCCCGCCGAGGTCGGGTACGCGGAGCAGATCTCGGCCATCGCGAGGCCGACCAGGAGGGTCATCAGGCCGACGGCCACCCAGCCCCAGGTGATCACCGCCGGGCCGCCGGTGTTCATGCCGAAGAGATAGAGGGTCAGGCAGCCGGACAGGACCGAGATGATCGTGAAGGAGACCGCGTAGTTGGAGAACGCCGACATGCGGCGGGCCAGGACCTGGGTGTAGCCGAGCTGGGCCAGCCGTTCCTCGTCCGAGAGCCCACTCGGTCTGGCGTCATCTGTCATGTCCCCAGCGATTCCCACACCGCGGACCGGACACACGTAACGGATTGGCCAGAACAGGCCCTTGCCGCCGGTGGACCGGGACCGTGCCGGTGGACCCGCAGGAAAACGCCGTGGCCCCCACCGGTGTCGGTGGGGGCCACGGCGTTCATGCCGGGGGTGCGTCAGCTGTTGCGCTTCCAGCGCGGCTTGTCGTCACGGCGGCCGAAGGAGGGCGCCGAACCGCGGTGGTCGTCACGGCGGCCGTAGGGACGGTCGTTGCCGCCCGAACGGTAGCCGGGGCGGTCGCCCTGGCGGTCACGGTTGAACGGACGGTCGCTGCCGCGGTGGCCACCGCGGTCGTCGCGGCGGAAACCGCCACGGTCGCCGCCGTCCCGACGCTCGAAGGAGCGTCCGCCTCGGTCGCCGTCACGGCGGTCGGTGCGGTCGGTGCGGTCGTTCCGGTCGGTGCGGTCGTCGCGGCGGAAACCGCCACGGTCGCCGCTGTCACGGCGGTCGAACGAACGCCCGCCACGGTCGTCACGACGGTCACCACGGTCGTCACGGCGGAAGCCGCCACGGTCGCCGTCACGGCGGTCGCCCCGGTCATCGCGACGGAAACCGCCGTCCCGACGCTCGAACGAACGCCCACCACGGTCATCACGACGGTCGTCACGGCGGAAGCCGCCCCGGTCACCGTCACGGCGGTCGTTCCGGTCATCGCGACGGAAACCGCCACGGTCGCCGCCGTCCCGACGCTCGAACGAACGCCCACCACGGTCGTCACGACGGTCACCACGGTCGTCACGACGGAAACCGCCGCGGTCGCCGCCCCGGTCGTCGCGCCGCTCACGCCGCTCGTACGGCGCCGGACCGGACTCGGCCCGCTCCGTCCGCTCGGTCCGCTCGGTCCGCTCGATCCGCTCGACGTCCCGCGCCGCCGGCTGCTCCGGCAGCGTGACCTCGGTGGCCGCGCCGGTCCCGGCCGCCGCCTCGGCGATCGCCGCCGCGGGGTCCTCGCCGCGCTCCCGCGCGACCCGGGCGACCAGGCGGTCCGCCTCCTCGCGCAGTTCGTTCGCGCGCCGCTGCGCCCGCTCCAGCTCCTTGTTGAGCTGGGCGACCTCGCGCTCGGCCTGCTGGGCCGCGTTGCCGGCCGACTCCGCCTGCACCTCGGTCATCGACCGGGCGCCGGTGATCTCGGCCACCTCGGGGTCGAAGGCCGCGCCGCCCTGGATGATGTGCCGCCCGGCGTCGACGCCCGCGTCCTCCATCAGCCGGAAGATCTGGCGCCGCTGGTGCGGCAGGGAGAGGGAGACGACGGTGCCGGTGCGGCCCGCGCGGGCGGTACGGCCGGCCCGGTGCAGGTAGTCCTTGTGGTCGCCGGCCGGGTCCACGTTCAGGACCAGGTCGATGCCGTCGACGTGGATGCCGCGCGCGGCGACGTCGGTGGCGACCAGGCAGTTGACGTAACCGTCCTTGAAGTCGGCCAGCGTCCGGGTGCGGGCGCCCTGGGTCATGCCGCCGTGCAGCGCGTCGGCCTTCACCCCGGCGTCGCGCAGCTGCTCGGCGACGCGGTCGGCGCCGAGCTGGGTGCGGACGAAGATGATGGTGCGGCCCTTGCGGGAGGCGATGGCCGCGGTGACCGGCGCCTTGTCCTTGGGCTTCACGACCAGGATGTGGTGCGACATGGTCGTCACCGCGCCCTGCGCCGCGTCGACCTCGTGCAGCGCCGGGTCCTTCAGGTACCGGTCGACCAGGGTCTTGATCTCGTTCTCCATGGTCGCGGAGAACAGCATCCGCTGGCCGCCCGCCGGGACCTGGTCGAGCAGTTCGGTGACCTCGGGCAGGAAGCCCAGGTCGGACATCTGGTCGGCCTCGTCGAGTACGGCGATCCGCACGTTCTCCAGGGAGCAGGCGCCGCGGTTGATGATGTCCCGCAGCCGGCCCGGGGTGGCGACGAGGACGTCGACGCCGCGCTCCAGGGCGTAGATCTGGTTGCCCATGGAGGTGCCGCCGCAGACGACCTTCATCTTCAGGCCGAGGACGTCGCCGTACGGCTGGAGCGCGTCGGCGACCTGCATGGCCAGCTCACGGGTGGGGGTGAGGATGACGGCGCGCGGCTTGTGCTTCTCGGTGCGGCCGCCGGACAGCGTGGCCAGGGTCGGCAGCCCGAAGGAGAGGGTCTTGCCGGAACCGGTGCGGCCGCGGCCGAGGATGTCCTTGCCGGCCAGGGCGTCCGGGATGGTCGCGGCCTGGATCGGGAAGGGGGTGGTCACGCCGTTCTGCGCGAGCTTGCGCACGACGCCCTCGGGCAGACCGAGGTCCGCGAAGGTGGGCCCGGAGGGCTCGGAGGGCTCGGAGGGCTCGGAAGCGGCCTCCACGGCCTGCTCCACGACCTCGGTGGTCTCCACGAGCTCTGCGGTGTCCGCGATCTCCGCGGTCTCCGACGTCTCTACGGTCTCCGCGGCGGGGGTGGTGTCCTCGGTGCTCTCGGGCACGACGACGTGATCAGTACTGGCGATGGACATGCGAATGCGAAACCTTCCGGAGTCTTTCGTCGGCACGCGCCCGTCAACTCCGTGATTCGCGATTCGCAATACGACCGCCTCTATGCGGTCCACCACGGCAAGGGAGAGAGTACGCGCCACACGGCGCGCTCTGCGTTGGCGCCGGGCAAATGGGATCAAACGATCTACCACCATACGCACCCCCCACCCCCGAAGGCAAATCGCGCCGGGCACCCCGCGCTGACCAGCCCTTTTCGCCACCCTCAGGCCGGTACTCCGGCCCGCGGCGCCGGCTCCCGCTGCTCCAACTGCGGTCCCGGCGGCTCGTGTGCCGACGACGACGGCTCGGCCACCGTCGGTTCCGGCGTCGGGGAGGCGGGCGGCTCGCCGGGCGGCGTCGGCTCGGGCTCGGCACTGCGGGTGGGCTCCGGGTCGGCGGGCCGCGGCGGCGTCGGCCCGCCCGGCTCGGCCCGCGTCGGGGCGGACCCGGCGCCCGGCTCGGTGGCCTCGTCCGAGGCACCCGCGCCCTTCCCCTTGTCCTTGCCCTTCCCGTCCTCCCGCCCGTCCTTCCCGCCGCCCTTGCCGCCGTCCGCGCCGGGCCCGGAGCGGCCGTCGGCCGCCGCCGCGCCGCCGCCGGTGCCGCCGCCCGGCGCCACCGAGCCGCCGTCGGGGGCCTCGGCGCCCCGTTCCCCCGCGGAGTGCGAGGGCCTGCCGCTCCCGCCCGGCCCGTGCCCGCCCACGCTCATGCAGCCTGCGGCGGCGACGACGGCCACGGCGGTGGCCGCCAGTCGGACGGGTACGTACAAGGGGCGCACGGCGGCCACCTCCGGGGCGTCAAGGAGTCGCCGTGCCCAACTCCCGCCGCGCACAAGAAGACACGCGCCCCGCACACATCCGCACACCCGTCCGGAACGGTCACCCGGGACGACGCGCCCCACCCGTCAGACCTGCCAGCCCCACCGCACCCACCGCACCCGTCACCCATACCCCAACGCATGCAGCCGCGCGTCGTCGATGCCGAAGTGGTGCGCGATCTCGTGCACGACGGTCACCTCGGTCTCCGCGACCACGTCCTCCCGGTTCTCGCACATCCGCAGCGTCGGCCCCCGGTAGACGGTGATCCGGTCCGGCAGCACCCCCGCGTACCACTCCCCCCGCTCGGTCAGCGGCGTCCCCTCGTAGAGCCCGAGCAGCTCGGGATCGTCCGCCGGCGGCTCGTCCTCCACGAACACCGCGACGTTGTCCATCAGCCGCGTCAGCTCCGGCGGAATCCGGTCCAGCGCCTCGGCGACCAGTTCCTCGAACTCCTCGCGCGTCATCTCCAGCACAGCCCCATTGTCCGGCACGGCTGTCGCGTACGACACAGCCGCGCGCGAGCCGCGCGGCGCCCGCATATCCCCCGGCGGGCTTGGGCATACGCGACCAATGGCCCGCGTCACCGCCGCTGCCCTGCACCTCGTCCACCGTCTCCACCGCGCCCGCGCCGGCCGGAAACCCGTCCGCAGACCCACCGCCGCCGGACTGACGCCCCGGCCGCACCCCTGGACCCGTGCCCTGGGCCTGGTCGCCGTCGTGCTGCTCGGCGCCTGGCTCGGCCTGCTGGTCGTCGGCAACGTCCGCACACCGGTCGGGCCGATGAACACGACGATGACCCTGCGCCCCTCCCTCACCGGCGGCACGAAGATCAATATCTCGCCGCTGGGCGCTCTGGAACTCGACAGCCACGTCGCCCCCGTCCGCCTGGACGTCAACGTCGACCAGCTCGACCCGGAGCGCGCCCAGGCCCTGGTCGACCACCCCGAACGCCTCTCCGGCCTCCAGGACGAGGTGGCCGACGACGTCGCGCACGGCACCCTCGACCTGGCCGTGCGCTCCGGCGTCGCGGTCGTCTCCGGCGCCACCGCCCTCGGCCTCGCCGTCTACCGCCGCCCGCGCCGCGCGCTGACCGCCGGCGGCCTCGCCCTCGCCCTCCTGCTGGCGTCCGGCGGCACGGCGTACGCGACCTGGAAACCGGACTCCGTCCTGGAGCCGAGGTTCTCCGGCCTGCTCTCCTCCGCGCCGTCCCTGGTCGGCGACGCACGCTCGATCGTCACCGAGTTCGACGTCTACCAGAAGGAGCTGGCCCGCCTGGTGACGAACGTGACCAAGCTCTACGACGTCACCTCCACGCTCCCCGCCTACCAGCCGGACCCGACCACGATCCGCGTCCTGCACGTCTCCGACATCCACCTCAACCCGGCGAGCTGGAAGATCATCGCCTCGCTGGTGGAGCAGTACCGGGTGAATGTGATCGTCGACTCGGGCGACACGATGGACCACGGCACGGCTGCCGAGAACGGCTTCCTGGACCCGATCGAGGACCTCGGCGCCCCCTACGTCTGGGTGCGCGGCAACCACGACTCGATGGAGACCCAGCGCTATCTGGCGGGCCTGAAGAACGTGCACGTCCTGGACGACGGCCGGGCCCGCACCGTGGCCGGGCTGCGCTTCGCGGGCATCGGCGACCCCCAGTTCACCCCGGACCGCTCGGCCCGGCCCGGCGCCGAGGCGTCCCAGGAACTGGCCGGCGCCCGGCTCGCCTCCGCCCTGCGCGACCAGAGCACGGCCGGCACCCCGGTGGACATCGCCCTCGCCCATGAACCGTCCGCCGCCCGCGAGGTGGACGGCGAGGTACCGCTGGTGCTGGCCGGGCACGTGCACCACGAGGAGATGGAGGTCATGAAGTACGGCACCCGGCTGCGCATCGAGGGCTCGACGGGCGGCAGCGGCCTGCGCGCGGTGGAGGGCAAGTACCCCGACCCGATCCAGGCGTCGATCCTCTACTTCGACCGCGACTCCCGCCGCCTCCAGGCCTGGGACGAGATCAAGCTGGGCGGCCTGGGCCTGACCACGGCCGAGGTCAGCCGCCACCTCCCGAAGGAGAACCAGCCGGGCGCCGCGCCCTCACCCACCCCCGCGACCCCCTCCCCGTAAACCGTTTTGGCGATCCCTCCCGCCATCACCTATGCTTCTCACGTCCCCGACGCGCTGAGAAGCGCCCAGGCGGGCCGATAGCCCTCATCGTCTAGCGGCCTAGGACGCCGCCCTTTCAAGGCGGTAGCACGGGTTCGAATCCCGTTGGGGGCACGCAAGATCGTGTGCGACACTGTCGTACACACGCTTGGTCCTGTGGAGCAGTTTGGAGTGCTCGCCACCCTGTCAAGGTGGAGGCCGCGGGTTCAAATCCCGTCAGGACCGCCGAGGTACATGTGGATGTTTCACGTGAAACCTCGTGGCTGGGTAGCTCAGTTGGTACGAGCGTCCGCCTGAAAAGCGGAAGGTCGCCGGTTCGACCCCGGCCCCAGCCACCGCAGCCCTGACCAGGGCATGAGCCCCTCCCCGCTTGCTTCGGGGAGGGGCTCCTTGGTGTTTAGCGCGGTACGTCCATCCGCTGCGTCCCCACCACCGACAGCAGCCGCAGGGTCTCCTCCGCCGGGGAGCCGGGGTCGGCCGTGTAGAGGACGATGTGCTGGTCGTGGTCGGCGATGTCCAGGACGTCGCAGTTGACGGTGACGGGGCCGACCAGCGGGTGGTTGATGGTCTTGCGCAGGGTCGGGATGGCACGTACGTCGTGGTCGGCCCAGAGCCGGGCGAACTCCGGGCTGCCGACGAGCAGATCGCCCACCAGCGCGGCCACCTCGGGGTCGTCCGGGTAACGGGCGGACACGGCGCGCAGATGGCGGGCGGCGGCGTGCGAGAACGCCTCCGGGTCGGTCAGGCTGTACCGCTCGCGCCGGCCGTCCTGGGGCCCCAGGAAAGCCTGGCGGACGAGGTTGCGCTGGGGCCGGGACAGGGCCGAGAAGTCCTCCAGCAGGGCGGCCGCCAGGTCGTTCCAGGCGATCACCTCGTAGGTCGCGGACAGCACCAGCGCCGCGGACCCCGGCAGCCGCCGGATGAGGTCGAGGATGCTCTGCCGCACCTCGCGGGAGGGCCCCGGCGGCGGGCCGGGCGGGGCGCCGGCGAGGTGGTGGAGGTGGTCGCGCTCGGCGTCCGACAGCCGCAGGGCACGAGCCAGCCCGGTCAGTACCTCACGCGACGGGCGCGGGCCGCGGGCCTGTTCCAGCCGGGTGTAGTACTCGGTCGAGATGTACGCCAGCTGCGCCACCTCCTCGCGGCGCAGCCCCGGGGTGCGGCGGCGCGGCCCGGCGGGCAGCCCCACGTCGGCCGGGGCGATCCGCTCGCGTCTGCCGCGCAGGAAGCCGGCCAGCTCTTGTCGGTCCATGCCCCCAGTGTGCTCGGCCGCCGGGCGGCCGAGCCAGGTACCGCCGGTGCCTGGATGGGCTCCGCCGACCGGCGCAGGCTCATCCCCATGGACAACTCACCCAGCACAGTCAGCACCCTCAGCACCGATCGCCAGGATCAGGGCGGCCTGCTGCACGGCAAGGTCGCCCTCGTCACCGGCGCCGGACGCGGCATCGGGGCCGCCGCGGCGCGGCTGTTCGCCCGGGAGGGCGCCCGGGTGCTGCTCGCGGCCCGGACCGAGGCGCAGCTCAAGGCGGTGGCCGAGGAGATCCGGGCGGCCGGCGGCACCGCCGCCCACGTGGTGTGCGACCTGGCCGACCCGACGAGCGTCCGGGCCGCCGTGGACCGCGCCGTCGACCTGTACGGCCGGCTCGACGTGGCCTTCAACAACGGCGCGACCGCCACCCCGCCCGGCCCGCTGGACCAGGCCACCGAGGCCGACTTCGACCAGCTCTACGCGGTGAACCTCAAGGGCGTCTGGCTCGCCATGGCCGCCGAGGTCGCCGCCATCCGGGCCACCGCCGGTACCGGCGCCCTCGTCAACACCTCCTCGGTCGGCAGCCTGCGCGGCAACCCCGCGCTGCCCGCCTACGGCGCGATGAAGCGCGCGGTCAACAGCCTCACCGAGTCCGCCGCCGTCACGTACGGCCCGGAGGGCATCCGCGTCAACGCCATCGCCCCCGGCACCACGCTCACCGAGATGATCCGGGACTGGGACGAGCGGTCCCCCGGCATCGTCGACCAGCTCAACGCGCGCACCCCGCTGCGCCGCGCCGCCTCCCCCGACGAGGTCGCCGAGGCCGCCGCCTGGCTGCTCAGCGACCGCGCCTCCTACGTCACCGGCACGGTCCTGGCGGTGGACGGCGGCATGCAGGCGGCCTGAGCGGGCCGGCCGGGTAGGCACCCGGCATGACGAAAGCCCTGCGCAGCATCGACCCGGCCCTGCCGCGCGACCGGCGTCCGGAGCTGGTCTGGTACACGTCCTACGGGTCCAACACCCACCTCGGCCGGCTCTCCGCCTACCTCCAGGGCGGGTGCCCGCCCGGCGCGGGCCGGTCCTACCCGGGCTGCCGGAACCCGGCGCCGCCCGCCCGCTCCCTGCCCGTGGAGCTGACCGGCGCGATGTACTTCGCCACCCGGTCGCCGGTGTGGCGCGGCGGCCGGGCCTTCTACGACCCCGGCGCGGACGGCCGGGTGCTGGCCCGGGCCCATCTGGTCACCGTCGAGCAGTTCACCGACATCGCCGCCCAGGAGATGTACCGGGAGCCCGGCGGGGCCGCCCTCGACCTGACCGAGGTGCTGACCCGGGGGCGGGCCGTGCTCGGGGACGGGCGGTACGAGACGCTGGTCTGCGCCGGGCAGCTCGACGGCCTGCCCGCCCTGACCTTCACCGCTCCCTGGGGCCTGCACGACGTGCCGTGGCTGGCCCCCTCCCTCCCCTACCTGCGGTTTCTTACCGCCGGGCTGCTCTGTGCCGGGGCCTGGGACGTACCGGCCGTCGCCGGGTACGTCGCCGCCTGTCCCGGCGCGGAGGGCCACTGGTCGGCGGCGCAGCTCACCGCGCTGCTGGGGGCGCGGCCGTGACGGCGACAAATACGTTCGCCACTCTTTTCACCGGGATGAGATCCTGGACTCCGTATGTCTACGCACCCCGCCCCCGCCCTCGGCGCCCTCGCCCCCCGTCTGACCGAGCTGTCGCTGCGCGACGCGCACCGGCTCGGCCGCAGGCTGGAAGGCGCGCGCAAGATCCGCAAGCCGGAGGCCCGCGCCGCCGTCCTCGCCGAGATCGAGGCGGAGGTCGACCGGGCCGAGCAGCGCATCGCCACCCGCCGCGCCCACCTGCCCACCGTCACCTATCCCGAGCAACTGCCCGTCAGCCAGAAACGGGACGCGATCGCGGACGCCATCCGGGACCACCAGGTCGTCATCGTCGCCGGTGAGACCGGGTCCGGGAAGACCACCCAGATCCCGAAGATCTGTCTCGACCTCGGCCGTGGGGTCAAGGGCATGATCGGGCACACCCAGCCGCGCCGGATCGCCGCCCGTACGGTCGCCGAGCGGGTCGCCGACGAGCTGGACTCCCCGCTCGGCGAGGCCGTCGGCTGGAAGGTCCGCTTCACCGACCAGGTGAACCCGGAAGCCACCTTCGTCAAGCTGATGACGGACGGCATCCTGCTCGCCGAGATCCAGACCGACCGCGAGCTGCGCGCCTACGACACGATCATCATCGACGAGGCGCACGAGCGGTCCCTCAACATCGACTTCCTGCTGGGGTACCTGGCGCAGTTGCTGCCGAAGCGGCCCGACCTCAAGGTCGTCATCACCTCCGCGACCATCGACCCGGAGCGCTTCTCCCGGCACTTCGGCGACGCGCCGATCATCGAGGTCAGCGGGCGTACGTACCCGGTCGAGGTGCGCTACCGCCCGCTTCTGGAGGAGGACTCCGAGGACGCCGACCGGGACCAGATCACCGCGATCACCGACGCCGTCGAGGAGCTGATGGGCGAGGGGAAAGGCGACATCCTCGTCTTCCTGTCCGGTGAACGGGAGATCCGGGACACCGCCGACGCGCTGGAGAAGAAGAAGTACCGGTTCGTCGAAGTACTCCCGCTCTATGCCCGGCTCTCGCACGCCGAGCAGCACCGGGTCTTCCAGCAGCACACCGGGCGCAGGATCGTTCTGGCGACCAACGTGGCCGAGACGTCGCTGACCGTCCCCGGCATCAAGTACGTCATCGATCCCGGCTTCGCCCGGATCTCCCGCTACAGCCACCGCACCAAGGTGCAGCGGCTGCCCATCGAGCCGGTCTCGCAGGCCAGCGCCAACCAGCGCAAGGGCCGCTGCGGGCGGACCAGCGACGGCATCTGCGTCCGGCTGTACAGCGAGGACGACTTCCTGGCCCGGCCGGAGTTCACCGACGCGGAGATCCTGCGGACCAACCTCGCCTCCGTCATCCTCCAGATGACCGCGGCGGACCTCGGCGACATCGAGAAGTTCCCCTTCATCGACCCGCCGGACCACCGCAACATCCGCGACGGGGTGCAGCTGCTCCAGGAGCTGGGCGCGCTCGACCCGGCGCAGAAGGACCCGCGCAAGCGGCTCACCGACACCGGCCGCAAGCTGGCCCAGCTCCCGGTCGACCCGCGGCTGGCCCGGATGGTCCTGGAGGCCGACAAGAACGGCTGTGCCCGCGAGGTCATGGTCATAGCCGCCGCGCTCTCCATCCAGGACCCGCGCGAGCGCCCCTCCGACAAGCAGACCCAGGCCGACCAGCAGCACGCCCGCTTCCGCGACGAGACCAGCGACTTCCTGGCCTTCCTCAACCTCTGGCGCTATCTGCGCGAGCAGCAGAAGGAGCGCGGCTCCTCGTCCTTCCGCCGGATGTGCAAGCAGGAGTTCCTCAACTTCCTGCGCATCCGCGAATGGCAGGACATCTACACGCAGTTGCGCACGGTCGCCAAGCAGATGGGCATCCACCTCAACGAGGACGACGCACCCGGCGACCGCGTCCACGTCTCCCTCCTCGCGGGCCTGCTCTCCCACGTCGGCATGAAGGACGTGAAGGACGCCGGGCGGGAGAGCGGGCGGGAGGGCGGGAAGAGCACAGCCAGGAACGAGTACGTCGGCGCCCGTAACGCCAAGTTCGCGATCTTCCCGGGCTCGGCGCTGTTCAAGAAGCCGCCGCGGTTCGTGATGTCGGCCGAGCTGGTGGAGACCAGCCGGCTGTGGGCCCGGGTCAATGCCAGGATCGAGCCCGAGTGGATCGAGCCGCTCGCCGGCCACCTCCTGAAGCACACGTACAGCGAACCGCACTGGGAGAAGGACCAGGCGGCGGTGATGGCGTACGAGAAGGTCACGCTGTACGGCGTACCGATCGTCGCGCAGCGGAAGGTGAACTACGGGCGGATCGACCCCGAGGTCAGCCGCGAGCTGTTCATCCGCAACGCGCTGGTCGAGGGCGACTGGCGCACCCACCACAAGTTCTTCGCCGACAACCGCAGGCTGCTGGGCGAGGTCGAGGAGCTGGAGCACCGCGCCCGGCGCCGGGACATCCTCGTCGACGACGAGACGCTCTTCGACTTCTACGACCAGCGGGTGCCCGAACACGTCGTGTCCGGCGCGCACTTCGACTCCTGGTGGAAGCACAAGCACCGCGAGCAGCCCGACTTCCTCGACTTCGAGCGCGAGATGCTCATCAACGAGAAGGCGGGCGCGGTCACCAAGGACGACTATCCGGACACCTGGCGGCAGGGGCCGCTGAAGTTCCGGGTGACGTACCAGTTCGAGCCGGGCGCGGACGCCGACGGCGTGACCGTGCACATCCCGCTCCAGGTGCTCAACCAGGTCACCGACGAGGGCTTCGAGTGGCAGATCCCGGGCCTGAGGGACCAGGTGGTCACCGAGCTGATCCGGTCGCTGCCCAAGCCGATCCGGCGCAACTACGTGCCCGCCCCGGACTACGCCGCCAAGTTCCTCCAGCGGGCGGTGCCGTTGCAGGAGCCGCTGACCACGACCATGGCGCGCGAGCTGAAGCGGATGGTCGGCGTGCCCTTCGAGGCGACGGACTTCGACTGGGACCGGGTCCCCGACCATCTGAAGATCACCTTCCGGATCGTCGACGAACGGCGCCGGAAACTGGCCGAGGACAAGGACCTGGAGGCGCTGAAGCTGCGGCTGCGGCCCAAGGCGCGCAAGGCCCTCTCGCAGGCCGCCGCCGCGACGGCCGAGCGGCAGGGCGGCGAGTCCCTGGAGCGCACCGGCCTGACCGACTGGACGATCGGCACGCTCAGCCGCGTCTTCGAGACCCGCCGCGCCGGACAGCCGGTGAAGGCGTACCCGGCGCTGGTGGACGACGGACCGACGGCGAACACCGTCTCCGTCCGCCTCTTCGACACCGAGGACGAACAGGCGCAGGCGATGTGGCGGGGCACCCGGCGGCTGATCCTGCGCAACATTCCGGTCAACCCCGCGAAGTTCGCTTCCGAAAAGCTCACCAACCAGCAGAAGCTGGGGCTGTCGGCGAACCCGCACGGCTCCATCCAGGCCCTGTTCGACGACTGCGCGATGGCGGCGGCGGACAAGCTGATGGCCGACTTCGGCGGGCCGGCCTGGGACGAGGAGTCCTACCGGAAGCTGTATGACAAGGTCCGCGCGGAGATCGTGGACACCACCGTCCGCGCGGTCGGGCAGGTGCAGCAGGTGCTGGCCGCCTGGGGGGCCGCCGAACGCCGCCTGAAGGCCGTCCGCAGCCCCGCGCTGCTGGCCAACCTCCAGGACGTACGGGGGCAGCTGGACGCCCTGGTGAAGCCGGGGTTCGTGACGGCGGCCGGCCTGCGGCGGCTGCCCGACCTGATGCGGTACCTGATCGCGGTGGACCGGCGGCTCCAGCAGATGCCGACGGGGGTCCAGCGGGACACGTCCCGGATGGCGAAGGTGCACGAGATGCGGGACGAGTACGCGTGGCTGCTGGAGCAGTTGCCGCCGGGGCGGCCGGTGCCGCAGCAGGTCCTGGACATCCGGTGGATGATCGAGGAGCTGCGGGTCAGCTACTTCGCGCACGCGCTGGGCACGGCGTACCCGGTCTCCGACAAGCGGATCGTGAAGGCGATCGACGCGGCGGCGCCGTGACGGGGCCGTGACGGGGCCTCTACGGAGGGTGAGTTCGACCAGGACACTCACCCTCCTGTACAGTCTCATCTCGCAGCGCAAGAGCAGATGAAGCGCCGCGAAACCTGGTCCTGTGGAGCAGCTTGGAGTGCTCGCCACCCTGTCAAGGTGGAGGCCGCGGGTTCAAATCCCGTCAGGACCGCAGCGAAACCCCCGCACCAATCGGTGCGGGGGTTTTTTGCTTCCCTCAAGAGGCCCGCGCCGCCGGTGTGGGCCTCTTTCGCGCGTCCGTGTCGCCCAAGGCGCCCTTGACGCCGGACCCTTCGCCGGATACTCCGGAAGAAGCAGGGCAGGGCCCGTTCCCCGTGTGGTCCACCGGAGGTGGCGTATGGCGGCATTGGTGCGGCACGAGATACGGGCGTTGCTCCGGGCCCATCTGGCGGCCGCCTCGTCCTACGGCCATCTGACGCGCCACTGCCCGGTCTGCCACCGTCTGCTGCGGCTGGCGATGGATTCCGCCCCGCAGCCGCCGACAGACCGTCAGGAGGGCGTGGAGCGCACCCCCGCCGCCGGCGCGTGACCGGCCGTCGGCGCCAACGCCCCTGCGTCCGGGGGCCGATGGGAATCCGCCCCTCCTCTAGCGCACATATGCCACCGCCAACAACCCGACCGGCGTGTGACGGGTGTCACCGTACTCATTTTTGAAACGGTGACGCTTACACCTCTCCTACAACTGGTCAATTTAATATGTGCAATTGTACCGACCTGCGGATACCTTCACAGCCGATCCGACAGCCCCGCCCAGACTCCGACAAGGCCGCTCACAGAACCCCGCGCCCGGCCTGCCACCAGGCACAACCGGGCACAAAAAAGATCGCGCTGGACCCGGCGGAGTCCAGCGCGATCGACGACACATGGGGCACGGGATCTGTTGGGGCAGATCCCCGCGTCGTATGGAGCTGTTGGGCCCGGACGCCGTAGCAGGTTGGGGGACCTGCCGTTCTGTCCGGTTATGCGGTAGTTCAGGCCTCGCTGCGCTGCTGCGGGATACCCGCGAGCAGCGCGCGGACCTCAGCCTCGCGGTAACGGCGGTGCCCGCCGAGCGTGCGGATCGACGTGAGCTTGCCGGCCTTCGCCCAGCGCGTGACCGTCTTCGGGTCGACGCGGAACATGGTGGCGACCTCGGCGGGGGTCAGCAGCGGCTCGGCATCAGGGGTGCGAGCGGTCATGAGCGGCCTCCTCGGGAGAACCGAACCATCTCGGTTCTTTCCTCTAAATTCTGCACCTTGACCCGCGTTGCCCGAAATGGCGGACGCGAGTCGAGTCGGTTATAGGACGAACGGCTTGTCCTCGGCACTACAACTACACCATCTGTCCAGCCGCGTCGGCCAAACCGATGGAATTGCCCTCCCAGGTGTTCATCAGCGACGGATGCCGATGGACCATGCCATAGCGGACAGTCACGCCGGTGTGACGATCAGTCACACCGGCGATCGGGAGTCATCAGACCCCCCAAAGCACGCATTGCCGAGAATCCGCCCACAGTGCACCACAGCGGGACGGACGGAGCCCTCCCCGGACTCCTTGTCCTATTTTGGCACGAGGAGGGGCAAGCGACGCAAGGGTGGAGTACGTGCGGTCCGTCACGCTTGAGTCATACGCCCGGATCGGGACTTACGTCCCACGCCGAGATGACGACGAGAAGAACCGGGGATCACCCGGAGTGAGTGACGAAACCCCAAAACGGGCGTCACGTCAAACGTCAGTTCGCAGAGCGCCGGTCCCGGACCGCCCGCCACCGCTCCACCAGCCGCCCGTACGCGGCCCCCGCGGCCGCCCCGTCGCCGTGCCGCAGCGCGTCGATGCCCTCGGCGACGTCGGCCGCGGAGTGGTCGGCCGCCAGCGCGCCGGGCGGCACCGCGTGCACCAGGCCGCCGTAGTCCAGCTCCACCACGGAGCGCGGATGGAACTCCTCCAGCCAGCGCCCCACGTCGACCAGGCCGTCGATCAGCGGCCCCTCGTCCATCGCCTCCCGCAGCGCCCGCAGCCCGCGCGCCACCCGGCGCCGGGCCTGCACCATCGGCGTGCGGTAGCGCAGCACCGGCGCCGCCTCGGGCGGCTCGCCGCCGCCCTCGTCGTACTCCCGCTCCTCGTCGGCGACGAGCACGAACCAGTTGATCGGCACCTGCCAGGTGGCCGTGCGGATCCACGGGCGGGCGTCGGGGTTGCGCTCCAGCCAGCGGTCGTAGTCCTGGGCCGCCTGGCGGCGCAGCAGCGGCGGCAGCAGGGCGTCCAGGACCGGCTCGGGAAAGTCCTCGGGCAACTCCTCCAGGGCCTGCCAGCCGCGCAGCCGGGTGCGCCAGGGGCAGACGCAGACCACGCCGTCGGACTCCAGCACGAACGCGTCGGCGCTCTCGTGCACCGACACCGGCACCGGCGGGGTGGGCAGCAGGTCGGCCAGCGAACGGCGCAGCTCGTCCTGGTACGAGGGCAGATCGGTCCGGCGGGCGTACCGCGTCCAGTGGCCGCGCTCCGGCTCCGGGAAGGCGGCCAGCGGCTCGTACACGCGCAAGTACGCCGCGTACGGGACGATCAGCGAGGACACCTTGGGCACGCCTGCTCCCTCCCCCGCGCGCCGCCGGGAAAACCTGCCGGGCCCGGTCACCCACGCGCGCGGAATGCTCGGAAGATCGTCCCACGGCAGTACTCCGTGCGGAGGTGATCCTCAGCACTGTGCGGCGGGCGGGCGCGGCAGGCCCTAATCTCGTGCCACAGTCCCGCCACCCGTCCGGGACCACCTGCACCAGCCGCTACTTACTCAGGAGTCACCACCGTGACCGACGTAACCGGCGCGCCTGCTGATGTACTGCACACCCTGTTCCACTCGGACCAGGGCGGTCATGAGCAAGTCGTGCTCTGCCAGGACCGGGCCACCGGTCTCAAGGCCGTCATCGCCGTCCACTCCACCGCCCTGGGCCCCGCGCTCGGCGGCACCCGCTTCTACCCGTACCCGACGGAGGCGGCGGCGGTCGCCGACGCGCTGAACCTCGCCCGCGGGATGTCCTACAAGAACGCCATGGCCGGGCTGGACCACGGCGGTGGCAAGGCCGTGATCATCGGCGACCCGGAGCTGGTCAAGACCGAGGAACTGCTGCTCGCCTACGGCCGGTTCGTGGCCTCCCTCGGCGGCCGCTACGTCACCGCCTGCGACGTCGGTACGTACGTCGCGGACATGGACGTCGTCGCCCGCGAGTGCCGCTGGACCACCGGGCGCTCGCCGGAGCACGGCGGGGCCGGCGACTCCTCCGTCCTCACCGCCTTCGGCGTCTACCAGGGGATGCGGGCCGCCGCCCAGCACCTGTGGGGCGACCCGTCGCTGCGGGACCGGACGGTGGGCATCGCGGGCGTCGGCAAGGTCGGCCGCCATCTGGTCGGCCATCTGCTGGCCGAGGGCGCCCGGGTGGTGATCACGGATGTGCGGGAGGCGGCCGTGCGGCGGATCGCCGACGAGCACCCGGCCGTCCGGGTGGTGGCCGACACCGAGGCGCTGATCCGGTTCGACGGTCTGGACATCTACGCCCCCTGCGCGCTCGGCGGCGCGCTCAGCGACACCTCGGTGCCGGTGCTCACCGCCAAGGTGGTCTGCGGGGCCGCCAACAACCAGCTCTCCCACCCGGGGGTGGAGAAGGACCTCGCGGACCGCGGCATCCTCTACGCGCCGGACTACGTGGTGAACGCCGGCGGCGTCATCCAGGTCGCCGACGAGCTGCGCGGCTTCGACTTCGACCGGTGCAAGTCGAAGGCCGCGGGCATCTACGACACCACGCTCGGCATATTCGCACGTGCGAAGGAGGACGGGATTCCGCCGGCCGCGGCGGCCGACCGGATCGCCGAGCAGCGGATCGCCGGGGCCCGCGGCCGGGGCTGACCGGACGGGCCCCGGGCGGGCCGGGCGGTACCCGCCGGGGGCCGGTTGGAGAGAACTCTCACTTCTACCGGCGGGTCGACCGTCCAGAAGTGGTTAAAATCGCGGTTGACCAGCGAGGACGGGGCGCCTCGAAGGACTCGGACGCGGGCCCGTCCTGCGGGCGACGTACCGTATGGGCGTGGGCTCAGGTACCGTGGAAGCCCTACGGACCGGTCTCTCTGCGGAGAGCCCGTTCCGGACCATGAACGCGTGTCAAGACTCTGGGGCCGTCGAGCCCCGTCGTTGAGGGGGTCGAGCCATGGGGCGCGGCCGGGCCAAGGCCAAGCAGACGAAGGTCGCCCGCCAGCTGAAGTACAACAGCGGTGGGACTGATCTCTCCCGCCTGGCCGAGGAGCTGGGCGCATCGACGTCGAGTCCGCAACCGCCTAACGGCGAGCGGTTCGAGGACGATGAGCAGGACGACGACGATTTGTACTCCCGGTACGCCGACCTCTATGAGGACGACGACGAGGGAGACGAGGACGGACAGTCCTCACAGCAGCGTCGCGGCGCTTGACCTTGTACTGAACATTGGCCCGGTCGGTGACCTCTGTCACCGACCGGCTTCTGTGCTGTCCGCCGGGTCCACCTCGTGGCCCGGCGGTTCTCAGCCGGTCACTCAGACCGCGTAGTCACCGACCAGCGCGGCGCCGCTGTCGTGCTCGCCACGCCCGGTGATCTCGCCGGCCACCCAGGCGTCCACGCCGCGGTCGGCCAGGGTCGTCAGGGCCACGTCCGCGGACTCCTGCGGCACGATCGCGATCATGCCGACGCCCATGTTCAGCGTCTTCTCCAGCTCCAGGCGCTCCACCCGGCCGGTCCTGCCGACCAGGTCGAAGATCGCCCCCGGGGTCCAGGTGGAGCGGTCCACGGTCGCGTGCAGCCCGTCCGGGATCACCCGGGCCAGGTTGGCGGCGAGACCGCCGCCGGTGATGTGGCTGAAGGCGTGCACGTCGGCGGTGCGGGTGAGGGCCAGGCAGTCCAGCGAGTAGA
This sequence comes from Streptomyces sp. NPDC023723, assembly GCF_040639815.1. Classification (NCBI taxonomy): domain Bacteria; kingdom Bacillati; phylum Actinomycetota; class Actinomycetes; order Kitasatosporales; family Streptomycetaceae; genus Streptomyces; species Streptomyces sp. NPDC023723. Next base: position 44,454 of record NZ_JBFAAP010000023.1, read on the forward strand.
TCTTGGTGGGCTCCAGGAGTTCCTCGCCGAGGGTGCGGCCGAGGTCGTCGTGGTGCGCGTCAAGGGCCAGACCGGCCTGGTTCAGCAGGACGTGGCGGACGAGTGAGTACCCGTTCGAGTGAAGCCCGGAGGCGGCCAGCGCGATCACCGCGTCGCCCTCGCCGATCCGGTCCGGGCCGAGCAGCCGGTCGGCCTCCACGACGCCCGTACCGGCGCCGGCCACGTCGAAGTCGTCCGGGCCCAGCAGGCCGGGGTGCTCGGCGGTCTCGCCGCCGACCAGGGCGCAGCCGGCCAGCACACAGCCCTCGGCGATGCCCTTGACGATGGCGGCGACCCGCTCGGGGTGCACCTTGCCGACGCAGATGTAGTCGGTCATGAACAGCGGCTCGGCGCCGCACACCACGATGTCGTCCATGACCATGGCGACCAGGTCGTGGCCGATGGTGTCGTAGACGCCGAGCTGCCGGGCGATGTCGACCTTGGTGCCGACGCCGTCGGTGGCGGAGGCGAGCAGCGGGCGTTCGTACTTCTTCAGGGCGGAGGCGTCGAAGAGGCCGGCGAAGCCGCCGAGGCCGCCGAGGACCTCGGGGCGGCGCGTCTTCCTCACCCATTCCTTCATGAGCTCGACGGCGCGGTCACCCGCTTCGATGTCGACGCCCGCCGCTGCGTAGCTGGCACCAGTTGTGTCAGGCATGACGATAAGAACCTTTGTGTCGTACGGCAGGTGGTGCGGACGGACGGCTACGGGCGCCGGATGGCGTCGGTGGCGGCCGTACCGGCGGGCCCGGCGGCCAGCTCGGTCTCCAGGAGCTGCTTGCCGAGCAGCTCGGGGTCGGGCAGCTCCATCGGGTACTCGCCGTCGAAGCAGGCGCGGCACAGGTTGGGCTTGGCGATGGTGGTCGCCTCGATCATGCCGTCGATGGAGATGTACGCCAGCGAGTCGGCGCCCATGGAGGTGGCGATCTCGTCGACGCTCATGCCGTTGGCGATCAGCTCGGCGCGGGTGGCGAAGTCGATGCCGAAGAAGCAGGGCCACTTCACCGGCGGGGAGGAGATCCGGATGTGCACCTCGGCGGCGCCGGCCTCGCGGAGCATGCGGACCAGGGCCCGCTGGGTGTTGCCGCGGACGATGGAGTCGTCGACGACGACCAGCCGCTTGCCCTTGATGACTTCCTTCAGCGGGTTCAGCTTCAGCCGGATGCCGAGCTGGCGGATGGTCTGGGAGGGCTGGATGAACGTACGTCCGACATAGGCGTTCTTCACCAGACCGGCGCCGAACGGGATGCCGGACGCCTCGGCGTAGCCGATCGCGGCCGGGGTGCCGGACTCCGGGGTCGCTATGACCAGGTCGGCGTCGGCGGGGGCTTCCTTGGCCAGTTTTCGGCCCATCTCCACGCGGGAGAGGTACACGTTCCGGCCGGCGATGTCGGTGTCCGGGCGGGCCAGGTAGACGTACTCGAAGACACAGCCCTTGGGCTTCGCATCCGCGAATCGGGAGGAGCGCAGGCCCTTCTCGTCGATGGCGACGAACTCGCCCGGCTCGATCTCGCGGACGTAGGAGGCGCCGCAGATGTCGAGGGCGGCGGACTCGGAGGCGACCACCCAGCCGCGCTCCAGGCGGCCGAGGACCAGCGGGCGGATGCCCTGCGGGTCGCGGGCGGCGTAGAGGGTGCCCTCGTCCATGAAGACCAGGGAGAAGGCGCCGCGCACCTTGGGCAGGACCGCGTGCGCGGCCGCCTCGATGGTCAGCGGCTTGCCGTCCTCGTCGGCCTGGGCCGCGAGCAGCGCGGTGAGCAGGTCGGTGTCGTTGGTCGCCGCGACGCGCGGGGTGCGGCCCTCCTGCTTGGGCAGGTCGGCGACCATCTCGGCGAGCTGGGCGGTGTTGACGAGGTTGCCGTTGTGGCCGAGCGCGATCGAGCCGTGCGCGGTGGCCCGGAACGTCGGCTGGGCGTTCTCCCACACGGAGGCGCCGGTGGTCGAGTAGCGGGCGTGTCCGACCGCGATGTGACCCTGGAGCGAACCGAGCGAGGTCTCGTCGAAGACCTGGGAAACCAGGCCCATGTCCTTGAAGACGAGGATCTGGGAGCCGTTGCTGACCGCGATTCCCGCGGATTCCTGGCCCCGATGCTGGAGGGCGTAGAGCCCGAAGTACGTGAGCTTGGCGACCTCTTCGCCGGGAGCCCAGACACCGAAGACGCCGCATGCGTCCTGGGGGCCCTTCTCGCCGGGAAGCAGATCGTGATTGAGTCGACCGTCACCACGTGGCACGTCTCCGAGTGTAGGCGAGACCGGCGGCTGATCCGAATGGGGGAGCTCGCCGCCACCGTGCGTCACCGGTCGGCGGCGGCCCGTACGGTCGTGCCGTTTTCGCTGGTCAGCGTGAGGGTCTGCTGATCGATCCGATAGTCGACGCGCTGGTCGAAAAGAGCCGTAAGGCGCTTCTCGGTGGCCATGAGTGAGTCTTCGCACATCATTCGGGTGGTGGTGGGCGCGCCCACGGTGATATGCCCGTCGCGGACCGTGGCCTTCGCCCGGACCCGGTTGCAGCCGAGGCTGCCGGTGACGGTGCCCGCCCGCTGGTCGAAGGTGAGGTGCGCGCGGCCGGCCGTGTCCGGGGCGGTGACCCGCCAGGTGGTGCCGTCCAGCGCGGTGTCCGGTCGCTCGCTGAGGCGGACGGTGTCGCCGTCGGCGGTGGTGAGGGTCAGCCGGCCGTCGTCGACCTCGGTGCTGAGCGGGCCGGCGGTGAGGGTGCGGGCGAGGGTCCGCTCTTCCTGCACGGAGTGGTCCGCGCAGGCCATCGCGGTGGCCTCGGCGTCGCTCAGCCGGACCCGGTCGCCGTCGACGGACGCCTTGGCGTGGAAGTCGTTGCAGCCGTAGCTGCCCTCGGCCGTGCCGTCGGCGGTGATGGTCAGGTGGGCGCCGGCCGGGAGCGGGCGCTCCGCGCCGTCGGCGGTGACGCTGTCGACGTTCCAGCGGACGCCGGTGATCCGGTCGGCGGCGCTCGTGGCCGCGGCGCTGCCGCCGTCCGCCTGCTCGGCGCCGCAGGCCGCCGCGAGCGGGAGGAGCGCGGCGGCCACCATCGTGGTCGTGTGTCGCTTCAGCCTGTACATGACCGTTCGACGGGCGGGCGGAGGAACCGGTTCCCGTCAGCTGAGGACCGGCAGCAGCGCGGAGAGGTCGGCCCGCTCGCCGCTCGCGCTCACCTTCCCGCCGCTGACCGCGTCCGCCCAGGCCAGCCGCCCGGTCGCGAGCCGGAGCCAGGTGAGCGGGTCGGTCTCGACCACGTTGGGCGGGGTGCCCCGGGTGTGCCGGGGGCCCGCGACGCACTGCACGACGGCGTACGGCGGCACCCGCACCTCGGTCGCGCCGCCGGGCGCCCGCACGACGAGCGCGTCGGCCAGCAGCCGGGTGGCGGTGGCCAGCGCCTGCCGGTCGAAGGGCACGTCGAGGCCGGGTACCGCGGCGTTCAGGTCGTCGGTGTGCACGACCAGTTCGACGGTGCGGGTGACCAGGTAGTCGTCGAGCGGCAGCGCGCCCGCGTTGGTCACCAGGAGCCGGCCGCCGGGGTGCGCGGCGAGCAGGGCGCGCAGGCTGTCGTCGATGCCGGCGAGGTAGCCGTCGAGGTCGGGGTGGCCGGCGGCGAGCTGCCGGGTGAAGTCGGCGATCGCGGCCGCGTTGCCGCCGGCGGCGGACACCCACTCGGTCACCTGGATGTCCTGCTTCGGCGGGGCCGGCCGGTCCAGGGCGCGGTGCACGGCGGTGAGCGCCATGCCGAGGTGCGCGACCAGCTCCCGTACGGTCCAGTCACCGAGCCGGGTCGGCAGTGCGAGCTGCTCGGGGGTGAGGTCGCGGACCGCCTCCCGTACGTGGTCGAACTGGGCGTGGACGGCGGCGCGGGTGCGGGCGGGGTCGTAGCTGCGGGGGCGTTTCCTGGACGTCGTCGGCATGGGGGTGAGCCTATGCGCGGGCTCTCGCCGGGCGGCTACGGTTTCAGGCGCAGGGCGAGCGAGTAGAAGCGGGTGATCTGGCCGTCGCTGCCGTTGTCGTCGGAGACCAGGTAGAGCGGGCGCCAGCCCTGGTACTCGCCGGAGGTCCACTCCTTGCCGACGGCCATCCCCTCCACGTTGTCGACCAGCGGGTTGTGGGGGTTGGAGCCGGGGGTGGCGACCGCGCCGGGGCCGCCGGACGGGCAGGCGGACAGGCTGAGGACCGGTGTCGCGCGGGTGAAGACGTCCGCGGGGACGTCGAAGAGGGAGTCGTCGTCGCGCACGTCGCGGGCGCCGTCGAGGGAGACCTGGACGACGCGGATGGAACTGCCGAGGTCGGAGGTGTACTGGCGTTCCAGGGCGAGGAGGTTTCCCGCGTTGTCGAGGGCGGCCAGTTCCACCAGGTTCATCCCGTCGCCGGCCAGGTAGCCGTACTGCTCGTCCGGCTCGTAGCTGCCGCCGGGGGTCCCGGTGTAGCGCAGGACGCGGATCTGGGGGCGGCCGCGCTGGTCGCCGTCCGCGGCCAGCGGCGCCTCCCAGCCGGCGTAGAGGTGCTTGCCGTCCGGGGAGATGGTGAGGGACTCGATGCCGCGGCCGGTCTGGGCGCTGCCGGCCGGCCAGTACCGCAGTTCCTCGGGGATCGGGAAGCCCTTGCCGAGCTGCTGGCCGGTGGCGATGTCGAAGCGGCGGATCGCCGGGGCGTCCTCGGAGGCGACCAGCGCGGTCCGGCCGCCCCGCTCGATGACGAGGCCCTCCCCGTCGGGCAAGTTCCTGGGGAACTGGGTGCCGTCCGGGCGGCGCAGGGTGTGCGCGGTGCCGGCGACCGGGTTCAGGTCGAAGGGGGTGCCGAGGCGGACCGGGAAGAGCAGGCCGGGGTCGTTGTCGGCGAGGGTGAACGCCTCGACGCCGGTCTCGCGCTCGGCGGTGAGGGCGAGGGCGGACAGGCCCTCGATCTCCTCGTAGTCGACGTTCTTCTTGTCCAGCGCGTCGGAGTGGTCGAGGAGGACCGCGCGGGGCACCGCGGCATTGGTGGGATGGCCGCCGCACTTGCCGGCCGCGGCCGCGGGGTGCGCGGTGTGCCACCAGCCGGCCGCACCGGGTGCGCCGAGGCCGACGGCGAGCCCGGCCACCGCCGCGGCCCCCGCCCACAGCAGGACGCGGAGCCGGCTGGGGGGCGGCTCGGCGACGGGCCGCGGGGTCAGGGGCGGCAGCACCGCCACGTTGCGGACGAAGGGCAGCCCGCCGACGCCGTTGTGGTCCTCGTCCTGCGGTTCCTGCGGCACTTTGAGCTTCATGTCCGCGATGCGCTGCTTCACCGCCTCGAAGAGCGTGTGCAGGCTCAGCATGTCGGGGCCGTCCGGGACCCCCTGCCGCAGCGCCGCCACCAGCGCCCCGGTGAAGACCGTGCAGTGCTTCGGGTTCGGGGCGTGCGAGGGGCGGTCCTTCGGGGCGGAGGTCATCACGTACGAGCCGGTGATGTCGTGCAGCGTGCCGAGCGCCATCTCGCTCACCCGGTCGTCCTCGCTGCCCATCGCGGTGAGGACCTTGCCGCTGAAGCAGCAGTCGAGCAGCAGCACGTGGTGTCCGGCGGTCCCGCTGCCGATGGCCCGGTTCACGTCACCGGCGCGTACGCACTTGACCGGCCGGTCCTCCTCCGACTCGGGCAGCGTGAGCAGCAGCTGGGTCTCCCGGCGGTCGATGAGGCCGTGGCCCGCGTAGTAGACGATCAGCGTGTCCTCGGCCTTGCCGGCCGCCTCGTAGATCGGGTCGGTCAGTTCGGCTCCGGTGGCCGGGTTCTCGACTGTGAGGACACGGTCCTCGGCGATGCCCCAGATCTCCGGGTCGGTGAGCGCGGCCCGCAGCGCGGTGAGGTTGTGGCGGACGCTGCGCAGGGAGGCGAGGTGCGCGTACTCGTCCACGCCGATCAGTACGACGTAGGTGCGGTCGGGGTCGATGCGGCCGCGCGGGGCGGCGGCGGGGCCGACCGTGGTCACGCCTGCGCCTCCTCGGACTCGTCCGGGACCCCGGCGCTCAGCCGGCGCACCAGCTCCTCGACCTCGGCGGGGTCGGAGCCGACGACCTGGACGGTGACCGCGGGCGGCGTACGCTGCCCGCGGCTGTGCCGCCAGGCCAGGTAGGACAGCGGCAGTTGCAGGGCACCGGCCGCGCTGGAGATCACCGCGAGGACCAGCTCCAGCTCCGGGCTCATCCGGTCCGGGGTGTCGGCGAGGACCGGTTCCAGCGTGACGTGGCCGCGCAGCGCCCGGTCTTCGGTGAGCCAGCCGAGCAGTGACCGCAGTTCCTGTTCGTGATCGGGTCCGTCCGCCCGGAACCTGATCCGCAACCGCTCACCCATCGGCCCCCACCCAGGTGTTTCCGTCGCACGCACGCCTTCAGGTTGGCACAACCACCGTGCCCGGCAGGACGATTCAGGAAACTCGGACGGCACAGACGAAAACAGGCCACCGTTCCGGTCCCTCGCGGGTGCCCGGAACGGTGGCCCGAACGGCCTCGGCGTTACGCCAGCAGGGCCGGGATGGTGCCCTCGTGCGCCTCGCGCAGCTCGCTCAGCGGCAGCGCGAACTCGCCCTGGACCTCGACCGTGTCCCCGTCCACCACACCGATCCGGGTGGCGGGCAGGCCGCGCGCCCCGCACATGTCGGTGAAGCGCAGTTCCTCCGAGCGCGGCACGGCGACGACCGCCCGGCCGGCCGACTCGGAGAACAGGAACGTGCAGGCGTCCAGACCGTCCGGTACGACGAGCCGGGCGCCCTTGCCGCCCAGCAGCGCCGACTCGACCACGGCCTGCACCAGACCGCCGTCGGACAGGTCGTGCGCCGAGTCGATCATGCCGTCGCGGGAGGCGGAGATCAGGATCTCGGCGAGCAGCCGCTCGCGCTCCAGGTCGACCTTCGGCGGCAGGCCGCCGAGGTGGTCGTGGATCACCTGGGACCAGGCCGAGCCGCCGAACTCCTCGGCCGTGTCGCCGAGCAGGTAGAGCAGCTGGCCGTCCTCCTGGAAGGCGACCGGGGTGCGGCGGGCCACGTCGTCGATCACGCCGAGGACCGCGACCACCGGGGTCGGGTGGATGGCGGCCTCGCCGGTCTGGTTGTAGAGCGAGACGTTGCCGCCGGTCACCGGGGTGCCGAGCTGGAGGCAGCCGTCCGCGAGGCCGCGGACGGCCTCCGCGAACTGCCACATGACCGCCGGGTCCTCGGGCGAGCCGAAGTTCAGGCAGTCGGAGACGGCGAGCGGCTTGGCGCCGGTCGTCGCCACGTTGCGGTACGCCTCCGCGAGCGCGAGCTGGGCGCCGGTGTACGGGTCGAGCTTGGCGTACCGGCCGTTGCCGTCGGTGGCGATGGCGACGCCGAGGCCGGTCTCCTCGTCGACGCGGATCATGCCGGAGTCCTCGGGCTGGGCGAGGACGGTGTTGCCCTGCACGAAGTGGTCGTACTGCTGGGTGATCCACTTCTTGCTGGCCTGGTTCGGGGACGAGACCAGCTTCAGGACCTGGTCCTTCAGCTCCTCGCCGGTCCCCGGCCGGGGCAGCTTGTTCGCGTCGTCGGCCTGGAGGGCGTCCTGCCAGTCGGGGCGGGCGTAGGGGCGCTCGTAGACCGGGCCGTCGTGGGCGACGGTGCGCGGGTCGACGTCGACGATCTTGCCGCCGTGCCAGAAGATCTCGAGCCGGTCGCCGTCGGTCACTTCCCCGATGACGGTGGCGATGACGTCCCACTTGTCGCAGATCTCCAGGAACCGGTCGACCTTCTCCGGCTCCACGACCGCGCACATCCGCTCCTGCGACTCGCTCATGAGGATCTCCTCGGGCGAGAGCGTGGAGTCGCGCAGCGGTACGTCGTCCAGGGTGACGCGCATGCCGCCGGAGCCGTTGGAGGCCAGCTCGGAGGTGGCGCAGGACAGACCGGCCGCGCCGAGGTCCTGGATGCCGACGACGAGCTTCTCGGCGAACGCCTCCAGGGTGCACTCGATGAGCAGCTTCTCCTGGAAGGGGTCGCCGACCTGGACGGCGGGGCGCTTGGATGGCTTGGCGTCGTCAAAAGTCTCGCTCGCCAGGATCGACGCGCCGCCGATGCCGTCGCCGCCGGTGCGGGCCCCGTAGAGGATGACCTTGTTGCCGGCGCCGGACGCCTTGGCGAGGTGGATGTCCTCGTGCCGCATGACGCCGATGGCACCGGCGTTGACCAGCGGGTTGCCCTGGTAGCAGGCGTCGAAGACGACCTCGCCGCCGATGTTGGGCAGGCCCAGGCAGTTGCCGTAGCCGCCGATGCCGGCGACGACGCCGGGCAGCACGCGCTTGGTGTCGGGGTGGTCGGCGGCGCCGAAGCGCAGCGGGTCCACGACCGCGACCGGGCGGGCGCCCATCGCGATGATGTCGCGGACGATGCCGCCGACGCCGGTGGCCGCGCCCTGGTAGGGCTCGACGTAGGAGGGGTGGTTGTGCGACTCGACCTTGAAGGTCACGGCGTAGCCCTGGCCGACGTCCACCACGCCCGCGTTCTCACCGATGCCGACCAGCATGGCGTCGTTCCGCGGGGCCTTCTCGCCGAACTGGCGCAGATGGACCTTGCTGCTCTTGTACGAGCAGTGCTCGGACCACATGACGGAGTACATGGCCAGCTCCGCACCCGTGGGGCGGCGGCCGAGGATCTCGACGACCCGCTCGTACTCGTCCTTCTTCAGGCCCAGTTCGGCCCAGGGCAGCTCGACGTCGGGGGTCGCGGCCGCGTGCTCGACCGTGTCCAGAGGCGTCCGGCTCATGCGTTGACCAGCTTCTTGAGGATCGAGGTGAAGAACGGGAGGCCGTCGGTGCGGCCGGTGCCGATCAGCGGCTCGACGGCGTGCTCGGGGTGCGGCATCAGGCCGACGACGTTGCCGGCGGCGTTGGTGATGCCGGCGATGTCGTTGAGCGAACCGTTGGGGTTTCCGTATCCGTCGGCGGCCGCGCCGCGGGTGAGGTAGCGGAAGGCGACGCGGCCCTCGCCCTCCAGCTCGTCCAGCGTGCGCCGGTCGGCGACGTACCGCCCGTCCATGTTCTTCAGCGGGATGCTGATCTCCTGGCCGGCGGTGTAGTCGCTGGTCCAGGAGGTCTCGGCGTTCTCCACCCGCAGCCGCTGGTCGCGGCAGATGAAGTGCAGGTGGTCGTTGCCGAGCATGCCGCCGGGCAGCAGGTGCGCCTCGGTGAGGATCTGGAAGCCGTTGCAGATGCCGAGCACCGGCAGTCCGGCCTGCGCCTGTTCGATGAGGGTGTCCATCACCGGCGAGAAGCGGGCGATCGCGCCGGCGCGCAGATAGTCGCCGTAGGAGAATCCGCCGCACAGCACCACGGCGTCGACCTGCTTGAGGTCCTTGTCCTTGTGCCAGAGCGCCACCGGCTCGGCGCCCGCGACCCGGATCGCGCGCCGCGTGTCCCGGTCGTCGAGGCTGCCGGGGAAAGTGACGACGCCAATACGAGCGGTCACTTCGCGACTCCCGCGACTTCCGCCGCTTCCTCGACCCGGACGGTGAAGTCCTCGATCACCGTGTTGGCGAGGAAGGATTCCGCAAGATCGTGGATGCGGGCGAGGGCGGCCTCGTCGAGGGGGCCGTCAACTTCCAGTTCGAAACGCTTTCCCTGGCGGACGTCCGAGATCCCCTCGAAACCCAGTCGCGGCAGTGCACGCTGCACCGCCTGGCCCTGGGGGTCGAGGATCTCCGGCTTGAGCATGACGTCGACTACGACGCGTGCCACTGGCACTCCCGGTGGTGTGGTGCTGAGCAGGTTCCTTCAGCCTACCTGGTTTAAGCTGCCAGAATTTCTACGCGGGTAGAGTTGTAGGAATCTACGTGAGCCCTGTCACGATTGCGCATCAGCGGGGGGCCGGGCGAAAAGCTTCGGGAAAGATCGCGCCGTACGCTCGGGCGGCTATTGCGCGACAGACACGCGGAGAGTTTTAGTCGGGCTTCACTTTGCAATGCCGAGCACTGTACAAATGAAATGTCATTAGCCGATACTTTGCCCAATTACAGGCGAACAGTCGGCATCTCCCGGACGTCCTGGCACGTCAGTGTGGAGATGCCGCACGAAGGGACCGATATTCGTGGCGCAGCGTGTCGTGGTCACTTACTTCGACGACATCGACGGCTCGGAAGCGGCGGAGACGATCGCCTTCGGACTCGACGGCAAGATGTACGAGATCGACCTGAACGAAGCCAATGCCAGGAAACTCCGGGATGCCCTGGAGCCGTACGTGGAGGCCGGCCGCAAGCGGTCGCGGTCCGGCAAGACCTACCGGCAGACGGAGGTCGCCCCCGACCCGGCGGCCGTCCGGGCCTGGGCCCAGGCCAACCGGATGGAGGTGCCGGCCCGGGGCCGCATCCCCAAGAGGGTGTACGAGGCGTTCGCCGCGGCGCGGTGAACCGCCGGTGAAGAGCGCCCGACGCGTGCTCAGCGGGCCCTCGCGGCAACCGACTTGCGCGACACCCCCGGCGATCAGCTAAAGTCTGGAGCACGCCGAGGGGCCGGGCCGAAAAGCCCAGCTCACGAGGGCTTGCGGGTGTAGTTTAGTAGTAGAACATCCCCCTTCCAGGGGGAAGACGCAGTGTGCGATCCCTGTCACCCGCTCCGCACCGCCGTACTGGTCGGCCAAGTCGATCAGGTAGGCTGGTGCCCGCGCCGGTCAGTGAAAGCTGGTCGGATGCAATGCGGACGTAGCTCAGTTGGTAGAGCGCAACCTTGCCAAGGTTGAGGTCGCGAGTTCGAGCCTCGTCGTCCGCTCGGGAATCAGACCCCGGTCCTTCTGGACCGGGGTCTTTTTGCTCTGGGTGCTCCAGGCCAAGTGCGGTGCCGTGTCTGACATTTGTCATGGCGAGTGATGACGGCGCGCACTGCCCCCGGGTCCGTTCCGGCGGAACCCTGGAGACATGGATGCGAACGAGCACGAACACGTGATTGAGGTCACCGACCTGCGGCGTGTGTACGGGGGCGGGTTCGAGGCGGTGCGCGGCATCGGCTTCAGCGTGCGGCGCGGCGAGGTCTTCGCGCTGCTCGGCACCAACGGCGCCGGCAAGACGTCGACGGTGGAACTGCTGGAGGGCCTCGCGCCACCGTCCGGCGGGCGGATCCGGGTGCTCGGGCACGACCCGTACACCGAGCGGGCCGCCGTACGCCCCCGTACCGGAGTGATGCTCCAGGAGGGCGGCTTCCCCTCCGAGCTGACCGTCGCCGAGACCGCGCGGATGTGGGCGGGGTGCGTCAGCGGCGCCCGGCCGCCGGCCGAGGTGCTGGAACTGGTCGGGCTCCGGGCCAAGTCCCGGACCCGGGTCAAGCAGCTCTCCGGCGGCCAGCGGCGCCGGCTCGACCTGGCGCTGGCCCTGCTCGGCTCCCCCGAGGTGCTCTTCCTCGACGAGCCCACCACCGGACTGGACGCCGAAGGCCGCCGGGACACCTGGGAGTTGGTGAGCGCGCTGCGCGACGGCGGCACGACGGTACTGCTGACCACGCACTACCTGGAGGAGGCCGAGAACCTCGCCGACCGGCTCGCGATCATGCACGAGGGCCGGATCGCCGTCACCGGCACCCCCGACGAGGTGACCGCGGCGCGGCCGTCCCGGATCTCCTTCGAACTGCCCGAGGGCTACTTCCCCGGCGATCTGCCGCCGCTCGCCGAACTCGGCGTCAGCGCGCACGAGGCCGACGGCCGGCTCGTCCGGCTGCGCACCCACGAACTCCAGCGGGCCGCCACCGGACTGCTGCTGTGGGCCGACCGCGCCGGGGTGCGGCTGCGCCGCCTGGACGTGCGGTCCGCCTCCCTGGAGGAGGCGTTCCTCGGCATCGCGAAGGAAGCGGCGGCCGACGCCACGGACGACCCGACGACGAAGGAGTACGCGGCATGAGCGTCGACACCCTCGACGGCACCATCACGCCCGCCCGGCGGATGACCGCCCTGGCCCGGGCCGAGCTGACCCTGCTCGGGCGGAGCAGGGGCACGCTGTTCGCGGCGGTGTTCGTGCCGCTGGTGCTGCCGTTCAGCGTGCGGCAGGCGGCCAAGGAGATGGACCTCGCCGAGGCCGGGCTGACCACCGGCACCGTCGTACTGCCCGCCGCGATCGGCTTCTCCCTGGTCTTCGCCGTGTACTCGGCGCTGGTCGGCGTCTTCGTCGTGCGGCGCGAGGAACTCGTCCTCAAGCGGCTGCGCACCGGCGAGTTGCGGGACGCCGAGATCCTCGGCGGCGCCGCGCTGCCGTCCGTCCTCACCGGGCTGGTGCAGACCCTGCTGCTCATCGCGGGCTGCTCGGTGCTGCTGGACCTGTCCGCGCCGTCCGCGCCGCTGCTGGCCGTCGTCGGGCTGCTGCTGGGCCTGGTGATGTGCGCCGCGCTCGCCGCGCTCACCGCGAGCTTCACCCGGACCGGCGAGAGCGCCCAGGTCACGCCGCTGCCGCTGACCTTCGTCTCGATGCTGGCCTCGGGCATGTTCGTCCCGCTGGAACTGCTCCCGGACAAGGTGGCCGCCGTGTGCGAACTGCTGCCGCTGACCCCGGTCATCACCCTGGTGCGCGGCGGCTGGACCGGCGACCTGCCGGCCGGCGAGGCGCTGGGCGCGGCGACGACGGCGGTGGCCTGGACCGTGTTCGCGGTGTTTGCTGTACGCCGGTGGTTCCGCTGGGAACCGCGCCGCTGAGACGGAACGCGGCGGGGTGTGGCGGTGTGCGGCGCGGCAGGACACTGCGGATACGGCGGGGGATGAAGGGAGCGGAGCGATGCGCGGGCCGGGCGGCTGGTGGGGGCGGAAGACCACGCCGGCGAAGGTGGAGACGTACACGCGGTGGTCGTTCCACTTCTTCGGGGTGATCGAGATCACGGTGGTCGCGCTGGCCTCCTTCGCGCAGGTGGGCGCCGGGCTGGCGAGCGTGCTGACGCTGACGGTCGTCGTCCATGTCGCGCTCTGCATGCTGACCGCCTCCCGGGCGCTGGACTGGACCCGTGGCCGGCGGGCCCGGCCGGTCGGCCTGCTGTGGGCGCTCGGCGCCCTCACCGCCGCCCTGGCGGCCGGCGCGCTGCTCTACGTGGAACTCGGCTCCGGCGACGACGCCGTCGCCACCGCGGTGGGCGGGAACTTCGGCGTGCTGGTGACCTTCGGCGTCGGCATCATGGCGCTCGGGATGGCCGGCCGGCGGCAGGTGAGCTGGCTGGCCGGCGGTTTCGCGGCGGGCTCCGGTGCGATGGCCCTGCTGCTGGGCGCGCCCCCGGCCGCGGCGCTGGTCACCACGGTCAGCGTGCTGTTCGGAACCAGCTTCCTCGCGCTCACCTCGTTCTTCTCCGTGTGGCTGCTCAACGCCGTCTACGCGCTCGACGAGGCCCGCGAGACCCGGGCCCGGCTGGCGGTCGCCGAGGAACGGCTGCGGTTCGGCCGGGACCTGCACGACGTGATCGGGCGCAACCTCGCCGTCATCGCGCTCAAGAGCGAACTCGCCGTCCAGCTGACCCGGCGCGAGCGGCCCGAGGCCGTGGACCAGATGATCGAGGTGCAGCGCATCGCCCGGGAGTCGCAACGGGAGGTGCGGGATGTCGTACGGGGTTACCGGGAGGCCGACCTGAACGCCGAACTCACCGGCGCCCGGGGAGTGCTGGACGCCGCGGGCATCCGCTGCGAGGTGACCGGCGAAACGGCCGGACTGCCCGACCGGGTGCAGTCGGCGCTCGGCTGGGTGGTGCGCGAGGCGACCACCAACGTACTGCGGCACGGGGCGGCGGAACGGTGCGCCGTGACGGTTCGGACGACCGGAGATCGAGTGGTACTGACCGTGGAGAACGACGGCGCCGGCGAGCCGGCGGGGGAACGGATCGGCGGACGGGGCGGCGGACGGGGCGGCGGGCGCGGTGGCGGGCGCGGCGGCTCGGGGCTGGCCGGACTGCGGGAACGGCTGACCGCGGTGGACGGAACGCTGACGGCGGGGCACGCCGAGGAGGGCTTGTTCCGGGTGGTGGCGGAGGTGCCGTTGGGAGATGGGGGTGCTGGCGGTACGGGGGGTACTGGCGGTACGGGCAGCGGTACCGCCAGTGGCCACGGTACGGATGGCGTTGGGCTGGAGGTCGCGTCGTGAGCGACGCCGTACGGGTGCTGCTCGCCGACGACGAGCACCTCATCCGCGGGGCGCTGGCCGCCCTGCTGTCCCTGGAGGACGACCTGCTGGTGGTCGCCGAGGCCGCCACCGGTCCGGAGGCGCTGGCGATGGCCCGGGCGCACGAGCCCGATGTGGCGGTCCTGGACCTCCAGATGCCCGGCGCGGACGGTGTGAGGGTGGCCACATCGCTGCGGTCCGAGCTGCCCGGCTGCAAGGTGCTGATCGTGACCAGTCACGGCCGGCCCGGACATCTGAAGCGGGCGCTGGCCGCCGGGGTGCGCGGGTTCGTGCCGAAGACCGTCAGCGCCCAGCGGCTCGCCGAGATCATCCGCACGGTGCAGGCCGGAAACCGCTACGTCGACCCGGAGTTGGCCGCCGACGCGATCTCCGCCGGGGACTCGCCGCTGACCGCCCGTGAGGCCGAGGTGCTGGAGCTGGCCGCCGACGGCGCGCCGGTCGCGGAGATCGCCGAACGGGCCGCGCTCGCCGAGGGGACCGTACGGAACTACCTGTCGTCGGCGGCGACGAAACTCGGGGCGGAGAACCGGCACACCGCGGTGCGTCTCGCCCGCGAGCGAGGTTGGGTATAGTGGTGCTCGCACCGCAGCGCGGAGCACAGGCGAACGTAGCTCAGTTGGTAGAGCGCAACCTTGCCAAGGTTGAGGTCGCGAGTTCGAACCTCGTCGTTCGCTCCAGTTTCATCATCTTCATCATGATCGTCATATGGTCGTCATGAGAGAAGCCCCCGGTTTCGGCCGGGGGCTTTCTCGTGTTCCGGTGCTCAGGACCAGTTGGTGCCCGTCAGCCGCTCGTACGCCTCGATGTACTTGGCGCGGGTGGCGTCCACCACTCGCTGCGGCAGCGCCGGCGGCGGCTGCTCGCTCTTGCGGTCCCAGCCGGACTCGGCCGAGGTCAGCCAGTCGCGGACGTACTGCTTGTCGTACGACGGCTGCGCGCGGCCCGGCTCCCACGTCTCGGCCGGCCAGAAGCGGGAGGAGTCCGGGGTGAGGACCTCGTCGGCGAGGATCAGCTCCTCGCCCTCGAAGCCGAACTCGAACTTGGTGTCGGCCAGGATGATCCCCCGGTCGCGGGCGATGTCCCGGGCCCGGGAGTACACCGCGAGGGTCGCCTGCCGCAGCGTGGCGGCGGTGTCGGCGCCGACCTGGCGGGCGACCTCCTCGTAGGAGACGTTCTCGTCGTGCTCGCCGACCTCGGCCTTGGTGGCCGGGGTGAAGATCGGGGCGGGCAGCTCCGAGCCGTCGACCAGGCCCTCGGGCAGGGCGAGGCCGCAGACGGTCCGGGTCTCGTTGTACTCGACCAGGCCGGAGCCGGTGAGGTAGCCGCGGGCCACGCACTCCACCGGGACCATGTTCAGCGACTTGCAGACCAGCGCGCGGCCCGCCCAGTCGGCGGGGGCGCCGGCCGGCAGTTCGGTGCTCAGCACATGGCTGGGTACGAGGTCGGCGAGCTGGTCGAACCACCACAGGGAGAGCTGGGTGAGGACCCGGCCCTTGTCCGGGATCTCGGTGGGCAGTACCCAGTCGTAGGCGGAGATGCGGTCGCTGGCGACCATCACGAGGTCGCCCGCCTCGTTGCGGTACAGCTCGCGCACCTTGCCGGTGTGCAGGTGCACCAGGCCCGGAACCTCAAGCGGCTCGGGCTTTTCGACGAATCCGGACACGGTTCCTCCCCGTGGTTCTGTCCAATGCCTCCGCATTCTCCCGTACGGCGTGCCGGTCGCGGACAGGGGGGCAGGGGCGGGCCGGTTCACTGGCTGGTTCACTCGCGTTTGCAGATGCGGTCCATCAGGTTGGCGGTGGCGCGCTGGATACGGGGGTCGACGTGGCCGGGACGGTCCAGGGCCGGGGACCAGGCGAACGTTCCGGACGCGAACACCCAGGCGCCGGACGACGCCCGGTACAGGGACGTCTCCTGGTGTCGCGGGGCGCCGTCGATGTCCTGGTACGGGGAGTGCGCGAGCAGCACTCGCTCGTCGTACGGGGGCAGCGGGGCGCGTGGGAAGTAGCGGTCGGCCTCGCCCGCGACCAGGTTCTCGATCCCGTCGCCCTCGTGCGCGCCGGTGGCCTCCCACAGCCAGTGGTCGGCGTTGCGGACGATCAGCGGATGCGGCTCGGGGACCCGGCCCGCGTACTGGATGCCGAGTATCTCCTGCTCGGGGCGGTCGACCTCGCGCCACAGCACGGGTTTGCCGGGGCCCTTGCGTTTGCGGCAGGTGAGCAGACGGTCGGGGACGCCGGACGGCGACGGGGACAGCTCCACCTGCCAGTACATGGTGTTGGCGGAGAGGAAGACCAGCGACGTGCCCTGCTCGCGGGCGAGTTCGGTGGTGCGGCGCATGGCGGCCGACCAGTACTCGTCGTGGCCGGGGAAGACCAGGCCCCGGTAGCGGGTCGGGTCGACGCGGCCGGCGTGCAGGTCGCCGGCGTCGGCGTAGGCGAGGTCGTAGCCGTAGCGCTCGGCGAAGCGGATGAAGTCGTAGGCGTGACCGACGTGGAGGGGGAGGCCCGCGCCCGCGTACGGGCGGTCGAAGGAGACGGTCGTCGCGGCGTCGGCCTCGCCGAGCAGCCGGCCGTCCTTGTCCCAGGCGTGGTAGAGGCTGGCGCCGGTGCGGCCGTCCTCCGGGTACAGGTTGTACGCCTGCCAGGTGATGTCCGGCAGGAGCAGCAGCAGGTCGGCGGGGTGGTTGTCGCGGACGGTGAAGGGGACGTGCGAGCGGTAGCCGTCGGCGGTGGTGAGGACGGCGACGTACGCGCCGATGTTCCAGTACGTCGGGACCTGGAGGCGCCAGGACAGCCACCAGTGGTGGCAGGAGACCGTACGGTCGGCGGTGAGCGGCGGCGGCTGGACGATGCCGGACAGCCGGGGGCTGCTGGTGATCTTGGCGGCGCCGTCACCGCCGTAGTGGCCGATGCGGTAGACGTCGACGGAGAACTGCTGGGGCGGGTCGACGGTGATGTGGAAGTCGATGGCGTCGCCGGGCGCGACCGCGCCGGTGGAGGTGAAACCCTTGATCTGCCGGCGCACGTCGTCGGCGGAGCGGGGGCGGCCGTCGCCGGAGTGGCGGGGCGGTTTTCGGGTCGTCCTGGCGGGGGCGTTGGCTTTGTCCGGGTCCGGGTCCTGGTCCACGTACCAGGGGACGATCTGACCGCTGTCGCCGAAGTACGTCTCGCCGCCGCGCAGCCACGGCACCGGTCCCAGTCCGAAGGGGTCCGTCACGGCGTGGGCGAGTGCTCCGGATTCCCATCGGCGGATCTGCTCGGACCCCATGGGTCATTCCCCTCCCTCTTGCCCCCGTGGTCGTGCGTATGACGTACGCGATTGCCATGTGCGCGATCGGTCCCAGCACATCACATTTCGCACGCAGGCTGTCACGGTTCGTTGCGAACTGAGCCAAAGTGGAATTAGGGGGTCCGGAATGATGGGGAGGGGGTGGAGGGACTGGTGGGACTGGTGGGGCCGAGGGGGTTGAGGGACCGATGGGGACCGATGGGGACCGGGGGGACCGGGGGGTGGAGGGACGGGGGCGGTGGGGGCGGTTCGTGCGGGGCGGGGTGGCTCAGACCAGGCGGACGGGCTTCTCCGGGCGTATGCCCTGGTCGGTCAGCCACGCGCGCAGGGGGGCCGGATCGCCGGTCTCGACGAGGGCGAGGATGCGGGGGGCCAGATCGGCGGCGCGCTCGCCGCGGATCAGCAGGGACGGGCCGTCCAGCCAGTCCAGGCCGGGGGCCGCGCCCGCGGTGTCCATCGCCGCGCAGCACACCATCGCCGTGACGTGATCGGTGAGGATCTCGCGGCCGGTGCGCGGGGGCCGCAGCGGGAGGAGGGGGAGGGGGCGGTCGTCCCAGAGGGCGGATTCGGGGGTGTTGGGAGAGGAGTCGTGTGACTGGCTTCCCGGGGCGGCCGAGGTGGCCGTGGTCTCCTCGCGGGCCAGCTCGGCGGTGAGTCCGGCGGCGAGGGCGGCGCCGCGGGCGGTGGTGCCGGCCAGGTCTTCGTCGTCGTCCGGGAAGGGCGCGGCGACGGGGGGCGGATTGGGGGTGGGGCTCGTGGACTGCGCCGGCTGCGCGGGGTCTGTGAGGAGGTCCGTGTGGTCTGTGTGGGCTGTGCCTGGTGTTTGGTCCGTGAGGTCGTCTGTGGGGTCTGTGGGGTCCGTGGGGTCCGTGGGGTCCGTGAGGTGGTCCAGGACGCGGGCCAGGGTGGGGCCGTCGGTGTCCGGGCCGGTGCCGTCTGCGGTGCGGCGGACGCCGAGGGAGTCCAGGACGCGGTGCAAGCGAGCCGCGTCGGTGCGCCAGGTGCGGTCGACGACCTCCTCCGGGTACTCGTGCCACTCCAGCGGTGCCCAGTCCGGGCCGGGCTCGGCGGGGCCGCCGTGGAAGAGACGGGCGGCGAGCAGCGAGGTCGCCTCGTCCATCGCACCGGGCTCTTCCAGCAGGTCACAGGCGGGACGCTCACCCAGCCGGGAGGCGAAGCCCTCGGCCAGCCGGTCCCGCCGGGACAGCTCGGTCAGCGCGGCGACGACGCCCGCGTCCAGCCGGGTGGGCCAGCGGCCGGTCCGCCAGGCGGGCAGCGCCACCCGGGTCAGCAGCCGGTCCCAGCCCGCGTAGGCCAGACCGACCTGTTCCTGGGCGACGATCCGCAGTCCGTAGTCCACCGCCTGGGCGCGCTCGGCGGCGGCCGTCGCGACGCCGCGCTCCATCTCGGCGGCGTGCGTACGGCAACTGCGCAGCAGCAGCCGGGCCACCCAGCCGAGGCCGGCCCGCACACCGCGGGACAGCGCGTGCCGGCCCGGCTCCGAGGCCACCGCCACCGCCGCGTCCAGGCCCCGTACGAAGCGCCGGGCGGCGGCTATGTCGGGGTGCGCGGACGGTCCCGTACCGGCGACGACCGGGGCGAGCACCGCGCGCAGCTCACCGACCCGCATCCACCACAGGAAAGGGGAGCCGATGACGAGGACGGGGGCGGTGGAGGCGGTGGGGGCGGTGGCCGGGGCGGTGGCGGAGGCGGAAGCAGCGGCGGAGTCGGGGAGCGAGGTGGTGTCGGCGCGGTCCGCCGGGGGCGGGGGGCGGCCGTGCGCCCGGTGGGTGCGGTCCTCCAGCCAGCTGTCGCAGTCCGGGGTGAGCGCTATCGCGGACGGGGCGGGCACGTCGAGCCGGTCGGCGAGGTCGCGCACCATCCGGTACAGGTCCGGCGCCGACGCCTCGGCGATCGCGACCGTCGGGGTGACGGCCGGCCGCGCGCGGGCGACGACCGCGGCGACGCCGGCGGCGGCGAGCAGGACGAGGACGGCGAGCACGCTGACCGTCCAGCGGGCGGCGTCCCAGCCCGCGCCGACCAGATGGCCGGCGGAACCGCCCACCAGCAGGATCACCGCGGCGGCGGCCGGCAGCAGCGCGACGGCCAGGGCCCGGCTACGGACCCGCAGCACGGCCAGGGCCCGGGCCCGCGCGCCCTGCGCTCCCCGCTCCTCCACGCCCATGCCGCTCATGACCCGACCTCATCCCCTCACTGACCTGACGCGCCTGCCTGTGGTGCCGTTGCCGGTAGTGCTCACTCCCCCACTGTGGCACCCGCCACTGACATCGCAATGCGCGGTGGGCCAAGTGCCGGAATGCTTGCGCCGCACCCTAGTTGGGGGGTCGGGGCCCGTCAGCCGTATGGGGCATCGGTCACTCGATGGAATGGCTTTGGGGAGAGGTGGATGACACACGGCAAGCGTCAGGCCCCGGCTCTCTGGAGAACCGGGGCCTGCTGGACCGCTGGTGGCGAGGTGCCGGGTTACGCCTCGGCCGCCGCCTTCGCCGCGATGTCCGTACGGTGCTGGGAGCCGTCGAGGCCGATGCGGGCGACGGCCCGGTAGGCGCGGTCGCGGGCCTCGGTGAGGTCGGTTCCGGTGGCCGTGACGGACAGCACCCGGCCGCCGGCGCTGACGACGGCGTCGCCCTCGGTCCTGGTGCCGGCGTGCAGCACGTAGGCGTGCGGGGCGTCCTCGGCGGCGACCTGGTCGAGACCGGTGATCGGGTCGCCGGTGCGCGGGGTGCCGGGGTAGTTGTGCGAGGCGATGACGACGGTGACCGCGGCGGCGTCGCTCCAGCGCAGGGGTTCGAGGTCGGCGAGGTTGCCGGTGGCGGCGGCCATCAGCAGCCCGGCGAGCGGGGTGCGCAGGCGGGCCAGGACGACCTGGGTCTCGGGGTCGCCGAACCGGGCGTTGAACTCGATCACGCGGATGCCGCGCGAGGTGATCGCGAGCCCGGCGTAGAGGAGACCCGAGAAGGGGGTGCCGCGGCGGCGCATCTCGTCGACGGTCGGCTGGAGGACGGTGTGCACGACCTCGTCCACGAGCTTCGGGTCGGCCCACGGCAGCGGGGAGTACGCGCCCATGCCGCCGGTGTTGGGGCCCGCGTCGCCGTCGAGCGCGCGCTTGAAGTCCTGGGCGGGCTGGAGCGGTCGTACGTTGTCCCCGTCGGTGATGGCGAAGAGGGAGACCTCGGGGCCGTCGAGGAACTCCTCGATGACCACGCGGCCGCACGCGCGCGCGTGGGCCCGGGCGGCTTCGAGGTCGTCGGTGACGACGACGCCCTTGCCGGCGGCGAGACCGTCGTCCTTGACGACGTACGGGGCGCCGAAGGCGGCGAGGGCCGCGTCGGCCTCCTCCGGGGTGGCGCAGACGTAGGAGCGGGCCGTGGGCACGCCGGCGCCCGCCATGACGTCCTTGGCGAACGCCTTGGAGCCCTCCAGCCGCGCGGCCTCCTTGGACGGACCGAAGACCGGGATGCCGACCTCGCGCACGGCGTCGGCGACTCCGGCGACCAGGGGCGCCTCCGGGCCGACCACGACCAGTTCGGCGCCGAGGCGCGTGGCGAGCGCGGTCACCGCCGTGCCGTCGAGCGCGTCGACCTGGTGCAGCTCGGCGACCTCGGCGATCCCGGCGTTGCCGGGGGCGCAGTGCAACGCCGTGACGTCGGGGTCGAGGGACAGGGAACGGCACAGGGCGTGTTCGCGGGCACCGCTGCCGATGACGAGGACCTTCACGGGGTCAGCCTAACGGGAGCGGGCGGGAGCGGTTTGTGCGGGCCGCCGAGAGGGCGGGGGGCGGGGATTGGTCGGAACCTCCGAGACGCGGTGGTCTCCGGCCGGGGAGCCGGGTCCGCCAAGAGCATGCGGAGTACGCGACTCCGGCCGCACCCACGGCCGTACACACCGCCGCGCACCGCCGTACGCACGCCGCCGTACGCACTCACCGCACGCTCACTCGTTGGCGATCTCCTCCACCACCGTCGCTCCCAGCTCCCGGACGAGCAGCTCCTTGCCGGAGAGGGCCGACTCGTCGAGGTCGGGGTCGTCCTCCTCGGGGATGTCGTCTTCGATGGAGACCGGCGGCGACTCGGGAACCGGGGCCGGCGACTGGGGTACGGGGGCGGACGCGGGTCTCGCGGACGCCGAGGGCGGGGTGGGGGCGGAGGGTCCGGAGGGCGCGGGGGAGGGTGCCGCCGGGCGCTGAGCGGGGGCCGGGGCGGGGGCGCCACCGCCGTATCCGCCACCGCTGCCGCCGCCGTAACCGCCGCCGCCACCCCCGGCGGGACCGGACGGCGGCGGGGGCGCGGAGCCACCGGACGGGTCGACGACCGCCTCGATCTTCCACTGGACGTTGAACTGCTCGCTCAGGGCCTGCCGCAGTACGTCCTCGCTGCCGCTGCTGACGAAGTTGTCACGGGCACCGACGTTGACGAAGCCGAGCCGCAGGGACGTGCCGTCGAAGCCGGTGACCTGGGCGTTCTGGCTGAGCAGGATCCAGGTGAACCGCCGGCGGTTCTTGACCGCCTCCAGGATGTTCGGCCAGAGGGTGCGGGGGTCGAGACCGCCGGGCGCCGAGAAGGCGGCGCCGGGGGCGGACTGGGCCGGGGCCGGGGCTGGAGCAGGTGCGGGTGCGGGTGCGGTGGCTGGAGTCGGGCTCGGGGGGTTGTCGGCGGGGCCGGCCGGAGCCGACGATGCCGCCGTCGGCCAGCCACCGGGACGTCGGCCGCCCCCCGCGGGAGTCGCGGTGGGCCAGGCGCCGGGAGCGGAGGGCTGAGCGGGAGCGGCCGGAGCAGTAGGAGTGGGAGTAGGAGTAGGAGTAGAGGTAGGCGCCCGAGTCGGCGCAGGAGCAGGCGCGGGCGCGGGAGCAGAGGCAGACGCAGACACAGACGCAGATCCGCCGAAGTCAGCCCCGTCACCAGAGCCACCAGAGCCACTGCCCTGACCCTCGGCCGCCGCGGGCGCCCCCGGCCCCCGCACCGCCGCCCGGGCCGCGGCGGCACCGCCACCCGGCGGCATGGGAGCCCCCGGCGGCACAGGCGCGGCACTCGCGTGGGCTTGGCCATGGGGTTGGCCATGGGGTTGGCCATGCGCCTCGGGCCCCGGTACATACGCGGCGGCCGGCAAGCCCGCCCCCGAGGAGAAGTTCACTCCACGCTCGATACGGTCCAGCCGGGCCATCACCGACCGCTCGTCGCCGTACGCGGCCGGCAGCAGCACGCGCGCGCAGATCAATTCCAGCTGGAGCCGCGGCGAGGTGGCGCCGCGCATCTCGGTGAGCCCCTCGTTGACGAGATCGGCGGCGCGGCTCAGCTCGGCGGCGCCAAAGGACCGCGCCTGGGCCTGCATCCGCTCGAGGACATCGGCCGGGGCGTCGATGAGCCCCTTCTCGGCGGCGTCGGGCACTGCGGCGAGGATCACCAGATCCCGCAGCCGTTCCAGCAGATCGGCCACGAACCGCCGCGGATCATTACCCCCCTCGATAACCCGGTCCACGACCTCGAAGGCCGCCGCCCCCTCCCCCGAGGCGAACGCCTCGACCACGGAGTCGAGCAGCGAGCCGTCCGTGTACCCGAGCAGCGCCGTCGCCATGGCGTACGTCACACCGTCCGCGCCGGCCCCGGCCAGCAACTGGTCCATGACGGACATGGAGTCACGCACGGACCCCGCGCCGGCCCGCACGACCAGCGGAAGCACCCCGTCCTCGATCGGGATGTCCTCCTTGCCGCACACCTCGGCGAGGTAGTCCCGCAGGGTGCCGGGCGGCACCAGCCGGAAGGGATAGTGATGGGTCCGCGACCGGATGGTGCCGATGACCTTCTCGGGCTCGGTGGTCGCGAAGATGAACTTGAGGTGCTCCGGCGGCTCCTCGACGACCTTGAGCAGCGCGTTGAAACCGGCCGACGTGACCATGTGGGCCTCGTCGATGATGTAGATCTTGTACCGGCTGCCGGCGGGCCCGAAGAACGCCTTTTCGCGCAGGTCACGCGCGTCGTCGACACCACCGTGCGAGGCGGCGTCGATCTCGATGACGTCGATCGAACCCGGCCCGTTGCGCGCGAGGTCCTGGCAGGACTGGCAGGTGCCGCAGGGGGTGGGCGTCGGCCCCTGCTCGCAGTTCAGACACCGCGCCAGGATGCGGGCGCTGGTCGTCTTGCCGCAGCCGCGCGGACCGCTGAACAGGTACGCGTGATTGACCCGGTTGTTCCGCAGCGCCTGCTGCAACGGGTCGGTGACATGCCCCTGCCCGATGACCTCCGCGAAGGTCTCCGGGCGGTAGCGGCGGTAGAGCGCGAGAGACGACACGCATACGAGGTTATAGGCGACGACTGACAACCGGCCCGACCCCGGGAATCCCCCGGCAACGCAGACGCCCCCCACGCACCCGCCAGAGCCGACCTACCCTTGCTGCCTTCCGGCCCTGGGGGAGTTCAGTCAGATAGCGCCGCGTGAGGGGCTGCGCCCAGCCTACCTGATCGCGCACCCCAGGAACGAGTTCGCAAGCACCCTCCGACGTCATGTAATGTCTCCAGCGGAGGATTCGCCTAGAGGCCTAGGGCGCACGCTTGGAAAGCGTGTTGGGGGCAACCCCTCACGAGTTCGAATCTCGTATCCTCCGCCAGTGCCTCACCGGGCACGATGTCGAAGGGCCCCACCGTTCGCGGTGGGGCCCTTCGACGTTGAGGGTTGCAGTTTGGGTTGCGTTTGGTCCGCGCGCTCGCCTCATAGAAGGGAAGCGGACTTGCCGGCAGTGTCCTTCGGCGCCCAGTGCGTAGAGCACCGGCACCGCCGGCGCATTCGGCCGGACCTACACCCGGCCCCCATCCCACGCCCACGACAACGCCTGCGACTCCGAGGGCGCGGGCGAGCACGGCTGCGCCTGCGGCACGACGGGGTCATGGAGTCCGCCGGACTGGCGGTGATGCGCGGGGACTCCAGACGCATGAGCAGGTCGGTCACGCCGACTTCGGGCGGTGCAGACCAGAACGAACACGCACTCCAAACTCCGGGCTCCTCGCCACCTCCAGCCCCGGCACTCTCCGAAGCAAGGAATAGTTCGCGGAATAATTGACAAGGGATAGTTAAGTCCGTCAAGATCTCCGTGTGACCGAACCTCTCAGCGCAGTAGAGGCCGAGTTGGTCCTGTCGCCGCATCTCCAGAAGATCGGCGGCTGCATCGAACTCGGATGGCGACGTTGGCTCGGCCTGCTGAAGCAGGACAGCGAACTAGGAATCGTGATCAGCACCCGTTCGCGGGCCAACCTCGTGTACGACTTCATCCGCTACGAGGCGGTGAACGCGTTCGACAGCTGCGAAGGTGTCGAGGTCGGGGACAGCCGAGGCTTCCTCCTCCTGACCTTCGAAGAGAAGGTCGTCCTGCGCTTCAAAAAGTTCAGGGACCGCAAGCTGCGGACCAGTGGCGTGCCTACTCAGCAGCAGAGAGAGTTCGCCAACCAGGTGCTGCCAGGCATGGAGGCACTGACCCATCTGGTAGCTGGCTACCTGCCCGACAAGGAGGGGCTGGGCCTGGAGCGGATGGCCATCGCGTGCAGTCTCAATGATGATCGGCTCTGGGTTCTGGAGTTGGATCTCGGCCTCGGTGAGCCTGGTGTCACAGCTCCCGTCACCCCCATGCCAGCGGCCCCGCCGCAGGATACGATTGTCCGGCCCAAGCGGCGTGAAATCGCAGATCAGACCGGTACTGAAGAGAGGTAGCCACCCCATGAACCCGCGCCTTCTGCAACTCGCGCGGGAGTCTCGTGGCTTGTCCCAGTCCAAGCTGGCTGGACTCGCAGGCATCTCGCAAGCAGCCCTGTCCAAGGCAGAGAACGGCGTCGGAACGCTGGCTCCCGAACGAGTGCAAGCAGTGGCGGAGGCCCTCGGCTACCCGAGGGGACTGCTCGACTGGCCTGATGAGCCGGTGGGCTTGGGCCCGTCCGGCTTCTACCACCGCAAGCAGTCTGGCCTCGGCAAAACCGCTCTCCAGCGGATCGAAGCCGAGGTCAACCTGCTCCTCATGCAGCTTCGCCGACTCGAAGCCAGCGTGGACATCGAACCGATCTACAGGCTCCCCGTTCTCGACGCTGACGAACACACTCCGGAGGAGGCCGCGGCCAAGATTCGCGCGAGCTGGCACCTGCCGGACGGCCCAGTACACGACGTGATCCGAACCGTCGAGAGGGCAGGGGTCGTCGTCGTACGGCGCGACCTAGAGTCGCCCAAGATCTCCGGACTGAGCGTCCGGCCTCCCAACGGCCTTCCCGTGATCATCCTCAACCGTGGGATGCCGCCAGCGAGGGAACGCTTCACCGTTCTCCACGAACTGGGCCACCTAGTCATGCACCAGCTACCCAGCGACAACGGCGAACGCGAAGCAGACGTATTTGCAGCCGAAATCCTCATGCCAGGACGCCTCATCGGCCCGCACTTGTCGGGCCTGACTCTCCAGCGCGCGATCCATCTGAAGCAGCACTGGAAAGCATCCATGACCGCAGTGATCCAGACCGCAAAGCGCCTCGGCCGTATCGATGACAGCCGGTACAAGAGCCTGCAGGTCCAACTGTCCCAGCACGGCTACCGCAGGAACGAACCCGCCGAGCCGGCCCGCGAGGAACCAGGCATCCTCGCCAGCATCCTCGAAACGCATCGGGCCGATCACGGGTACTCCGACAAAGAGCTTGCCACCGTGGTCGGCCTGCAGCTCCGAGAATTCAGGTCCGAGTATGGAAGTACCTTCGCCCTCCACGCCGTCTGAGCAGTCTGGAGGCGGAGCACCGGCACGACGAGGCTCGGCGGTGTGATGGCGAGCAACCTCGGTGTCGGGCTTCACAAGACACGATGCCGAGGGGCCGCCACCATTCGTGGTGGCGGCCCTTCGGCATCGTGGGCTGTAGTTGGTGCGCGCGATCAGACGGCGGGCGGCTCCTCAGGCAGCGGCCAGAGGAGCCCGCCGATCTTGTCGGCTGTGTCGGTGAGCACCCGGTTGGTGAGGTGCTGGTAGCGGCGGCGCATCCGGGCGGACTTGCCGGGTTCCCAGCCCATGATCGCGTCGACAACCGTGTCGGGTACGCCGAGGATCAGCAGCACGGTCGCTGCCGTGTGACGGGCGTCGTGGAGACGGCCTGCGCGCAGGCCCGCCGCCTTGAGGAGGTCCTTCCACTCGTGGTGGTCGGTGTTCGGGTTGAGGGGCTCGCCGGTCGGGGAAGCGAAGACGTACCCCTTCTCCGTCCAGAGGTCTCCGGCCAGTCGCCGGTCGCGCTCCTGCTCGCGCCGGTGCTGGAGCAGGAGCTGCACCAGAGGGTCGGGGATGCCGATGGGCCGGCGTCCGGCGCGGGACTTGGTGTCCTTGGTCTCGCGGCGGATGTTGACCTTCTGGGGGCAGTAGCCGGGCTTGCGTCCGCAGCGGTCGCCACAGCCGTGCTCGTACCGGGGCCGCAGCCGGTTGCGCTGGACCGTCATGACGCGCAGATCGAAGTCGACGTCCGTCCATTTGAGACCGAGGACCTCGCCCTGGCGCAGGCCGAGCGCCAGGGATATGACCCAGCGCGCCGGGTGCCGGGTTTTGTTGGCCAGATCGAGAAGCTTCTGCACTTCCTCGACCGTGTAGGGCTCGACCTCTTCCTCCTCCAGCCGCGGTGCCTTGGCGACGGAGGCGGGGTTGACGGTGAGGTGGCCTCGGCGCACCGCCTCCTTGAGGGCGGTCCGCACGGTGCGGTGGACCTGGTGCGCGGTACCGGCGGCACTGCCGGCCTTCTGCATCTTGGCGTAGAAGCGCTCCAGGTGCTCGGGCTCCAGCTTGGCGAGACGGTGCGCGCCGAGGCCGGGGATGAGGTGGTGGTAGACGGCGACGCGATAGCCGTCGATGGTGTTCTCGCCCACGTGTGGTGCGGCGATGTTCTCGACCCAGTGGGTCAGCCAGGTCGTGACGGTCCAGGTCTGGCCGGCCTTGGCGACGGTGCCGGAGTCGCGCTTGCGCTCCAGGTCGCGGACCGCCTTGGTGGTGTCGGCGCGGGTCTTGCGCTTGACGTGGCGCCGGTCGGGCTTGCCGTCGTCCTTGACGCCGACGGTCACGTAGCCGTGCCATTTGCCGTCCTTGCCGAGGAAGATCGAGGAGGCACCGTTGGGCTGGCGGGTCTTGGCCATGTCCGCCCCCTTCAGGCCGCGTGGGCGGCGGTAGGGGCAGTTGCCCGGGAGCGGTCGGCGAGGTAGGTGGCCAGGGCCTCGGCCGGCACTCGGCGCAGGCGGCCTATGAGCACGGAGCTGACCTCGCCGGAGGCGATGAGCGCGTACATGGTGGTGCGGCCGACGCCGAGGCGACGGGCGGCCTCCTCGACGGTGAGAGCGACGACGGCGGAGTCGGGGGTGGGCGCCGTGTGCTCCAGCACGAGGGTACGGAGCCGCTGCTCGGGGATGCCGAGCGCGTCGGCGATGCGGGTGAGCGGGGGCAGGGCGGTGGGCATGGAGGATCGCCTTTCGGCGGTCACGGGGCAACGTGACCGCTGGACTGTCCGGGATGGGCGGTGGGCTTGATTGGGCGTCCGCGCTGGTGGCCCTCGGTGTTCGTAGCACCGAGGGACGGCGGAGGATGGGATCGGCTTGCAGGCAACGTGGCCCGTGAGCAGGCGCCTGAGACAATCTCCGCCGAGCAGTTACTCGTCGTCGATGGAGGCGCTGCGGAGCGGGTCCCCGGGCGAGTTCGGCGCCGGGTAGAACGAGAAGCTTCCCGGATCCGGCTCGACGCCCAGGCGCTCGGCGATCTCGTCGTATCGGGCCTCGGCCGCTTCAAGTCTGGCCTTCGCGGCGTCGGCGAGGTCTTGGGCGACCTGGTGCTCCTGCTCGGCCTTCTGGATGTCGAAGGCCGCTTCCTGCAGCTCCCAGTGAGGGTCGTCGCGGCTGGCGACGGCTTCGAGCATGAAGTTGCCGGCCGGGACGCCGAGGGCCTTGGCGAAGCCGAGAGCCTCGTTGAAGCTGATGCTCCGGGTGCCGTTCTCGATCTTGGCGATCTGGGTCTGGTGCATCTTGTAGCCCAGGCGGCGCATGCGCTCGGCCATGTCCTCCTGAGAGAGACGGGCCGTCACCCGTAGGACCTTCAGATTATGCGCGACCAGGGCTTCACCCTCCGGCGGGGCCCAGCGCTGCGGCTTGGCATCGTCCACTTCTTCCACTCCTTCCTCTTCTCCCGGGGTTCTCGTAACTCCGACCCTTAAACTGTACCAGCATGGATATGCCAACCCACAAGCGAATAGCTCAAAGAGTGATTCAAATCACCATCCTGCCGACCTGCACTTATGCTGCCGTCGACTCAGATTTCCATGCGCCTGGGGGTTGACTGTGGGTGTGCGCTCGTGGATACTTATGCCAGTAGGGCATCGGTAGGCGAGCCGATTGGAGGTTGAAGCGCGCA
This sequence comes from Streptomyces sp. NPDC023723, assembly GCF_040639815.1. Lineage (NCBI taxonomy): Bacteria > Bacillati > Actinomycetota > Actinomycetes > Kitasatosporales > Streptomycetaceae > Streptomyces > Streptomyces sp. NPDC023723. The sequence continues at coordinate 73,272 of NZ_JBFAAP010000023.1, forward strand.
GGCGCCCCGAGGAACGCGAAAACCCCCGGCGCTACGAACACCGGGGGCCGCAGGAAACCTCGCCACCGCCCATCCCAGGACAGTCGACTGCGGCGGACCGGGTTGCCCCCCGGAGCCGCCGAGTGAGGATCTCCGTGAACGAGAGTACCGCCCCCGCCGCCCCTGCGGCAGCCCGTCCGACCGGACCCCCGTCCCCAGACTGTGGACGGGCGGACGCCGCCGCGCTGCTGGACGAGCTGCGCACCACCCTGGCCCGCTTCGTAATCCTTCCGAGCGAGCAGGCCCTGGACGCGGCCGTGCTGTGGATCGCGGCAACCCACCTGCAACAGGTGTGGCAGCACGCCCCGCGTCTGGCCGTGGTCGGCCCGGCGAAGCGGTGCGGGAAGTCCCGCCTGCTCGACCTGCTCACCGAGACGGTGCACAAGCCCGTCATCACCGTGAACTCCACGGCGGCGGCGATCTTCCGCTCGATCTCGGACGAGCCGCCGACCCTGCTGGTGGACGAGGCCGACACCATCTTCGGCAGTCCCAAGGTGGCGGAGAAGAACGAGGAGATGCGCGGCCTGCTCAACGCCGGGCACCAGCGCGGCCGACCGGTGCTGCGGGTGGTCGGCAAAGAGCACACGCCTCACTCCTTCGCGACCTTCGCCATGGCGGCGCTCGCCGGCATCGGCGACCTACCCGACACGATCATGGACCGGTCCGTCGTGATCCGGATGCGCCGCCGCGCGGAGGGCGAGCAGGTGAGCCCGTACCGCACCCGCCGCGACAGCCCCACCCTGCATGCCCTTCGGGCCCGCCTCGCGCGCTGGACCACCTCGGTGGCCGAGCAGGCCCTCCACCTGGAACCGGGGATGCCGGTCGAAGACCGGGCGGCGGACACCTGGGAGCCCTTGGTGATCATCGCCGACCTCGCGGGCGGCACCTGGCCTGAGCGCGCCCGTGCGGCGTGCGCGCAGATGGTCGCCGCCGAGGCCCAGGCCGAGGAGGACAACCCTTCCAACGCCCGGATCCTCGCCGACATCCGCCGCGCCTTCGCCGCCGCCGGCGATCCCGAGAGCGTGTCCACCGACGCCCTGCTCTACCGGCTCAACTCCGACCCCGAAGCCCCGTGGGCCGAAGCGGGGCGTGGTGGCCTGAACCCGCGCGCGCTGTCCGGGATGCTGCGCGAGTACGGCATCCGCTCCGGCAACGTCCGCATGCCCGACGGAACCCAGCTCAAGGGCTACACCCGGGCGAAGTTCGCCGACGCCTGGAAGCGCTACTGCCCCACCGTCCACCCCGACACCAGCTCGGACGGCAGCAGAGACACGCCGGCCAACTGACCCGCATGGGTGCCGTCGACCACTCATCGGCGGCACCCATACCGGGCCACCGCAGTGCGGAACACCCGCCTGCGATCGCGAACCCCCATCCATATCCGTCTCGTGCCGTCCCTGCCGTCCCAGCCGTCTAAATGCAGGTCAGGGCCGGTTCAGCCAAGACGGCACGGCGTCCCAAGACGGATGACCAACCGTCCCGGCAACCGAACTGACGACACCGCACTTCCGGCGCGTCGCCCGCCGACGTGTCGGCCGGCGGGAGGGCACCGCTCGGCAAGGACGCGTCCCGCGCGGCACTGAGACGCCGTGCCACACGACTGCCGTACCGCCCCTGACCAGCCGCGTCAACGGCAAGACGGCCAAGACGGATAAACGCGCACCACCACTCCAGACCGCACCCCAAGGGGGTCCCCACGCTCATGCCCGACTCCGCCATCCCCGCCGCGCCGACCAGCCGCCACCACGCCACCTGGTGGGACCGGCTCGCCATCGTCCTGCTCGGCGTCGCCGGATGCGCGCTCTCCTACGACGCGCTGCGGCAGATGGCCACTGCCGTGCACGTCCGACACCAGTTGACCTACCTCTTCCCCGTGGTGATCGACGGGTTCATCGCCTACGGCGTCCGCGCCCTGCTGGTCCTGCGCGAAGCACCGATGCCAGCGCGGCTGTACGCCTGGACACTGTTCATCACGGCGACCGCCGCCAGCATCTGGGCCAACGGCCTGCACGCCCTCGACCTGAACCGGCCCGGCACGGTCACCCTTCACCTGGACGACGGCACCGTCACCGTGCTGTCCGCCATCGCACCGCTCGCCCTGGCCGGAGCGACCCACCTGCACATCCTGATCACCCGCTACGGCGGCACCTCCGCCGCCGGAACGTCGGTGACCGCCACTGCGCCTGAGGTTAAGGACGGTACGCAACCGGCGCCGGAGCGAGCGGTCGGAGTTTCGTACGCCGCCTGCGCGGACCTGCTCACGGCAGCCCCGCCTCAGCAGCAACCCACCCCCGTCGCCGCTGAGACTGCCCTCTCACCTGCGGCCGACGGAACCGCGTCCGACACCGGACACGGTAGGGATGACGATCCGGACGACTCCGACGACAAGCCCGGACAACAGCGAGACCTCGCAGGTCATAACCATCACGGGCGTTCGGGTCAGCCTCCGGCGACCAGCCCTGGTGGACGTCCCGCGATGGCCTCCATCGCCGAGCTGGCCAGCGTCATCAGCGCCGCCCACCCAGGGAATTCCGGACTGACTCGCGACAGCGCCCGCAAAGCCATCACCGACGCCGGACTCGGCGCCGGCACCGACCGGCTCACCGAGGCAATGGCCCTGGTGCGGGAGGGCGCCAACGCCCGCCCGCACCCGGCCGGCTGACCCTCGCCGCAAGGCGCTGCCCGGAACCGAGCCGATTCCGGGCAGCGCCCTCTTCCCGGCCCACTACACGAGATGCGCATCTGAGCCAAGCCGCCGAATTCCCTGACCCTCGCCCCGCCCTTCCGCAGACCACACACAGACAGGAGCCCCCAGCCTCCCGTGAGCCGTAATCCGTTCTCCCGCAAGGCCAGGCACGCCAAGTCTTCGCCGCCCCCTAACCTCCTCGCGACGTACCCAGCCACGCTCGGCCAGGGCGTTGACGAGGACACCCACCGCCCGACAGCGGAGCGAGCTGGGGCGAAGTCCACATCGCCTGAGGGCGATGCGGACTTCGCGCTCGTGTCCGCCCCGGTGGGGGCGGACACCGGCCCGGCCCACGGGGCCGGGACCGAGGCGGGGAGGGAGGCCGAGCGCGGCCTCCTCCAGGACAAGCAGCCACCCGGCGAGCCGGGTGGGACAACCGCCGACGCCACCGTGCGCTACACGCCGACCGTGAACGCCGACGTGTTCGTGCACCACGGTGTTGCCGCCGGCGATGTCCCTGCCCCCGCTCACGCCGACACCGCTCCCGGCGCCGAGCGCCGCCGGCACCTGAGCGAGGTCCTGTACCGGCCTCGCTCCGGGACCAAGCGCACCCTGCAACTGACCTGCTCGGCCGAACCTGCGGAACGCGCTTTCATCGACCTCGCCGCCCGTAATGCGAAGCGCTCACGCTCGGCCTACCTCATGGACTGCGCCCTCACCTTCGCGCACGCCTACCTGTCAGACCGCCGCCCCGAAGGTGTCGCCCCCCTCCCGTCCCCACAGGCCACCCAGGATCTGATGATTCTGTTCGGCAGGTTGATCAGGGAGTTCGGCCGCGCCGGGAACAACCTCAACCAGCTCGTCCGTGCCGTCCACCAGGGAGAGCTGCCCGACCGAGCCGAAGAGATCCTCAACGAGCTGCATCAGGTCGCCCAGCGTGCCCGCCTGCTGCTGGACCAGGCCCTGGCCGGAGGTGGCCGCCGTGGTGCCTGATGTCTCCACCGGCGACCGCAGCCGCGGCCTCCTGTCCTACCTCTTCGGTCCCGGCCGCCGTAACGAGCACACCGACCCGCACATCGTCGCCGCGTTCTCGATGCCCGGAATCACCGACCCCGGTCGCGTATCCCTCGACCAGCACCACGACGCCCTCAGCGAACTGGCCGACTACCTCGACCAGCCGGTGAAGCTGCGTGAGCAGCGACTCGGCAAGAAGGTGCCGCAGCACGTGTGGCACTGCCCCGTCCGCACCGCACCGGGCGACCGCTACCTCACCGACGACGAGTGGGCCGAGGTGGCCCGCCGCATCGTCCACGCCGCAGGCATCGCCGAACACGGGGACGATGCCGCCTGCAGGTGGATCGCGGTACGGCACGCCGAGGACCACATCCACATCATGGCGACCAGCGTCCGCGAAGACGGCCGCCGCCCCCGCAACAAGGGTGACGGCCGCCGGACCCAGGCCGAATGCCGCAGGATCGAGGCCGAACTCGGACTTCGCCGTCTCAAGCCTGGTGACGCGACAGCACCGAAGACTCCGACGGGGTCGGAAGTCGCGAAGGCCGAACGCCGAGGCCGCAAGAACACGGCACGGGTGTGGCTTCGCGAGCATGCCTATGCCGCCGCCGCAGCGGCGCGCGACGAGACCGAGTTCTTCGCCGTGCTGACGGCCCTCGGCATCCAGGTCCGCCCTCGCCTCGGTCCCGTCACCGGGGAAGTCACCGGCTACAGCCTCGCCGCGATCGATGACACCGACGCCAAGGGCGAGCCCATCTTCTACGGCGGGTCCGCACTCGCTCCAGACCTGTCCCTGAACCGGCTCCGCGAGCGCTTCGCCCCCGTCGAGAGCGGAGACGGCGAACAGGCGCCGGCGGTGCCTGCGAACCGGGTGGATGCAGGCAGTTCCTGGCGGCACGCCGACAGGGAGCTGCGCACCGCCTACGCGCTCGTCGTCACAGCCAGCGGCGAGACAGCGGAAGGTGAGGTCGAGGCCCGAGTGCAGGCCCATGCCGCTGCGTTCGCCGAACTGCTGCACAACACCGCAGTCGCGGCTCCCCGCCAGCACCGGGCGGAGCTGCGAGCGGCAGCCATCGCCTTCAACCGCGCCAACCGCTCCGCCGTCCGAGCCGAGCACCGGGCCGCCGACGCCCTGCGTCAGGCCGGAAAGACGCTGCTGACCTCATCCACCGGCAAGGATGGCGACTTCGTCGCTGCCGCGCTCGTCTCCGCCGTCTTCCTGCTCATCGCCCTCACCGAGTGGCACGCCCAGCGCGGCCACGAGCAACAGGCGGCAGCCGCCCAGCAGTCCCTCGTCCACCTCCGAGCCGCTCAGCAGCAGGCAGCCCGGCCGGCCATCGCCCAGCTCTCCGCACGCGCCCCGAGTCCCCAGGCACAGGACCGGCTCGTCGCAGCCGTCTGGGCCACGGTTCCTGAGCACGCCCAGCGAATCCTCGCCGACCCCGCTTGGCCTGCGCTGGCCACGGCTCTCGCCCAGGCCGAATCCGCCGGCACCCCGCCCCGCCTGGCCTTGGCCGACCTGTCCGGACAACGGGAGCTTGTTACCGCGGACCGCCCTGCCGAAGTTCTGGTCTGGCGCCTGCTGAATGCCACCGCCGAGCAAGTCAGCCAGCGGGCCCGGAGCGCGGCCACCCGCAGTAGTCGCAGTGCCCAGCTATCGACGAACACGCGTGACTCCGCCATAGCGACCGTGCAGCTCCAACCGGCGGATGTGCACCGTCAGCGCCCAAGCCGCTGATCCGGCGATTACCCGGCCAGCACTCCGCCCAAGGAGCCCACACAACTTCGCCGGCGGCGCCACGGCCAGTCTGCGCGGGGGAACCCTCACTGTCTCGTGTGGTCGTTCCCCGGGAGTCATGGGGCCTGGTCAACGGAGCCGCCGCGGTCGGTAGTGCGGGGTGGGAGGACGGCGCTGCCGTCGATGACGTCACGGGCGAGGTCGGCGTCGCGGATGCGGTGGTGGCCCCGAGTGTCCGCAACGCGTGGTGCTGCTCACCATGGCGATGTTCCTCCGCGGTGGTAACGAGGAAGCCGGGTCTTGACCCGCACGCTCCCAGCGATCGTGGCGCGGTAGAAAGGAGGCATGCGTGAGAGCGAAATCCCGGTGCGGGCGGTGGACGATGTGGACGCCGTGACCCAAGCGGTGCTGACCGCGTCCCGCCTGCTGGTCGCGGTGTCCGCGCGTTCCCTCGCCGAGGTCGAGGAACGGGTCACGCTGCCGCAGTTCCGGATGCTGGTGGTACTGGCCACACGGGGAGCCACCAAGCTCGTCACGTTGGCCGAGCAGCTTCACGTGGCGCCGTCCACGGCGATGCGGATGATCGACCGTCTGATCGTGGCCGGTCTCGCGGACCGGCAGGCCAATCCGCACAGCCGTCGGGAGACGTTGCTGCAGCTCACCGCCGAGGGGCGGCGCACGGTCGAGGACGTCACGGCGCGGCGACGTGCCGAGATCGCATCGATCGTCGAAAGACTCACCCCGGTACAGCGGTTGGCGCTGGTGGAGGCCCTCACCGCCTTCAACAGGGCCGGGGCGGAGCCGTCGGCGCCAGCTGGTGAGGGTACGGCGGCGCATCCGCTGGGATGGGTGGGCGATCTGCCCGGCGGCTCTGTCGGGTGAACCAGAAGGCGGGTGTCCACCACCCTGCCTCCGCTGATCCCCTTGCGGGACGCCGGTCCCCCTGAGCAGCCCGTGCGGCTCGGTGCTGCAGCGCGGGCGTGCTCCGAGCACTGAACCAGCCACTGAAGCCGCTCATGTGTTCACCCTCGGAGGTCCCCCGCCGCTCGGCTCTGGGTAGGCTGACGGCAGTTCGTCTGTTGTTCCCAGCCGGGTGATGTGCCGGGAAGTCCGGTCGGCGGCTTCTCCCGTCCTGCCCGAAAGGCCCGCCGCTGTGCCTCCCCCGTTCCCCCGTAGAGCCGCACATCGCGTGGTCCGTCTTCACGGGGACTTGACGAACGACCAGGCCGATCACGTCGCCGCTCACCGGTCCGGCACGCACTTCACCGTCACGCGCGCCTCGCCGGACAGTCGGCAGGTACTGCGCCTCCTCTCCTCCTCGGCGCATATCGCCTCCTGGCAGGTGGGCACGGCGATGAACAACCCCCGTCGACCCCGAAAGGGCAATGATGTCCTCCTATAGCGACCTCGCTGGGCACGGATGCCCTAAGGAACTCGCGGAGCTGGTGGCCTGCTTCGATGCTTATGCGCGTGTCCGAGGCAATCGTCGCAGCCTCCTCAACGCATCCCGTACCACTGAACAGCAGGAGCAACGCGCGTTCGAGGAGCTGACCCGTGCGGTCATGCGACTGCGTACCACCAGCGCGAGTGAAGACTCGCCCGGGAACGGCGGATGAGCCGCGCGGCCTCTCACGCGGGGTCGCTTTCGCCCTAACTCAAGTAGTGCCCTGGGCAATGGAGAAGGTCCGCAGTAGGGCCCCGAGAAGCAGCCGATCGGTTCCGGTGCCGGACGGGCGGGTCCGTGTGAAGCGGGACCGCGCGGAGGCGCAGAAGTACGGCCGGGCTCGTCCTGGAACACCAGGAGGCCGCTGCCGCGCCGTTGATCGAACGGCGTAGCGGAGCAGCCTGTGTACGACCGTCGCCCTACCGCTGCGGCGCAGCTGACCGGGCCTGCATGGCGCTCTTCTTTACCTTGTGCAAAACTACGAACGTGGCGGAGCTACGGCTCGGCCTGGAGTGCCGGGAAGCCTGGTCGGCGTCTGTACGCCGTACTCCCAGGAGGCCCGACCATGTCACCACCCCAGCCCACCCCACGTGATGAGGCGGCCACCGGTCGGCCGGAGAGCGGTGGGCTACCGACCGGCGGGGACGAGCAACTCCAGGTGGTTGAGGCCACACCGAGGCTTCTGGTGCGGTCCGAGGCCGGTGATCGTCCCTCGCACGTGCAGAGGCTGCGTCTTGAGGGTGAGCTGGATGTCGACACCGCCGCCGAACTGCGAGAGGAACTGGCGGCGTTCGCCGCCCGCACGACCGTCGGTCTGCTGGTACTGGACCTGTCGGGCGTCACGTTCTCCGACCCGGCGAGTCTGTACACCCTGCTGGGCATCCGCCGGACCCTGCCGCTGGCCGGGATCGAGGTGCTGCTCACCGAGGCCAGCGCGGTCGTCAGGGCCGCCGCGGCAAGAGCCGGTCTGACCACTCACCTGGGTCTGGACAAGCACGGGGAGGACGGAACTCGTGCGGCGCCGCCATGAGGCGGCAGGAGGCGTCGAGCCGAGTGAGACGCCGGGCTACGTCGTACTCGTCCGCTTCGGAAGCGGTTCCTCCGCCGACGGCTGTTCGGCCGTGGCGCCCGGCGACTGCTGTGGCACGGTGTGCTGGGCTTCGCCGGGCGGGTCCTGTGGGGTCGAGGGCAGACAGGAGAAGAGGCCGAGCAGAAGGGCGAGTGCGGCGAAGCCTCCTAGAAGGCGTCCCGCGCGGTGTCGTTTCTGCCGTGCGTCGAGGAGCCTCCACGGCGGCTCGGGCGCACCGTCGGCCCGTTGCCACAGGTCACCCACGGCATCGGTCTTCGCGACGTGGTTGTCCGTCCGTGCGGCCATGCGTTCTCGCGCCGAGGGTTCTTTCGGCGCCGACCTGCGGATGGCTCGCTCGTTGTCCGTGAGGAACTGGTTCCACACCGACTCGGGTACGGACTCTGGCACGGCTTCTCCAGCAGGTGGTACGGGTCTCGTGGGCCGCGCCGTGTCACGCACGGTGGGTACCGGCCCTCGGTGCGGGGTCCTCTTCCAGGCGGACGAAGGAAATGCTCCGGCCGGCCTCGCGCCACGACGCCTCGCTGCCGTCGGCGGACAGGCCCAGGTACGAGCACAGCCGCCGGGCGGCCCGAGGGCGCCGGGCGGCGTAGTCGGCCATGGTCTCGGCGCCCTCCTCCGCGGCGAGGAAGCGGGCGGTCACGGCATGGTGGCGATTGCCGAACTGCACGACGGTCTTCGGGCGGGCGCGCAGATTGCGGTACCAGTCGGCACGGTCACCGTAGCCAGAGGCGACCGTCCAGACTCGGCGGGACGGCTCGTAGGCGACGACTTCGAGAACGACCCGCCGGTCGAGGCCGGTGACCCGTCCCACATGGTGCAACAGCAGGAGCCGTCCGCCGAGGAGCGGACCGAGCCCGGCGTGGAAGAGGAGGACCGGCGCGCGCGCCGCCAGTCGCCGCCACCCGGTCGGTGCGCGCGGTCGTACGGGTGGTACGGGGTGGTGTTCCATGCTCACCTCCTGGAGTCGGCCGATGTTCGGTTCTGCATTCGATCGGGCACACCTGTCGGGCGAAAACACTTAGCCAGAAGAAACTTTGCATAGTCTAAAGCTGAGGGAGGGCTACATGGGAAGAGCAGCCGGCTTTTCGGGTCCGCGGCAGCGCTGGGCGGCGTCATGAGTGCGAACAGGCCGACGTCCGGTTCAGTGGTGCTGACCTGGACACCATGGACGGTGATGGCCGTGGTGGCGGTCGCGGACGTCGTCGCGGGACCGGACGTCGGTTTCCTGCCGCTGGTCTCACTGGGACCGGCGTTCGCCAGTCTGGTCGGCGGCCGGCGCCGTACCGCGCTGATCGGTGCGGCGGCCCTCGCGCTGTCGGTGGGGCTCGGTCTGTACGACGGCCTGTTCGAGGGGCGGCGGGGACTCATCGCCTGCGTGTCAGTGGCGGGCGTCACCGGCGTCGGTCTGGCCGCCGCGGTGATGAGGGAGCGCCGGGAAGCGGAACTGGCCGGCGTCCGCTCGGTGGCGGAGGCCGCCCAGCGGGTGCTGCTGCGCCCGGTGCCGCTGACCGCCGGTCCACTGCGGGTGGCCGTCTCCTACACCTCGGCCATCGCTGCCGCCCGCATCGGCGGAGATCTCTACGAGGTGGTCGCCTCCCCGTACGGCGTGCGGGTGATCGTCGGAGACGTCCAGGGCAAGGGGCTCGCCGCGGTGGAGACGGCCGCGGTGGTGCTCGGCGCGTTCCGCGAGGCCGCCCACGACGAGCCGGACCTGGTCAGGCTGGGAGGCCGTCTGGAGCGCAGCCTGTCCCGGGAACTCCGGGGCGAGAAGTTCGTCACCGCCGTCCTGGCGGAGTTCGGGACCTCGGACGAGGTGGCCTTCCTCAATTTCGGGCATCCGGCCCCCATGGTCGTACGCGCCGATGGCACGGTCGAGTTCCCGGAGCCGCCGTTCTACGCGCTGCCACTGGGACTGGGGATGCAGGGCACTGACGGGCCGGAGCCGTACTGTGTCGGGTTCGTACCGGGCGACCAGCTGCTGCTCTACACCGACGGTGTCACCGAGGCCCGTGACGAGGCCGGTGCCTTCTATCCCCTCGCCGACCGGGCGCATCTGCTCAAGGATCCAGACGCCCACCAAGCACTGAGCACGGTGCGCGAGGACCTGTCGGAGCATCTCGCCGGACCGCCGCACGACGACGCCGCGATGCTGCTGGTACGCCACCAAGGGCCCCCGCCCGACGGCGGCGAGGCGAAAGAGCGCTCAGGGACGCCCGGTGCCGACCCAGCCGAGCCCACGGTGTGAATCGCCGTAGCGACCGCGCTCCCCGCTGGCCCGAGCCGACTCGGCCGGCCCCCGCTCCGGCGGCCGAATACGCTGCGGCGGTGTGCTCGTATCGTGGCGGGGACATCCCGTCACATCCTCTCCTTCCAGCCCACGCGCACGAGCCAGGCGTTGACGGGCCAGGCGGTGAAGAAGCCGAGGATCATGGAGAGTTGCATCATCATCCAGTACGCGGCGGTGGTCTTGGGCAGACCTGGCGAGAAGAGCACCTCCTGGTAGAGCCACATGCCGAGGAAGAGGCCGATCTGGAAAGCGACGATGGACAGGGTGTCCGCCTTCACGGCGGCCCAGATGCCCTTAGCCCTGCTGATGTTCCGCATCGGCATGATGGAGAAGTACTGGAAGACCACGCCCAGTACCCACGCGAAGGCGAAATCCAGGGCGAAATCCGCATAGAGCGCCTTGCCGGCCAGCGTGAGGGACGCGGCGAAGACCAGCCACTCGGCACCGATGTCACCCAGGGTGCACCCGGCGCCGCAGTGGCTGACGGCCTTGGACCGCACCTGCCACCGCGGCAGCTCGTCGGAACCGTGCTCCCCGTGTGCGCCACCCTCCGGCCGTGTGGTGCGCCGTCCGTGCCGGAAGTAGAACCACAGCGCGACCGGGCCCCAGTACAGGGCCGTGACCGGATAGACGACGTTCATGATCCACATCCGCTGGCGGCGTCGGGGGAGGGCCACGTCGGCCGCGATGACCAGGGCACTGGCGAAGGCCACGCAGAGACTGAACCAACCGACCGCCTCGATCCAGCTCTCCGGCTGTACGCGCTGCTCCATGGTTCGCCTGCCCGTCTGTCGTCCCCCGTACTGATCGGGCGGCCGAGTACCCCCGGTGACATACCGGACGCGTGGGGAGCCGGGGAAAAGCCGTCCCTCGTCCCGTCACCGACGTACGTGGACCCAGGTGCCGGGCGAGCGACGGGACGCCTCGGTCGTCAACAACTGCTGTCGTGAGACGTCGATAAAGCCAGGGTGCCTCCGCGAGCGGGTGGAACCGGACCTCACGAGGACTACCCGGCGACGGCGGCCGACTGCCCGCCCCCACTCTTTTGCATGATGCAAATTGAACTGCTTCGCGTAAGGCGACCCGCATCAACCATGCGCATGCTCACGCGGAACACATCGGAATCCGCGGTCGGTGCTGGGTGTCACGGTCCTCAGCTTCCGGTAGGAGGCTCGGCCCGTGAGGTGACCTCGCTGCTTTCAAGACAGAGGCGTAGCCACCCCTTACCCATCCGGACTGCCCTCATCAGGTCGCCGCGCAGCGGTTTCGGCATGGTCCCGGCGCCGAGCCCTGTGGTGCGGACCAAGCTGGTCAGGGCCTGGTGCTGGTCAGCTGTCATGACGCGTCGGAGTTGTGGTTGGGCGAGCGCGTCCCGAGCCGTGTAGCCGTCGGTGTGGGCCATGGCCAGGATGTCCGCTTGCAGCAGAGGTATCCGCTCATCTGTACGGGCTGCCGCCAGGACCAGCGCTGTAATGCCGGCCCGGGACCGGAAGACGGTCGTGCCAGCGGGAGGCTGCTGCCGCAGGGCGAGCACGGCGGTGAGCATGTCGTCGATGTGCGTCGCCGGTACGGAGTCGGCGTCTCGGCACGCGACGCGCAGCAAGCTCTGGACAACTTCTTCCCAGGGCTCGGCGGGTCGGCTGTTCTCGATCAACGCGGTTGCCTCATCGTGCCGTCCTTGCTGGGCGAGGGCGAGGATGGTGATCTGGCGGCCGTCGAGGAGCCGGGCGCCGACGCCGCGGTGAGCGGCTGCGGCGTCGGCGGCTTCGCGCCAGCGGCCGGCCTGAGCCAGGGCCCGGGTGCCGTCTGCGAGGAGCGCCGCCCACAGCAGGGTGCGGGCGATCCTGTGGCCATCGGCGGAGCTGGTGAGCGTGTGGAGGTTCACGGTGCGTCCGGCGGCCTCGGTGGAGGTGCGGGCGCGGGCGGCGTGGAAGAGGGCGTCGAGCATGGCGTAGGCGTTGTTGCCGTCGCCTTCGCGGATGAGTTGCCGGGCGATGTTGAGGAGCGGCTGGAGAGCGAGTTCCACCGCCCAGGTGGGGAGCGGTCGTGCCTGGTCGAACACCTCGTACTGGGACCAGCACAGGTGGCGGGCGAGGTCGGGGAGGGCGCAGTCGGAGGCGATGAGGGCGGCCTTGTTGCAGATCTCGGCGGCGCGGGTGGCCTGCTGGTGAGTGTCGCCGGTGGTGGGGTGCTCGGCCAGGTCCGTCAGCTGGTGGATGCGGGCCGTGAGCGGGATTGCGGGCGGGCGGGGCCGCTGAACGAGCGGGAACCAGGCCAGGAACCGGTCGTTCATATCGGGGCCCCTTCCGCGCTGGGGCCTTCGGTGGTCGGGTCGGGACCGAAGACGACGGCTCTGGCGCCTGCGGCGAGGGCGGCCTGGGTGGCGTGGGGAAGCCCGAAGCGGTTGAAGGCGAAGATGAGGTGGTGGGCCAGGACTCCGCGCAGTCCACGGTGCACCTGGCCGGCGGCGGCGAGGGCGGCGAGTTCGCTGCCCGCGGTGGTGAAGGCGTGCGGCCAGGCGGCGGGGACAGTGAACGGAGCGCCCTCGCGGGAGAGTTGGTTGATATCTGCGGTCATCAGGTGGCGCAGGCCACCCCGCAAGGTCTTCAGCTTGTCGGTGGGCTGGGTCCGGGGAGGGTCGCGGTGGTCGGCCACCCGTGCCCAGACATCGCCCTGCTCGTACCAGTCGAGGCCGGCGGCGCGGAGCAGCGCGGTGCACAGCAGGACCGACAGCTCGCGGCGGCGCGGCCGGCCGGGGTGGCGTGCGAGGTGGTCGATCAGGTGGCGGCTGTCGAGGTGGAAGAGCCGGTGGGCGCAAGCCATGGCTTCAGGTCCGCCGAAGGCATGGGTCTCGGGTTCGTAGGTCACTGGGGTGACGGCGGTGATGTGCTGGGCGTGCTGGAGGGGGCCGAGGACGTCAAGCAGGTGGTTCTCGGCCGCGGCCCGGTCGCCGGGTGGTTGGTAACGGATGCGCCAGTGAGGGGCTTTGCGCAGGAAGAACCACGGGCCGACAAGGCGGGCGATCTCGGCGGTGGCCAGGAGCGGAGCGAGGTGGGTGAGGGCGTTGCGCTCAGCGCTCTCCCAGTCCGGGAAGGCGATGTTGATCTGCCGCCAGGAGGTGTCCATGTCCGTCGGCTCCGATTCCGTCTATGCCAGGAGGAGGAAGGTGTCCCAGCCTGATTCCGGGGCGGCGTTGGTGCCGAGAGTGTGCAGGGCGAGCGCGCTTCCGGCGATGCCCTCCAGCAGTTCCGGGTCGTGCTGCTTGAGGTGGGTGAGCTGGCGGGTGAGCCGATCGGCCAGGCAGGGCAGTTCGGCTGTGAGGTCGTCGGTGGCCGCGTCGGTGGCCATGCGCCAGGCGGCCTGGAGCAGCCCGGCGGTTCCGTGGCAGAGCCCGGTCTCGGTGAGCGCGTCCAGCTGGGTCGGGTTCTGCAGGGTGGTGAGCATGGCAGTTTCGGCGGTCTTCCGGCGGGCGTCGTCGCTCAGGGCCATGCCGGCGAGTTGCTGAGCGCGGGCGGTGCCGGCGATGCCGTAGCACCACGAGGGCCTTGGCCGCAGCGCCGGATCGACCTGGTGGCGCCGGGCCTGGTCGAGGGTGATGAAGCCAGGCCACCACGGGCCGACGGCGTTGTGCTGGAGCCACTGGTCCGTCCAGGCGCAGATCCGTTCCACCGCTTCGCGCGTGCCGGGGGCAGCCGGGCCATCGAGAAGGGTCAGGGCGAGCAGAGCGAGTACGGAGCCGATGCCGTGCGCCATGCCGAAGTTCCCGTGGCCCCCGGGGTAGTCGGGACTGACGTCGCCGTTGGGTGCTACACCGGTCCACCACGCCGGGAGCTCGTGCTCCTGAGCACGAGGTTCGGTCAGGCGTACCAGGTAGGCGAGGACATCGGCGGTGATCGGGTGGTCCGGGTGACGTTTGAGGTGGTAGGCGCCCAGCCCCGCCAGCCCGCGGATCACGTCGAACTCCTTCATCTCCGGGGTCCCGCCGCTTGCGATGCGGGCGTGAGCCTGGTCCAGGCGGCGGCGCGTGACGGTGGTCGTGGCGTCGTCTAGCCTCTTCAAGGCGCGCTGGTACCGGCTGGAGTTCCGTGCCGCAGCATTCATGGCGAATGCCAGGGCCGGAGCCCCCATGTAGAGGCTGGCGTTCGCGGCGGCGGTCAGGTCGCCATGGGCGGCCGAGGCCAGCCAGGTGTGCACGGTGTCCCAGTCGCCCCGGCCGCAGTGGGCGCGTTCGATGTGGAGCAGGGCGATGCCCGCAGCGCCGCCCGCCAGGGACTGCGGCCAGGACCGTCCGCCCGGCGGTGCCGCATCCCAGGCGGTGCGTGGGTCGGACACCTCTGCGGCCAGCGTGTCGGACAGAGCCAGAGCCTGGGGTATCGGCCTCACGATGCTCCCCTCGTCGTACGGGCGGTCCAGCTGAGGGCTGCGGCGCGGGCCAGATGCACACAGCGGCGTTCGGCCTCCATGTCGAGGCCGGCCATGCGGGTGTGGTGCAGGTGCAGCAGCTCCGGCAGCAAGATGGTCGCCGTGTCCCCTCCCGTAGTTCCGAGGGCACTGCGGTAGGCGGTCAGCGTGTCGTGCCGCCTCGTCCACCCGGTGATGACCTGCCCTCCGCCGGGCTGGGCGGCCAGAGCAGTGCGGTCGTAGGGGTTCGCCAGGGTGATCGCCTGGTCGTACAGGGTGCGGTCGGGCGCCGTGCCGGTGGTCCGGGAGCAGTCGATGAGCCACCGCATGGCTTCAGCCGGGTCTCCGATCAAGCCGACGACCAGGTCGAGCATGCTGGCTGCTGTCAGGGCTCGCGGGTCGGGCCCGGTCTTGGCCGCGCTAGCGGCTCGTTGCGCGGCGGCGGTCTCGGAGTCCGCCTCGAAGTACGCCTCGGCGGCCTCCCACGCCTGGGGGCCTCCGAAGCGGGCGGTCTCGGGAAAGTCGGTGTCCCACTGCACCCGGGCCAGGAGCCCGGCCTGGCGCAGTCGCTCGGTCCAGGCGCCGATCCGCGCGGCGGTGTCGGCGGCCTGGCCGTCGAGGACAGTCAGTCGCAGCCGCAGATGATCGTCGGGATCGCGGTAGGGCAGGAACCACCACCGCACCTCGTCGCCCAGCCGGTCGAGCAGGTGAGGCAGATGGTGAGTAAGGATGCTGGTGTGGCGGTCCGGGTGTGCGTAGAGCTTGATGAAGAACCGGCCGTCGCAGCCGGGCGGGCGGCCGTGCGCGTGCCCCGCCACGGGGTCGGTGCGCAGCCAGTGCGGCGCCTTGACTGGGCTGCTGGTGGTGGCGAGGGGGATGACGACTTCGTGGGGGCAGCCGTTGATCCAGCCGGCGTCGGCGGCACTCTCGGCGCGCAGGACCGCCGTGCCGTCGCGCCGCATCTGAGCGTGCAGCAGAGCCCGGTGTGAGGGCTCGGCCAGGTCCAGGCGGAGTCGCTGGTCACCGTCGCCCAGGTAGACGGTGTTCGGCACGGTGGCCAGTTCGCGCCACGCGGACAGGGACCGGTCCCACTGCCGCCAGCCGACCGCGAGGTCGGCGAGGTCGGCGGCGGTGAGCCGCCAGCGGGCCGGGGACAGGATCGTGCGTCCGTGGCGCAGCGCGGGAAGGTACGGCAGTCCGGCGGCTGCTCCCCAGTCGAAGGTGGTGCACGGGACGCTCAGCGCGTGGGTGGCTTCGGTGAGGAACCGCACCAGCGGATGGGTGCGGCGGGTCGGCTCCACCGCGTTCATGGTCACGAACTGAAGCGGCTGGCACCGCGAGATCGATATCAGGTACAGGCGGTGGGCATCCGCCGTGACGGCGATGTCTTCCACGGGCACCAGATCCGTACTGCCGCTTTCGGGGCACTCGCCGAGGCAGACGGCGGCGGGCATCACCAGCGGGGTCCGGGCGACGTTCTCGGTGCTGACGTACAGCGGGGGCGCACATACCTGGACGGTCAGCGCGTTCTCGGTCGCGGTGGGCGCCGCCGCGTACACCGCGGCCATCCTTTTTCGGTCGCAGGTGTCGAGCAGGCTCAGGAATCTGCCGGTCGTCGTTCCTGTAGAACGCGACGCCCCCACAACCGCCAGCGTGAACTCTCCCGCGTCCAGGGCCTGCACGTTGTGGGCCCCGATCCGTACGGTCAGTTCCGTCGTCGGCTGGATGCGTGTCTCCGGGCCGATTTTCTCGGCCAGGTCGGTGACCATGGCATCGTCCAGCACGATCTCGCGTTGGCGGCGCAGGGCCGCGTTCTGCGCGAGCGTCAGCAGCTTGGTGTCCCGCGCGCTCAAGGGAGGGAGCGCAGGGGCGGGTGGGCCGCCGCGGAAGCCGGCCGGGTAGCCCAGACCCGTGTCGCTGTCCACCGCCTCAAGGAGCGGCACGACAGCGCGCGGGCCGTAGCGCTCCAGAAAGCGGCCGTGCCAGGCCACCCAGGCACGGGAGAGCGCGGAGCGGCCCGAGAGGCGGACGAGTACGGTGGCCGCCCGCGCGGCCTCCGCCGCGACCGAGTGGGCAAGCGTCACGTCGGCGTCGAGGCGCAGATCGACCGACAGCGCTGGCCCGGCGACCGGGCTGAGCTCGCACATCACCGCAGTGATGTCGATGCGTGCGGCCTGGGCGGTCGTCGGGTCGGTGGTGGTGTTGTGCCGCACCAGCGCTCGGGTGATCTCATGCAGCTTCACCGTCAGCTCAGCCGCCGCCGCGGTGCCTTCATTGCCCTCATTGCCTTCATTGCCTTCATTGCCTTCATTGCCTTCATTGCCTTCAGCACCAAGGACGGTCAGCACATGGGTGAGCGGGTCCGTGGCCGACATCGGCGGGCGGAGATTCGTGACCAGAAGACGCTGGGCGATCAAGCCGGCCAGGAGCCGACTGACCGTGGGTGCGGGAACATGGGGGAAGTCGGCGCCCAACTTGGCCACGAGATCCCTCGTGCGGATGGGGGCGCGGGCCGCCTCCAGCGCAGCCTTGACGGGCGTCGTGAGACGCACCTGCACCCGCCCCGGGGCGCCACCGTCGCTGCCCGCGGGGCGGTGTTCCAGCACCACGTGACCGTTCCGCTCCACTGCGAGCGGATGAGCCTGGACCGTCAGGCGGGGCTGGAGCACGCGATCGGCCTCCAGACGTTCGATCACCGTCGCCAGCCAGGCCGCATCCGGCCGGGCGACGGCCTGGTGGCCGGTGCCGACGCACACTCCCGACTCACCCCCGATGCGGGCCTGCGCCACTCCGGCGAAGAGACCGAAGGGCGTGGCCCGGCTTGAGGCGCGAAGCACGTAGCGCATGAGAGCGGCCACCGCTTTACGGACGACCGGCTCGGGCGGCTGACGCCCCTCACAGATTTGTTGGACCCGGTGTGCCAGCACCGGGCTGGCCTGTTCCACGGCGGCGGCGAAGCCAGGGACTTGCATGGTCTCCTCCAGCCACGGCCGCCAGGATGCCGGGCCCTCGCTGTCGCCGGTCAAGGTGGGCCAGAACCGGATGCGGCGATCCGGTGACCAGGCCGCCGCACGCAGCAGGGCCGCATCGATGGGCTCGTACACCAGAGGTCCCCTATCGGCGTGTGGTGTCCGACCACAGGCCCGGCCGGACACCACAGATTCGAGAAGCTGGACGGTCTACGGGCAGGTCGTCGAGCAGGCGGACTCGCAGGTCGCTCCGCAGCCGTCATCGGTCATCTGAATGAGCCGGTCGGCCTCGGGGCCCGACTCGACGACGGAGACATCCAGGTCCCAGTCGTCGACGTTCTCATCCGGACCCTTCGCTGCCGCGGGGACCGTAGCCACTGATTCCTCGGACTGTGCGGACACAACAACCTCCATGAGAGTCGGATGGTGCCTTCGGCCCCACCCTTGGCGGTCTGCCAGGGGCGGGGAGCCTATGACCAGGAAACTTCGAGGGCACCGAGCCGCTTTGCCACGATCTGTGCGGACGGTACGGCGCTACCCTCGGGCATCGGCACGTAGCGGATGCGGGCCGCACCTCGCCGCCGGTGATCGGTCGCCCACCTTCGCAGCAGTTCCGCGTACTGTGCGGCGACGAACTCCGCCTCGGGCCCGTGGGCGAATACCCCGCTCTCGAAGCCGCCGGTCTCCTCGTTGGGTCGCTTGGTCCGGTACGCGAAGCTGCCGCCGGCCACCAGAGCCGGGACCCCGCGCAGCACCGATGGCGCAAGTACGCCCTGGTCGACCAGAGCCTTGCTGCCGTGCAGCATCACCATCTGGGGCGTGCTGGTAACCAGGAACAACTCCAGCTCATCGGGCAGATCGAACGAGACGCCGGACCAGACCTCCAGCCGCGGTGCGTGCACAGCGACGGCCAGAGCCTCGGTGTCGAACGCCTGACGCTGGTCGTCGACCTGAAGAGCGACCCCGTCCGCGACCGGGAGGAGCCGCTCGGTGTAGGCGCCGCTGCCCTGCATCGGCACGAAACCGCACAGCCGGTAGCTGGCGCTGACGAGATCCTGGCCGACCTGGTCGAACGCGAACGACCGAGTGATCCCACGCATGCGCAGGGGGACGACGAGCCTGCCCCGCTCGGACGTCTGCTCCCGCCACGCCGGCGGGATGTCCCATGCTCCGGCCGTGACGATGATCCGGTCGAACGGGGCGTGCTCGGGCACGCCCCCGTCGGCGTCCGCCAACACCACTTGGACCCGACCGTAGCCAGCCGCGTCCAGGCAGGCGCGGGCGCGCTTCACGATTTCCCCGTCAATGTCAGCGGTGACCACCGTGCCCGTCTTCCCGACGAGCTCGGCGAGCAGAGCGGCGTTGTAGCCGCCGGAGCCCACTTCGAGCACTCGCATCCCCGGCTCGACCTCGGCCTGCTCCAGCATCACCACCTGGATGTGCGTGGCCGACAGCGAGCTCATCGCGTGGCCCTGCTCGTCGCGCTTGATCACCAGGGCCTTGTTGGCGGCATACGCCGCCTCCAGCCGCTCCCCCGTCGCGAACAGGTGCCGGGGCACCGTCGCGACCGCCGTCGCGACCGCTTCGGACTGGAGCACGCCCATCTCGCGTAGCTCGCTCACCATGGCCGCGCGGAGCGAGGCCGCCGTGTCATCGGTTTCTCGGACCGTAGTCATGACATCACCCTAGGCATCTGCGATCGCATCGCGGCGACGGTTGAAGGAGCCAGATCCCGACTCGTACGGGTCGGCGAGTCCATGGAGGTTGACGCCGCTGTCGTGCGCGTCTGGTGCCGCCCCGTCCCGCCCGGGCCACTGCTCTCCGGGCGGGACGGGACGGTGGTGCAGCCCGCGCCGTAGCACGCGGGCTTCGCCGCCCTCGGGGGTGAGGTGGCATGAGCCGGTCCGCTGCCCTTCTTCGCGGTAACCGAACCGGCGTCCGGGGTGCCCTGTGCCGGCGGGGCGTCGAGGGCGACGGCCGCACTGGCTGAGGGCGGAGTCTGGCTGGCGACGATGACGCCGAGACCCAGCAGGTTGGCCGTGAGCAGGATGATCCCAGCGAACACGCCTTCCCCGTCCGGTCTCGGTCGCTTGGGCAGGCGGTGCCGAGCGCTCACTCCTCCGCCGCCGCTCTGTCAGCCGGCGCGAGCAGCTCGGTCTCGCAGACGAGGGACTGGCGCTCGGTGCCGTTCTCCAGCCGCGCCCACACGAAAGCACGGTCCGCATCCACCCCGGCGTAGCCGCTGCCAAGCTGGACCACAGCGCCTTCGAACTCCTCGGGCTTCTCCCGACCGCGCTGCTCGGACGGCACGTAGGAGATGCCGCGTACGCGGTCACCGATCCGGAAGGGTGCCGTCTCCTGCCCGCTCACGCCGCATCGCCTCCCACCGCAACAGCAGCCGGGGCGCCGACGCGTTCCAAGTCCAAGTAGACCTCGAAGTCCTCAGCGCTCCATCCGGCCGGCAAGCCGCGGGCTGCGCGGAAGGCAATGGCGTCCGCAGCTATCGGGGCCGCGGCCTTCTTGCCCGTCAGGCACGGGTGTGTCGCCGGTTCGATGGAGCTGGAGCTGGAGCGCAAGGACATGACGCCTCCGAGTGGTTAAGCCGCAGCGGGTGGATGGCCTGCCCCGGCAAGGGCGCGGAGCGGGCAGACCTCCTTCGTGACCGCCGGTGCCCAACTTTCTGCATCCGGCGTCATATTCACCGTGGCCGCAGGCATAGTGGGTCCGCAAGTGAAACCGCACCGAAAACGTCTCTGCAAGGAAAGTGGCACATGCCAGGGCAAGCGCATGGCTGTTTCAGCGGGCTCATGCCGTGCCACACTCCGCACATCGCAGCGGCAGCGGACACATACGCCGGGGAGGCAAGCGGGTGCCAGCACGAGCCAGACCGACAGCACGGCGGATCGAACTGGGCTACGAATTGCGTGAGTTGCGCAAGCTCGCCGATCTCACCTTGGAAGAGGCCGTCCACGGACTGTCGATGTCGGACACCAAGCTCTACCGGGTCGAGACCGGACTCCAGGACCTACGCAACGCAGGTGACCTGCGCAAACTCCTCGGCCGCTACGGCGTGACCGAGGAAGAGGACATCGAGCGGCTGCTGGCGATCCAGCGCGCGGCCTCCAGCCGGGAGTGGTGGACCCAGTTCAAGGGCTCGATGCCCTCGGGCATGCCGCGCTTCATCGGCATCGAGTCCGCCGCCGTCGAAATGCAGGCGTTCCACCCCATCGTGATCCTCGGGCTGCTTCAGACCGAGCGGTACGCACGGGCCCTGTACGAGATCGCCAAACAGGTCGAGGACACGACCAACGAGTTCATCGACCAGGGCGTCACCCTGCGGATGAAGCGCAAGGAGTACCTCACCCGCGACGAGGAGCCCGGCAGACTGTGGGCGATCCTGTATGAGCCGGCCCTGCGCTACCTCGTCGGCGGTCCCGACGTGATGCGCGAGCAGTACGACGAAATCACCAGGCTGGCCGCGCTCGACAACGTGACCGTCCAGGTACTCCCGCACACTGTGCGTGGGTACGTCGCGGTAAATGATTTCAGCATCCTTCATCTCGGTGACACGCTGCCGACCACGGTCCAGGTGGACAACGCGTGGGGCGCCTCGTCGGTCTCCGACACCCCACGCGAGGTCGCGAAGTTCGCGCGGAAGTTCAACGCCCTGGTGGCGTCGTCCCTCCCACCAGAGGACACACCGAAGTTCCTGACCCAACTATCGCGAGAGATCACGGAATGACCACACACACCCGCACGCTCACCGCGCCCGACCTGGACGGTGTGGCCACCTGGTTCAAGTCCACCTACAGCAGCGGTTCCGGCAACAACTGCGTAGAGGTCGCCGACCTGACCCACACCGCCCACCGCGCGGTCGCCGTCCGCGACTCGAAGAACGCCAGCGGCTCCGTCCTGCTGATCGGGCCCGAGCCGTTCGCCGCCCTCGTGGACGGCATACGTGACGAGCGAATCACCGACTGAGCGTTACGTCCCAATCGGAGCGGGCGGACGAACCGCTGCACCGTACTCTTCAACCGCCCGCGCCCGCGGGCCCTGGCCTTCGGGCCACCCGAGCCCCGCCGCCTACCCAATGAAGAGTCAAAGAGCTGCGAGTTGAGCACCGCCACGCTCGGCGCTGCTGAGCGGGGCAGAGTCTGCCCAGTTCCTCACCGAATTCTCCCGGTGAGGAACTGGGGCGATCCGAGGCCGGCAGTACCTGACCGATTCCTACTCGGGATGGACCAGTCCAGTCATATAGTCGCCGAATGCGAGTTACCGACGTCTCCATGCCTACTGGCATCGCAGCGCGCCCTCAGGACGACCGCGGCTACCCTGTCCCGGCGATCACCCCGTGGGAGGACGGATCCCCTCAGTTCGCCAATACGAGCATGCGCCGGGTGTTCCTGTGCGTCGAAGAGCGCCGCTGCACAGTCTGCGGTCGGGAGATGAAGCCCGGTCCGGTTTGGCGGGTCGTCGACGGCGACGAAGCCGAGATGATCACCGCCGTACTGGGCGTCGAGAAGGAGTTCCTCAACGCGGCGCCCACCGGCGAGGCCCCGGGGCATCGGACATGCATGATCTACGCTGCGATGGTTTGCCCCTTCTTGAGCAGCCCGGAAGGCCGCCGAGGTGAGGGCTCGGATATGTATGGAGCCAGCCTGCCCAAGGGAGACGCCCGTGGCAGCGGAGGCGCGATCGTGGCCTACAACGACTACTGGTTCAAGCAGACTGCGGTTGGCCCGGGAGTCGTCTATGGCGCACCGATCGAGGTCATCAACTATGACCGGGCTGCGGACCTGCAAGACGAACTCACCGCTGCTCTGACGAACGACGAGACAACGGCTGGGAAGGCGCCTGCCTGGCTCGGCGCCGATGAGCATCTGACGGAGTCTGCCTTTCGTCGAGCCATGCTCTCCCCGGCAGAGCGCCGCGCGCTGGCGGCGCAGAAGCAGGCCGCGCAGGCGAGGAAGCGGCAGCAGAAGCAGGCAAAGGCTTCACGCAGGAAGAATCGCTAGCGAGGACCGCCTCAAGTGCACGTCCGTCAGCAGACGGTGCGCTTAGCAGTCCAGCCGTAGATGTTGATCTCCACGCTGGTTGGGTGTCCTGAGCGTGCTGCCGTTGGTAGTGGGCTGCCCGGGCTCTGGCTTGGTGATGCCGTCGCCACTGCGACCAGCGAAGGCGGTGCGAGGCGGTGTGAAGCGGCTGGGTGACGAGCGAGGTGAACAGGTGCTGGATCTCGTTGCGGGTCATTGGGATCAGACCGTCGGAGGGCTTGTGCCAGCTGTGTTCGAGTGCGGTGATCGCAGCGAGAAAAGCATGCGCGAGTATCGCGAGGGTGACCCAGCGATGCCATGACGTCCAGCGCCGGACCTGGTGTTCGTCCAGTCCGGCCAGGCCCTTGGAGGACTGGAAGGTCTCTTCCACCGTCCACCGCCGTCCAGCCGTTCTCACCAGGGACTGCAGCGGGGTCGGCGTGGTCGAGTAGCAGCGATAGTAAGCGATTTCGCCGGTGCGGCGGTTGCGGCGGACGAGGAGGTGCCGGTGACCGGGCCGGTTGTCGGCAATGCCGGCCAGGGCCCATTCGTAGTGGCGGTGGCCCTTGGCTCCGGTGCCGGCGGACAGCTTCTGCCAGGCCCGTTTCCGGATCTTCTTGGCCAGGGCGTCGGCGCGGATCTTTCCGGCCGGCGTGGTGATGTGATGACGGCAGGAGACAGCGAGGACGTAGTTCTGCCCCCGCTTCTCCAGGGGCGTCCCGCAGGTGGGTGTTGTCGCCGTAGACCTCGTCGCCGGTGGCCCAGGCAGCGGGAGTCCCGGCGTCCAGGGCCCGTTCGATCATCCGGATGGCGAGCTGGGGTTTGGTGGCGAAGGTGAGGGTGCCGGGGATGCCGGCCGCGTGGCAGCGGTCGGGGTCTTCGGTCCAGGACCGGGGCACGTAGAGCTCGAGGTCCATGGCGGTGTGCCCACGCGGGGTGGAGTAGGTGAGGAAGACGGCGACCTGACTGTTCTCGATGCGCCCGGCGGTGCCGGCATACTGGCGCTGCACACCGACCGTGTGCGTGCCCTTCTTCAGGTCACCGGTCTCGTCGACCACCAGGACGACATCGTCGGTGCCAAGGTCGTCGACAACGAAGCCGCGCAGGTCGTCACGGACCGAGTCCGCGTCCCACTTCGCCCGGGCGAGCACGTGCTGCAAGCTGTCCGGGGTCGAGTGGCCGGCGTGCTCGGCGAGCGTCCAGCAGTTCTTGCGGGGCAGACCGGCCAGCAGCCCGAGGACCAGCTCACGGGCATGCCGACGTGGTTCAACCCGGGCGAACCTCCCGGCGATGCGGCCCATCAGGACCTCGAACGTCTCCTGCCAGCGGGCAGGTTCTATGCTCTGCTCCGCGGCCATCAGCTGTTCTTCTGTCTTCACACACCGATGATCACTGGTGGCCGTACGCATGCCTGGACGCCCCAGCCAGCAAGATCGAGGACTACGGCTGGAGTTCCGGCCCGCTGGTTCCCGAGTCGAAGACTGCCGGGCACTGGCAATGCGCGGAGGCCCGCCAAGCTTGCATTCTGATGTCTGCCGGTAGAGATGGAGGCATCAGTGGAAGCAGCCGCACTCCGCAGCGTGGCGCGTGCGCGCATGGGGTCTGGCCTGGCGGTGACGGTCATCCTGCTGCCTTTCGGCGGCTACGGCCTGGCCAGGGCAGGAGTAGTTCCCGAAGGCGCACCGATCGTGATCGGCCTGCTGTCCATGATCGCCAGCGCCGTCCTGCTACCGGCGCTTTGCGAGGAGCGAGCCCCGTTCCGGTACTCATCGTCGCACCTGACTGCGCATACCTTGACCGGCGAACGATCCGTCGCACTCAACCGGATCACCACTGTCCGACTGCTGACGACCTTCTCGTACGGCGGCACGTACCGGACCCTGTTGGTGCGCGACGCCCACAGTGTACGCCTGGGTATCACGACCGAGAGAAGCCGCAGGAAACTGCGCCGAGCGATCGAGAAGGCGGACGCGAACGCCGCGCTAGTAGGACTCCGTTAGGTCTGTCTCGGGGTCCTGTTTGGGGGCATGTTGGGGGTGTGGACGCACATGAAGTGAACCGTGCTCGCGCGATGTTGGCGTTATTCGTGGCTGATGTGTTCTCGTCGGTGCCGCGCAAAGATCAGCGGGCGAAGGGCGACTGCTATCTGCGGGGACTGATGCTGGACGGACGGCGGAAGTCGATCCAGCCGATGGCGGATCGGCTGCCGGATGGCAACGAGCAGAACCTGCAGCAGTTCGTGAACCAGTCGACCTGGGATCCGGTGCCGGTGCGGCGGCGGATCGCGCAGCGCATGGTGCCGCAGATCCGTCCGGATGCGTGGGCGGTCGATGACGTGTCGTTCCCCAAGGACGGGAAGATGTCGGTGGCCGTCGCGCACCAGTACTGCGGGGCGATGGGCAAGCAGGCCAACTGCCAGGTCGCGGTGAGCGTGCACGCGGTCTCCGACACCGCTTCCTGTCCGCTGCAGTGGCGGTTGTTCGTGCCCCAGGAGTGGGCGGACGATGCCGTGCGGCGGCAGAAGACCGGGATGCCGCAGGAGGTCGGGCACCGGGAGAAGTGGCGCCTGGCCCTGGACATCCTGGATGAGCTGGCCGGGTGGGGGCTGGTGCCGCCGGTGGTGGTGGCCGACGCCGGCTACGGGCAGAACGCCGACTTCCGCGACGGCCTGGACAGCCGGGGCATCGGCTATGTCGTCGCCGTCCGCTCCGATGTGACCGTCCACCCGCACGACGCACGGCCCACCGCCCCAGCGTGGTCGGGCAACGGCCGCAGGCCGCAGCCCCGCTACCGCGACAAGCCGTCCCCGGTGGCCGCCCTGGCGGCCGGTCGTGGGCGGCAGGCGTTCACCGAGGTGACCTGGCGGGAAGGCTCCCGCGGGCCGATGCGCTCGCGCTTTGTGGTGCTGCGGGTGCGGCCGGCCGGGATCCGCTCCCGCCGCCTGGCCCAGGCCGCCGCCGCTGCCGGGCACGGCCACTGGGACGGCGTCCTGCCCGAGGCGACGCTGCTGGCCGAATGGCCCGAGGACGCCGAAGCACCCACCGACTACTGGCTCTCCAACCTGCCCGCCGACACCCCCGTCGCCGAACTGGTCCGCCTGGCGAAGATCCGCTGGCGGATCGAGCACGACTGCCGCGAACTCAAGCACGGCCTCGGCCTGGACCACTTCGAAGGACGTTCCTGGACCGGCTGGCACCACCACGTCACCCTGGTCACCGCCGCCCACGCGTTCCTCACCGAACAGCGCCTGGCCCCAAAAGCCGATACAGCGGACTCACCCTCTACCAGATCCTCGACACCATCCAGGACCTGCTGAACTGCTGGACCGGCACCTGCACCACCTGCCACCGTCCCCTGCCCAGAACGCCCGCCACCAGCCAGAACCCAAGAGCCAGAACAACTTAACGGAGTCCTACTAGGTGTCCGCAGACCCCGCGTGAGCCGTGCGGCCCGGGCACATCTGGGGCTTGCCCCAGGGCGAGGGCTTGCCCTCCACACGACTCTCGCCTTTCTGCTTCTGACGGTGTCCGGAAGCCTGTACGTGGTTGCTGTACTCCGACTAGGCGGGCAATAAGGCCTCTGCTTCCGCAGTGAGTGGTGTCCACGGCCACAACTACGACGGCTCGTGATCACAATCTACTGCTGGAGTACGCAGCGCAGCAGTGTCTGAGACCGCGTCATCACGACGGATGGGACCGCGCCATCGCGAGTACGCGTGATCTGCGACGCGTCATGGTCGACCCCCCGGACGCCGCTTGGCGACCGAGGGGCTATGTCGATCTACGGCTCGACTTCTGGCAATACCGGGGGAGTCGCTGCTCCGGGGATACTGTCCGGGGGCCGCGACTGGTGAAAGCGCCCAGTGGTCGGGGAAGGCGTGACGTGCTGATCTTCCACTGTGCCGCGAGGGATTTCCCACCACGCCAAGGCCAGGAGACCGACGGCGCACGCACCCCCGATACCCAGCACGACCGATGTACGTTGCCACGCTCTGGCCAGGCGTAGGCAGAGCCAGCAGACGCACGCGCCAGCGAAGATGAGGATCAGTGGCGTGAGCCCACCGCGCTTGTAAGCGTCCAACAACGCGTGACGGCTCGCAATCAACGGCAGGAGCAGGACATAGAGAACGCTCACCACCACGGTGACGGCGCACGCACCTTCAAGTAAGCGCATCGCTGAGCGAATGCCGCGCATGCTGTTCCCTACCCTCCAACCGGGCACAATGGACCGGCGACTGGCTTCAAGCCGTGCCGACCAGAGCAGGCTAAGGCGCGGGGCGTGTCAACGACCCGGCCACCGTCACCGTCTCGGTCACGTTGCCGTCAGCGTCCGTGGTGAACGTTCGCTCTCCCGCCGGGTCCTGCTGCGCGCTTCTCATCGCAGCAGCAGGCGGTTCGGGGAGTTCCAGTGGCACTGTGAAAAGCGAGCCGTCGCTGTTCCTCTGAGGCTCGCCGTTCTCGTTGGCCACGGGCATGGAGGCGGGATCGTCACTCGTGTCCGCGCTCTTCAACCAGTCCGGGACCACCGGCTCGTCTGCGGCTGCGGCCTTGGTGGCCAGCTCGCTGTAGTCCGGGAGCAGGTGAGAGCCAGACCAGACGCTGGCGTTCAGCCCCACCCACTCACCGCTGTCCACCATGCCCGCGTTGCTCTGGATGCCGTAGTAGCCCTCACCACACAGCGTTTCCGCCGGAGCAGTCCACTGCAGGTTGAACTGGTAGGCTGGCTCGCTGTTGTAGTAGCGATCGTCCGTATAGTCGCAGACGAGCCAACTACCGTCACCGTTGACGTCCACGTACCATTTGAAGACGACGATGCCCACAGCGAGTTCACCGGTGTTGCGGTTCCACGTCAGGACGCAGTCCAGCGGGCTGGGGTCGATGTCTGCCAGCGACTCAGCCGTCCCCTTGAAGTAACCACCGCCCGTGGACCCGTGCGAAGTTTCTGCGCGGTTCAGTAGGCACCTGGAAGAGTCAGCGTTCGACCACACCTGCTCGATCCAGTACACGTAGTGGGCACTCGCTGAGGTGGCCGACACGACAGTGGTGCCGAAGGCCGCCAGTAGGGCCAGCAGGGTCATACGTAGCGATCTTCTGCGGTGGTCGGAAAACAGGCGTCGCACAGAGACTCCTTAACCGCTCGGTTGAGGTGCTTTGACCTCAGAGACGCTAAGTGCGCGAAGAGGCGTCCCACCAGTGCAGCAACAAGTGGAGGGGCTTATTCCGAGCGCCCAAAGATCGAGATGCCATGCGTTTGAAGATCGCTTACTCTGCCTTCCTTCTCATTACTGCATCCACTGGCCTCGCGCCGCAGGCGTGAAATTGGCCTGAACCTGCCAGGGCGACAGAGTCAGGGTCCGTTGCGTGATCGGTTCTGTCTGTAACGTCGGGGGGCGCAGTGGGGTCGGGGCACCCCGGTCCGGGCGAAGGGCGAACGCAGCCCCCTGACGGTCCTCGGCCTCG
Source organism: Streptomyces sp. NPDC023723 (assembly GCF_040639815.1). NCBI lineage: Bacteria > Bacillati > Actinomycetota > Actinomycetes > Kitasatosporales > Streptomycetaceae > Streptomyces > Streptomyces sp. NPDC023723. Next base: position 101,432 of record NZ_JBFAAP010000023.1, read on the forward strand.
CCGAATGTACCCGGACAGTACTGATCATGCATCGGACCTGGGACGCGGGCACCGTCGGACCAGCCGCAAGGCCGATACTAAGAGGGGTCGCCCTGGACGCAGGAGGGTTGCAGTTCGGGTTGCATTCACCTCCGTTCGGCGGGGTCTGAACAGACCTACTGGCGGTGCTACTTAGCAGGTCAGGACGACCACGAACCCGCCCGAACCCCCACACGAACAGTTGGAAAGCGTGTTGGGGGCAGCCCCTCACGAGTTCGAATCTCGTATCCTCCGCCATTGCTCTCACCGGGCAATACGTCGAAGAGCCCCGCAACTTGCTGCGGGGCCCTTCGACGTTGGGGACCGACGGTCAGTTCGCCGGGAGGGCTCCGTCGCGAAGGGGGCAAGTGGCTGGACCATCCCGAAGTCGGCCGTCTGGAGGTGGCCTCCGCTCCCCGGACCTGCCCCTGCCACGACGGGCCGTCGACGGTCTGATCATCTGCGTGGCCGAGCCGGGCGCACCCTCGGAGGTCCGCCTCAGGCTGCTCGCCAGTTGGTCGGCACCGCAGTCCTCGCCCACCGCATCGCTCCGCCTGCCCCTCCCCGCTGACCTCACGCGGTAATGAGGCGGCGGGCCGGGCGGAGCGGATCGCGTCCGCTAGCGCTCCGCATAGCGCAGGAACTGCCAGCCCAGTACGGCCAGGGTGAGGGTCTGGGCGAGGGATATCAGGAGGAGGAGCGGGCGGACGGTGGGGGAACACCAGTAGGCGGTCACGCAGATCATCGGCAGTGCCAGGTAGGTGAACAGATCCACCGCGGCCTGCAGTCGTTTGCGGGTGGTGCGTCGCACGTCGTCGCGGTGGTACGTCTCCCAGCCGAAGACGGCGCTGCGGGTGTCGCTGAGCTCGGCCAGCCTCGGTCCCAGCTGGTCGCGGATGTAGCAGCCGACCGCTGAGATCTTCTCGTCGTTGACCAGGTAGGTCCAGCCCAGGACCAGGCAGATCACGGGCACGGCGAGCAGTAGTTGCGCCTGCCCGCTCTGGACGGTGATCGCCAGGACCGCGGTGGACGCGGCGAGCGTGAAGTAGAGCAGGTTGTCACGGAAACCTATCCGGGTCTTCTGCTCCTCCTTGATGCGGTCGTACTCGGCCAGCAGCAGTCTGCCCTCGGTGACGTCTTCGGTGGCGGCCACGGAACCCCCTGAACTCACGTGCCGACTGGGCTGAGGTGTGGACGGGCAGGGCGCCGGTGCTGCGGCTCCCCACCCGCCCTTGAGGACTCGAGGGCGGGTCGGCTCAGTCGGCGCGGAAGGACGGCAGGTTGTTGGGGTCGTTCCGTTCTATCCAGCCCTTTCCGTCCGCCGCGATTCCCTCCAGGAGACGGAAGGTGTGGATGAACCCCGCCGCGTTGAGATTGATCTCGGAGATCTCCTGGGCGTTCTCGTCCGGCGCCAGTTGATGAGTGTCGGCGTCTTTGACGCGGATGTTCTTGGCGGGCCCGTTGGTGAGGACGAGCTCCAGGTCGTAGCCGACATTGGCACGTTCCGTGACCTGTACGGAGGACAGCGCGTCGAACCGGTAGTTGCTTCGCTGCTCGTCCCCGCGCCTGCCGTCGGCGAATTCGTATTCCGTGCTGATTTCCGGGACACCGTCCGGTGTGACCAGGAAGAGACGGAAGCTGTAGCGCGAGTACCGCCAGGGACCGCCCTTCACACGTCCGCGCTTGTAGGGGCGCGCGGGTGTCATCAGGATGGTGTGGGTGATCAGGTCGCGCCAGGTGAGCTGGTAGTGGCGGAGTGCCTCGTCGACGAACAGCGTTTTGTCGCAGGTGAGCCAGGTCTCCATCGCCAGCTCACTGGGACGTGTGTTGTCCAGCAACGTCTTCCATTTGTGGTAGGCGGCCTGCCTGTCGGCCAACCGCGCCTCGTACTCCCGGGTCTCCTCGGCCAGTCGGCGCTCCTCGTTCCGCGCCTCCAGCCAGGAGGAGGCGGCCGCGCGTCCGGACCAGAACGCGCCGGCCACGGCCAGCAAGGACAGCAGCACATGCGCCGCGCCGGCGTCCGACACCCCTGTCCCGAACAGGGCCAGCGTCGTGCAGCCCAGGACGACGAGGGCGGCCACGCACAGTGCCTTCGCCACCGCCGGCGTCTGGTTCTGGCCGCGGTTGTCGAACAGGGTGCCGTTGTTGTGGCGGTCCCGGGCGTCCTCGGCGAGATGGCGGATCAGCCAGTTGACCCGATCCACGTTGATCCGGCTCTCACGGTAGAGAAGCGCGATCTCGGCGGCGAGGCCGCCGCGGATGTGGGCGGTGTGACCGAGCCATTCGTGCGGGGCGAATCCGTGGGGCACGCGGGTACTGAAGTAGAAGTCGAACGAGTGGCGGACGTTCTTGGTGAAACCGTCCCCGGTGCCGGCGGGAGCGCCCGGCTGCGCGGTGCCGGCCTCCCCGTTCCCGGCCTTCAGCCGATGGTCCTGGTACCGCCAGTGGCGGCCGAAGTGCGCCGCGGTCAGGCCCGCGCCGAGCGCCAGCAGCAACTCGACGACGGCCGCGCCGGGATTCGCGAGCAGCGCCGAGATCCAGAGGAAGGAGGCGATGACGGTGAACAGACCGGCTCGGGCGGGCAGGGCGGCCTGGGCCGCCTCGGCGGTGCTCGGCCGGGGCGGCAGGGCCCGTGGCCCGATGGGGTCGGGTTCGAAGTAGGCCCAGACTCGCTGGACCCTGCCGTTCGCGAACCGGGCGGCCTCGGCCCGTTCCCGGTTCTCGGCCCACAGGCTGTCCTTCAGCCCGCCGGTGAGGACGAGGTCGAAGTGGTGGAGGATCGCGTCGCGCTGGTGAGGTGACAGGGCCAGCAGCCGCTCCAGTACGCGCTGTGGCTCACCGTCCGCGGTTCTGAGCATCGCCAGCAGTTCGTAGGCGGCGCGCAGGGCGTCCTTCCACTCTCCCTCGGCGTAGGTGCCCACGAGCCCGGCGGCTTGGTGCAGCCGCTGGAGTTCCTCGGTGCTCAAGTCGTGGTAAGCGCGGGCGCTGAGCATGGCGAGCACCCAGTGGAAGCGGACCTCCGCGTTGTCGTACCCGTGGGCGATCGCGTCGCTGATCATGTCGCGGGCCCGGCTGGGGATGCCGTCCGCCAGGAAGCGGACACCGACCTGGTACTTCTCCTGCGGCGACGCGTCCGGATGGACGAAGTACACGTTGGAGTTGTGCACCGTCTCGGCCTGGATGCCGACATTCGAGTTGTACGCGGCCGAGTTGTACGCGGCCGAGTTGTACGTGCCGCCGGTACCGTCGTTCATGACAACCCGCCCGCCGCGACCACCAGCGGTGCCAGCCTGGCCGTGAGATCGGTGAATGCAGCGATGAGGCCGCGTAACCGTTTGAGTGCCATGGTCGCCCTTTTCGCTGATTCGGGAGTGTTCTCCCGTACCGCCCGGCGGGCGAAATCGAGTTCGGCCAGGGCCTCTCGGCAGGTGTCGTCGTCGAGGGCGCCCTCGGCGTGGCGCGACTTCAGTTGAACGCGGAAGTCGTCCAGTTCCGTGAGTAGATCGGCCGGGCCGGTCGCCTTCGGCGCCGTGTTCATGTGGACGGTGCTCTTCTCGACCGTCCCGGCCATGATGCCGATGGAGCTGTTGTAGGCGGTGTTGCTGACCCGCTTGGCGGTTCTGTCGGCCGCACGGGCCCTTTCTGCCTCGTTCATTGCGATCTGCTCCTGTTCTCCTACCAGTTCCACGGCCAGCCGGACGGCGAATGCCGCCGCGTTCGCTGCGGCCCGTGGTTGCCGGCTGCGGTCCTGCGCGCTGCTTTTCGTGCCGTCCGCCCGGTCGCTGATGCCCCGGATGATGGCCACCGGTGCGCCGCTGAGATGACCGGCCTGCGCCACACCGGCGGCCTCCATCTCGATCGCGAGCGCGTCGTTGTAGTGCTGTCGGATCCACCGCGCCTCGGCGGAGATCTTCGAGTTCTGCACGACCTCGCCGGCCGCGATCGCGCCGAAGCGCACCTGCGGCGCGGGTCCCCGGCCGGGGATGTCGTCGGCCCAGTCGTTCAGCCGGGCCAGATGCGAGCCGAGCTGGCTGATGCCGTGCGCCGCCTCCCAGACCCGGGGGCGGGCCTTGAGCCCGTCGTCCTCGCTGGTCCCGCCGTGGTAGGCGTACACGTGTGTCGCCATCACCACGTCGCCCAGCCGGGCGGTGTCCCACAGGGCACCGGCGACGCCGACGAACAACACGGCCACCGGTGAGAACTCCTGGATCGCGCGCTCCGCGATCACCGCGGCGGAGTGATTCCCCTTGTTCGTCAGACCGAGTGCGACACGGCATGAGGTGCCCTGCACGGTTCCCACCTCGAACCGCGTCCCCCGCTCGTGGAGGTGCAGTTGGGGGGCGGCCAGTTTCCGGCGCACGGCCTGGTACTCGAGGTTGAGGGCGGTGAGGATCACCACCAGGTCTTTCGGCATTCGTTCCCCTTCTCTTCCGTTATATCTCCCGCAATATCTCCCGCTATCGCGACTGTCTTTACTTCCGTTCCATAGCCCGTTTCTTATCCCGCTCCCTCTGTCGTTTCCTCTTCCGTCGGGGAGGGCGTGGGGCGGATCAGTGGCGGGAACAGCACCGTCCGCGGTCCGGCCCGGTACAGCCGTGCGGGCCGTCCTCCCGTACTCCTGCGTCCGGAGCCGGCGGGGACGATGAACCCCTTCACGGCCTGGACTTTCCGGTAGAAATTACGGGTGTCGAGTTCAGTGCCCCAAACCGCCTCGTACACCTGCTGCAACTCGGTTATGGTGAAGAGTTCTCCACAGAACGCCGTGGCCAGCGCGGAGAATTCGAGCTTGGTACGGGCGCGTTCGATTCCGTCCGTCACGATGCGGTGATGGTCGAAGGCCAGTTTCACGTCACCGTTGAGGACGGCGTCCGCGGGAACCCATGAGGCGTCCGTGGCATCGGTGCCCGCGACCGGCGCGGGAAGTCCCGGCGCGATGGCCAGATGGGCCACCGAAACGACCCGGCCCCGCGGATCACGGCTCGCGTCCCCGTAGGTGGCCAGTTGCTCCAAGTGCACCCATCCGGCACCCAGCGCGGTCTCCTCGGCCAGCTCGCGGTGGGCGGCGTCCAGGATCTCCTCACCGGCGTGGTTGAGGAAACCGCCGGGCAGTGCCTGCATGCCCTGGAAGGGATCTTCGCCCCGCTCCACGAGCAGCACGCACAGTCGCCCTTCGCGCAGCGTCAGGATCACCAGGTCGACGGTCAGCAGCACAGGAGGTGGTGACCACACGTCATCTTGCATGCGGCTTACGGTACTTCGGTTACTGTCACTTTAACAAGAAGTAGGACACGGAAGCGGCCGATGCGATAGTGCGGGGCCGCGCCGAGGGACGGCGGCCGGGAGTACGTCGGTGATGCCGTTGTTGCGGGGCGTGATCAGGGACTCGGCGGGGTCGGATGGCCGGCTGGGCTTTCAGTCGGGCTCCCGGCCGGCCTTCCGGCAGGACTTTCGATCACAGTGGGGCGTGGCATCAGGCCTCAGGGCGCGGGCGGACGTCGAGGGCCTCGCCGAGGGTGTCCACCGCCTCGAAGGTCCGGTGGAGTTCGACGATCCGGAGCAGTTTGCGGATGCCCGGGGACGCCCCCGTGAGCGTCAGCCGCCCGCCCCGTTCCTCGACCCGCCGGCGCGCGCGGCACAGCAGCCCCAGGCCGCTGCAGTCCAGGAAGCCGACCAGGCGCAGATCGATCACCACGTCCGGGCCGGGCGACTCGGTGAGCGTGTCCAGCCGGGCGGCGATCCGCAGCACCACCGCGAAGTCGATCTCGCCGAGCAACTGGACGACGGTGCGGCCGGCGGTCTCGTAGATCCGCGACTGCTGAATGACGGAAGCCGGAGCAGGGGGAGGGGCGGGGATGGGGATGGGAATGGGGGTGGGGGCGGGAATGGGGATGGGGGTGGGGGTGGGATCGCAGGAAGCTTGGGGCTTCTGGTGCATCGCGGTCTCCCGGTGACTTGAGGATGGGCCAGATCCACCGGGAGCAAGGGTGGCGGTTGGTTCGACCCTAGGACGGCAGGTGTCGGGAGCGGGGCGGCCTTGTGGGGAGAAATGATTCCCTGGCGATTAATTACCTCCTTCGAGTGTAATTTCCTGAGAATGGTTGCCGAATGAGGTGCATACCTCTTCCAGGTTTGGCCGGTATGGGGGAAGAGCGCCGAAGCGGTGTGTCTGGCCTCCTCCGCGGCGTAGCGTGGAGTGCCATGACGTCGGAACAACGGCTGGCCGACGCTTTTGTGGCCCTGGCCGGCGGCCTTGAGGCCGGTCCCCTGGACGTGTCCAGGACGCTCACGGCCCTGGCCCAGCACGCCCCCGCCCTGCTCGGCGTCCGCGCCGCGGCCGTGGTGTTCGAACTCGACGGCCGGGGCCCGGCGTTCGTGGCGGGCTCGGACCCCGAGGTGTCGCGCCTCGAACGGGACGCCGTGGAGTGGCGCGAGGGACCCGGTCACGAATGCCGCCGCGCCTCCGTTCTCCGCCCGGCGCCGGAGGCCCTCGACGGCGAGGTCTGCCGACGGCGCTGGCCGCGCTACGCCCCACGGGCCACGCGGCTGGGCCACACCTGCGTCCTGGCCCTCCCCCTGCGTACCCGCCCCACGGCGGGCGGCGCCCTCGTCCTGCTGACCGACGCCCCTCATTCCCTCACCCCGGACGCGGCGGTCCTCGGCGCCTCGCTCGCCGACTTCACCGCCGTCACGCTGGAGCGGGCCCGCGAGGCCGACCGCAGCCGGACGCTCACCGGTCAGCTGGAGCAGGCGCTGACCGGCCGCGTCGTCATCGAACAGGCCAAGGGGGTCCTCGGCACTCTCCTGGGACTGTCCCCGGACGACGCCTTCGACGTCCTGCGCAAACACGCCCGTGCGCATCGGCGGTCGGTGCGGGACGTGGCTCGCGAGGTGGTCGAGGGACACGCCGACCCGGAGCTGACCGGCCGGGCCGTCTCCTGACGGCGCGTCATGTCTTGCTTGGAGCGCTGTTGCGGCGGCGGCTACGGCGCGACCCGGGCCCGTCCCGTCCCGGTCGTCTGGTCCAGGTCCGACACCCGCACCGTCGCCCGCATCGTCCAGGTGCCGGGGAGCGGGAGGGTGACGGAGTTGGCGCTCCAGTAGCCGCCCCGGTCGGTCAGGCCCGCGTCGATCGGGCCGATGTCTCGGTCGGGGAGGGAGAAGGAGAGCCGCAGTTCGGGTACGGCGGTCAGACCGCCGTCGGCGCCGAAGACCACGGCCTGCACCGCGTTCTCGCCGGTGCGGCCGGGGTCCAGGGTGATCTGGACGGTTCCCCGGCCGCCCGGGGTGCCGACGTCGAACGGGATCGTGGTGAGGGACGCGGGGCTCAGCGCGGCCACCTGTCCGGCCCCGGCCGCCTCGCCGTCGGCCCGGCCGGGCGAGGTGCCGGTGAGCACGGTGGTGATCAGCAGCACACCGGCGGCGATCACCGTCTCGGCGAACACGGAACGGCGCAGGGGGTGGTGGGCGTGGTGGGGGGTGATGGTGCGGGGATTGGTATTGGTAGGGGGGTGGGGGCCGGGTGTGGGCGCGGGTCCGGGAACGGGAACGGGTCCGGGCGCCGGCGTAGGTCCGGTAACGGGCGCGGGCGCTGAGCTGTGTACGGGAGCAGAAGCCCGTACAGAAGCAGTGGCGAGGGCGGGAACAGGGGCAAGGCCCGGAACCGGCGCGAGCCCCGGGCCAGCCGCAGCGCTCACCGCATCTCCTCGTTCCCCCGCCGCCGCCACCATCCGTCCCGTCCACCGGCGTGACACCCCGGCCGCCGCCAGCAGCAGGAGCACCGCGGCCCCTTTGGCCAGCAGCAGCCTGCCGTACGGTGTGCCGGTGAGGGCCGGCCAGGAGCCGAGGCCGCGCCAGGACTGGTAGACGCCGGTCACGGTCAGGACCGTCACCGAGGCCAGGGCCAGCCGGGAGAACCGGGCGACGACGGCGGCCGGAAGCGCCGGTCCGGCCGGGGTGCGGCGCAGCAGCGTGAGCAGGGCCGCGAGGCCGCCCAGCCAGCAGGCCGTCGCCAGCAGGTGCAGTAACGCCGACGTGAGCGCCACCGGGACCTGGCTGCCGGCCGCCGCGTGCTCGGCACCGGCCCAGGTCAGCGCCAGTACGACGGCCAGCGCGGCGCCCGCCGCACACGCCCCGCGTCCCGTCTCGCGTTCCGTCCCGCCGCCGGGCCGCAGCAGCCGGGCCGCCGGCCATGCGGCCGCCCCGAGCAGCACCAGCCGGGCCAGCAGCAGTACCCCCGGCCGGGTGGTCAGGGTGTGGCCGAGGACGCCGGGGTCGACGGCGGTGGCCGGGCCGGTGCCCGCCTCGTAGGGGCCGCGCAGCAGCAGGAGGGCGACGGTGGCCGCCAGCAGGGTCCACCAGCCAGTCGCCGCCAGCGGACGCAGCCGCCCGGCGTCCGGCGGACGGCACAGCACCACGAACGCCGCCGTGCCGACGAGCAAAGCGCCCGCGAGATAGGCGAGGTAGCGGGCCGTGGTGTGCAGGGCGCCGGTGAGCGGGTCCTCGGCCGGACCGGGGTCCACGGCCGTGGCGGAGGGCCGGCCCACGGAGAAGGTGAACGCGCCGGAGACCGGGTGGCTGTCGGCGGACACCACCCGCCAGGCCACCGTGTACGTGCCCTCGCCGAGCCGGTCCGGGCGGGGAAGGGAGGTCCGGGCGGTCTCGGACCGATCGTCCGCACGGCCCGCCTCCCCGGTGCGGACGCGGTGGCCGTCCGGGCCGAGGACGCGGAAGGAGTCGTCGCGCAGGCCGACGGACTCGCTGAACGTCAGGGTGAGGTGCCGCGGGGCGTGCTCGAGAACGGTTCCGTCGGCGGGATCGGTGGCGGTGATAGCGGCGTGCGCGGACGCCGGTCCGGCGCCGAGGAGGAAGAGGACGAACAGGACCAGCACGGTGCCGAGCAGCACCAGCCCCTGAACTCCACGACGTCCTCCGCGTTCACGGCTTTCACAGCTTTCACGGCGTCCACGGCGTCCACGGCGTTCCTCACGGTGTTCACGCCGTTCACGTTTCCCGCCACCCCTCACGTCACCATCCCGTCGTGCGACTCACCGGCTCGGGGATACGTACGGACGCGAGGGGCCACGTGCTCACCAGGAAGGGACGATCACCACGTCGATCACCAGGACGGACGCGCCGACACCCCGCCGTCCACCACCAGGTCGTGCCCGGTGACGAAGGAGGCCAGCCGGGAGGCGAGGAACACGCAGGCGTCGCCGACGTCCTCCGGGCGCCCGAGCCGGCCGGCGGGCACCGCGTCCAGCCAGCGCCGTACGCCCTCCGGCCAGGCCCCGGCCAGGCCGTCCCGGTCGGTCAGGCCGGGGGAGACGGTGTTGACGCGGATGCCCCACGGGCCGTACTCCAGGGCCGCCGCGCGGGCGTGCATGACGACCGCCGCCTTGGCCGCGCCGTAGTGGGCGTGGCCGGGGGCGGGGGCACGCGCCTCGATGGAGGCGATGTGGGTGACGGTGCCGCCGGTGCCGGTACGGCGCATCACCTCCGCCGCGGCTTGCGTACAGGCGAAGACGCTGGTCAGGTCGGTGTCCACCACCGCCCGCCACTCGGCCGCCGTCATCCCGGGCAGTTCCCGCACCGGCTGTACGGCGGCGTTGTTGACGAGCGCGTCCAGCCGTCCGCCGCCCCAGTCGGCGGCCTCCTCGACCAGGTGCCGGCAGGCGTCCTCGTCGGTGAGGTCGGCCCGCAGCACGACCGCCCGGCCGCCGCGCGCACGCACGCGGGCGGCCACGTCGCCGGCCGCCGCCACCGACGTACGGCAGTGCAGTGCGACCGCCGCGCCCTCCTCGGCGAGGCGCAGCGCGATGCCCCGGCCGATACCGCCGCCCGCGCCCGTGACCAGGGCCGTCTGTCCGTCAAGAAGGCTCATGGGCGGCAGAGTTCCATGATCCGGGCCGCCTCGGCCGGGTAGCGCGCCGTCAGTTTCCCGGCGTCGCCGTGCTCGTAGTCCGGGTAGCTGAAGCCGGGCGCCATCGTGCAGCCGAAGAGGGTCCAGGCGCCGCCGGGCACGACCCGGCCGCCCATCCAGGTACCGGCCGGGACGGTGAGCTGGACCTGCTGGCCGCCCAGCACGTCCGGTCCCAGGACCGCCGTACGGGCGCTGCCGTCGGGTTCGAGGAGGAGCAGGCGCAGGGGGTCGCCGAGGTAGTGGTGCCAGATCTCGTCGACGGGCAGGCGGTGCAGGGCGGAGAAGTCGCCGGGGCGGGCGGTCAGCAGCGCGACGATCGCGGTGCCGGCCGGGCGGCCGTCGGGACGTTCCGGCCCGGCCCAGGTACGCCGGAACAGGCCGCCCTCGCGCGGGATCGGCTCCAGCCCGTAGTGCGCGGCGAGTTCCTCGGGGGTCGGCGGACTGCTCATCCGCGGCAGCGTACGCCGCCGGGCGGCTGCCGCCCTCTTCGACGAGCCGGCCACCGCCGACTCCCCCTACGAACCGGCCGCCACGATCCCCCCTCCCCATCCTTCTCCGACGAACCGGTCACCGCCGGTCAGCCGCCACCGCCTGTTCCAGCGAACCGGTCGGCGGTGGCCGCCGCCGTCGCCTCCTCGACGGCGGCGCGCAGTACGGCCGTACGGTCGATGGCGTACAGCGTCTCGGCGCGCAGCAGCCGGCCGAGGGCGTGCGCGACGCGCGGGGTCAGGGCGAGCCAGGGCTGGAACAGTTCGGGGTACGCGGGCGGCGCGGCCAGCGCGGCGAAGGCGGGTTCGGCGGCCAGTCGCCGTACGACGGCGGAACGCACCGCCGCGTACGCGGCGCCGCCGGCGTCCCCCCGCGCGCCCCGGCCCAGCAGACGGTCCCGCAGGTCGGCGGCCCCGGGGCTGAGCCCGTCCAGGGCGGCGAGCCGCTCCAGCAGCGGACCGTCGGCGTCCGGCCACCCGTCCCCGCTGCCCACCCCCTCGGCACCCGCCCCCTCGGCACCCGCCGGTTCCCGCCAGCCCTGCCACTCGTGCCCCGGCTCCCAGGCCGGCACCGGTCGTACGAGGTTGGCGGCGGCGCGGACCGGCACCCGGCCGGTGCCCCGGTGCAGGGTGCCGCCCTCGGTGTCGGTGGCCCGTACTACGCCGACCGGTTCGGTCCGGGCGGCCAGTGCCCGGTCCACGTCGGCGACCCGGCGGGCCCGCAGCAGCGGCAGCAGCGCGCCGAAGCCGAGGTCGGCGGTGACCCGGGCCGGGTACCGCAGGCTGAGCGCGACGGGGGTGCCGTCGTCGAGGCCCTCGGGGCCGCCCGCGATCACCGGCCCCCGGGCGGTCTCGATCACCTCGGTCTCGACGGTCCCCTCGCCCGCCACCCGGACCAGTTCGGTGTGCCGGGCGGCGCGGTGCCAGCGGCCGTCCGGGCCGAGCGCCTCGACACCGGCGCCGGTACGGCGCAGCCGCTCGTGGTAGAGGTCCTGGCGGTCGGCGACGCCGGGGGTGAAGGTCCAGGCGACGGTCCCGGTGTCGGCGCGGCGGACCAGACCGGGGACGCCGGGCACGGCGAGGCCGACGACGTCGAACTCCGGGCAGGACAGCCGCAGTCGCTGATGACCGGCGTGGTCATCGGGCTCGGCATACGGCCCCATCACCATTCCCATTCCCATTCCCATTCCCATCCCCGCCCCCGGATCCGGGTCCGCTCCCTCCCCCTCCCCGCCGAACAGGGCGACCCCCGCCGGCCCCAGCCGCCCGGCGACCTGCTCGCGCCACAGTTTGGCCGGGAAGCCGGTGGCGAGGATGTGCAGGGACAGCCGGACCGCGAGCGGTGTCCACGGCTCCCAGCGGCCGGGCGCGAACCCCGCCTTCCCGAACCGGGCACCGGTGCTCTCCGCGAGCCCCTCGTTGACCCCGGTGACGTACGCCCGGACCCACCCGGCAGTCTCCGGTTCCCCTTCCTCCAAGGCGGCGAAGCAGCGGCGGGCGGTGTCGGCGAGGCGGGCGCGGCGGGCGAACCGGTCCCAGGACAGGGCATCGGGTCCGAGGAGGGCGGCCGAGGTGCCCTGCGCCCGGTGCCGCCGCAGTTCCAGCCACCCGCCGTGCTCGCGGGCGACGGCCCGGCCCTGGGCGCGGGCGAGTGCGTCGGGACCGTCGGCACGCAGGTGCGGGACGCCCCGGGCCGCACGGCGGATCTCGACGCCCACCCCGCCATCACCACCTTGTTTGATCACCTTATTAGGTTAGGCTCACCTAACTAAAAGCTCGGATGGCGGAATCGTACGCCCTCCCCGGCGACCGCGAGGAGCCGGGCGCGCGGCCCGGGACCCGACGCGCGATCATCGGTTCATGGACGTCAACCTGCACCTCGCCCAGGACCCGGAGGCCGACGAACTGCTCGGCCGCAGCCCGCTCGCCGCGCTGGTCGGGATGCTGCTGGACCAGCAGATTCCGATGGAGTGGGCGTTCAAGGGCCCCGCCACCATCGCCCGCCGGATGGGCGCGGACGACCTGGACGCGCACGACATCGCCGCGTACGACCCGGAGGAGTTCGCCACGCTGCTCGCCACGAAACCGGCGGTGCACCGCTACCCCGGCTCGATGGCGGGCCGCGTCCAGCAGCTGTGCCGCTATCTCGTGGAGCACTACGACGGCGCCGCCGACGGCGTCTGGCGGGACGCCGGCGACGGCCGCGAGCTGCTCCGCCGCCTCCAGGACCTGCCCGGGTTCGGCAAGCAGAAGGCGCAGATCTTCCTCGCCCTGCTCGGCAAGCAGCTCGGCGTCCGCCCGGACGGCTGGCGCGAGGCGGCGGGTCCCTACGGCGAACCGACCGCCTTCCGCTCGGTCGCCGACATCACGGGACCGGAGTCACTGGCCAAGGTCCGCGCGCACAAGCAGGAGATGAAGGCGGCGGCGAAGGCCGCCAAGGAGAAGTGAGAGACAGTAGAAGAAGGAAGTAGAAACAACACCGGCCGCCGCCGCCCTCCGGGCCCGACCCCGACCGGCCCCCTCCGACGTGCGCCCCCGCCCCGCCCGTCGCCAGCATGAACCATGGCCGAGTCATCGAGCGGCTCCCGTACGGCGTCGCACGCCGCCCGCCGACGCGCCTGGGCGCGCGTACTGGTGCTGCTGCTCGCCCTGCTCGTACCCGGCACGCACGCACACGCACAGGCACAGGCCGGGCCGCCCGCCGCGGTGGCCGGCGACACCGGAGCAGGCGGTACGGCGGCCGAGTACGACCTGCTCGACCCGGCCCTGCGGGCACCCGCCCGCGCCACCCGCCGCCCGGCCGCGCCCCGGCGCCCGGCACCGCGGCCCCCGCGCCCGCCGTGGCCACCCGCTCCCCCCGCCACCCGGTGCGCCGCGCCCGCATCCCCGCCACCGCCCGCCCGGCACCCCGCGCGCTCCGTCGTCCTGCGCTGCTGACCGGCCCGGCCTCCCGGCCCCCCGCCAGCACCCATCACGCACGGACCGAGGGAAACCCATGCTCAAAGACCCGTACGCCGTCCTGCGCGCCCTCCTGCGCGCGGAGGCCAGCCGCAACAACCCCAGCCCCGACCCCAGCCCCGGCCCCAAGCCCGAACCCGGGTCCCGCCCCGGCCGCCCCGGACCCGCGCCGACCGCTCCCCAGGTACGGCAGCACCCCGCACCGGAGCGCGACCTCGGCTGACCGCGCGGTCACCCGGCGGCGGGGGGTGCGGGGGGGGGGTCGGGGGTCGGGGTTGTGGAGTCGACGTCGGACCCGGACCCCACGACTTCCGGCTGCGCTATCTGAACTCCGGACAACTAGACCGGTTCGGCCACACCGGCACCGCCGGATGCATGCTCGC
>NZ_JBFAAP010000024.1:0-114610 GCF_040639815.1 Streptomyces sp. NPDC023723
CGCAGCCGCGGCAGCCGGGCCGACGGAGCGGCGCCCGCCGCCCGCTCCACCTGCCGCAACAGGGCCTCGGTGGCGACCCGTTCGGCGTGGGTGCGGGCGAGACAGCCGGCGACGACCGGCCGCCAGGCGTCCGGGAGCGCGGGGGACAGCCGCAGCTCCTCCGCGCCGCGCGCGTACCGGGTGGCCGCCGCGCAGCGGGCCTGCGCGGTGCCGCCGGGCAGCGGGAAGGTGCCGGTCAGCACGGTGTGGGCGAGCACCCCGAAGGCCCACACGTCGGCCGAGGGCCGCACCCGCGTGCCCCGCTCGTCGATCTCCGGCCAGAGCAGCTCGGGCGGCGTGTAGTCCGGCGTCGCGAAGGCGGGCGCGTAGCCGTGGGTGCCCTCCAGCTCGGTGGCCATGTTGAAGTCGGCGAGCCGCACCGCCCCGTCGCTCAGCAGCAGCACATTGGCGGGTTTGAGGTCCCCGTGCACCCAGCCCGCGTGGTGCAGCTGGTGCAGACCCTCGCAGACCTGGGCGAGCAGCGCCGGCCCCGCCGCCGGCCGCGGCTCCCGGTCCAGTACCGCGTCCAGCGACGTCTCGGCCCGCTCCAGTACGAGGACCGTGGCGCCGTCGAGCTCCGGGTGACCGGGGTCGTCGACGGTCAGCGTCTCGTACATCCGGATCAGCCGCGGGGCACGCAGCCGGCCCAGTAACTCCACCTCCCGTTCGGCCAGTTCGCGCAGATGCCGGAGCTGACGCGGAGTACGGGTCCCGGTGGGCAGGAACTTCAGGGCCGCCCGGCGGGGCGCGCCGGGCCGGGCGTCGCCGACCCGGCCGCCCGCGTAGACCGTGGCGAACGCGCCGGAGGCGAGGGGTTCGCGGACCTCCCAGGAACCGATCCGGTAACCCCGCGGGACCCGCACGGCGTACGGCTGCCCGGTCATCGGACCACCTCGCCCGGGACCGGGGCGAGCACCGTCAGGTCGTCCTCGCGGACCAGGTCGAACCGGAGCGCCAGCGAGACCAGCGACTCCTTCTTGCCGTTGAGCCGCCGGCCGGGCCCGGCCGCGTCCGGACCGGGCCGCAGCCGCAGTTTGACGGCCAGGTAGTCGATGTTCCAGTAGACGACCGAGCGGCTGACCGCCGGCCAGACCGGCCGCAGCCGCTCCACCAGTTCCTCGACCACCGGCAGCGGGGCGTGCGGCGCACCGCGCAGCCGTGGTTCGCACAGGGCGGTCAGCACCGCGAAGTACCGCTTGGTACGGTCCAGGGTGAACGCCGGGGCCGTCAGCGGTCCGGTCAGACCGTGCCGGGCCACACTGCCGAAGACGTGCCGCGGCGCCCACACGTCGAAGGCGAGCAGGTCGCCCGCGGCGGGCAGGACCACGCGCGAGAACTCGAACGGCACCGGCGCCTCGAGCCGGCCCGATGTCACCTTGATGTGTTCGCCCGCGCCCTCCGGGTTCTCCACCACATAGGTCTGGTGCTCACTGAGATTGCTCAGCAGCCAGAAGTTCCCCTGCGCCGTGATCTCCCCGGCGACCCGGGGCACCCCCTCGTGCCCGATCGTCAGGCCGTCGCCGGCCGCTGCCCTGCCGAACGCGAGCCGCTCACCGCAGGCGATCCGCAACTGCCCGCCGGTGCCGCCGCCCGGCGGTGGTACCACGATGACGCTGTACACGGAGCCGTCCCCCATTCTCCGACGCCATGAGGGCGCGCGGGGCGCGTCCCCAGTCCGACGAGGGGCAGGGTATGGGCGTTCACCGACGGGGCGAAACTTTGCCGGAGCCCCGGCGAGTCTGTGAACGGGAGTACGGAAACGGGCCAACACGTGTGCTGTTACCGGCAGTTGGTCGGCGAGACCTTCACCCATGCGAAGGGCCCGCGCACGTGCGCGGGCCCTTTCCCTCTTCAGCGGCACGGATCATGGGGTCCCGGCCGTCCGCACCGGAAACTGCGACCGTCAGCCTCGGTCAGTCTTCGGCTCGCCCCCGCCGCTCCGGGGTGCCGCGCGTCCCCGTGCGGTCAGTGACCGCCGCCCGGTCCGCCGCTGCCGAACGAACCGCTGCTGCCCTCGTCCCAGCGGCGCCGCGGCTGCCCCGGGTCCGAGCGGCTGCTCTGATGATGGAGGTCGTGCGGCAGGATCCGCTCGTCACCGCGCGGCATCTCGTCCGCCGACCGGGTCTCCTGGGTCTCCCGGACCGGTCCGCCCGCGGGCATCCGCGGCTGCTCGTCCGGGGTCGGCGGCGGCGACTCCCGGCGCTTGACGCGGATGCCCATCGCGAAGGCGCCGATCAGCAGCGCCACGACCACGAAAGCCGCCACGATCAGCCCGACGCTCATCGCGCCATTGGTCGCGGCCGTCTCCATCCATGCGCTAGTCATGAGCGGCGAGTACCCCCGGTCCTCGGCACCAACCTCGCCGGCCCGGTCAGCTCGACCGCGCCGATCGCGTCTGCGAACGGTTCGCCTTGCGGATCGCGTCGAGCAGTTCCCGCTTCGACATCCGCGACCGCCCCTCGACGCCGAGCCGCTTGGCGACGTCGTACAGATGCTGCTTGGTGGCCTTCTCGTCGACCCCCTCGCCGCTGCGCCCGCCCTGCCCCCGGGGCCGGCCCGACCGCGGGTCGGAAGGGCCCTTGCGACCGCCCTCCTTGCGCTCCCAGTGGTCGCCGACCTTCTCGAAGGTGTGCTTCAGCGCGCCGTACGCCACCCGGTGCGCCCGCTCGCCCTCGCCGTACTCCTGCACCGCGGAGTCATGTGCCTTGATCCAGGTGCGCTGGGCCTGGCGCGGAGACCGCTCCAGGGTCGACGGCAGTTCCTGTCGTCCCGGCATGTCGTGCACTCCGTTCCTCGTCGTTTCCGGAGGGTGCACGAGTGCCCGGGGCGGACGGCGGAAAACCGCCCGGAACCCTTGGCGGCACCGGGCCCGGCGGGTTTGGCGCCGACCTCGGCGGCAACCCGCCCGGTGTGACTTCCATGACTTCCACGACATCGACGACCTCGCAGCAGGAGCTGTTCCAGTTCCTCGAGGACCGCTTCGCATGTGCACAGGCATGCACGGAATGTGCCCGGGTGTGCGCGCTGCGGGCGAGCCTCGTGGACCCGGACGGCACGGAGAACCAGGAACTCGTCCGCCGCAAGGGCATCATGTGCGCCGAGGTCTGCGACGCCACCTGCCGGGTGCTGTCCGAGCAGACCCAGGTGGACGAGGAGGCGATACGCGTCCAGCTGGAGTGGTGCCGGCAGGTGTGCCTGGAGAGCGCGCAGGTCTTCGACCGGCAGCCGGGCGCCGAGGACAGCGCCGCGGCCTGCCGGGACTGCGCCAAGGCGTGCGGCACGTTCCTCGACACGCTGCACTGACGCGCGCGGCGCAGACGCCGCCCGGACCGGTCTGGGAACGGCCGGGGTACGGCGTTAGCCTCCCGCCATGACCGCCAACGCGACGAACGACTCGGTACGGGGCGACCCGGGGCTGTTCGGGCCCGGCTCGGTGACCTGGCAGGCGCACGGCGACCCGATGATGTGGATCGCCGGCATCCGCGCCCTGTGGCTGCAGGCACTGCACCCGCGCGCCGTGCGCGGCGTGCTACAGAACTCCGACTTCCGGCGGGACGCCTGGGGGCGGCTGCTGCGCACCGCCGGCTTCGTCGGCACCACCACCTACGGCGACACCGCGGCCGCCGAACGGGCCGGCGCCCGGGTCCGCGCCATCCACCGCAACCTCGGCGCCACCGACCCCGGCACCGGGGAGCGCTACGGCGTCGACGAACCCGCGCTGCTGCGCTGGGTGCACTGCGCCGAGGTCGGCTCCTACCTGCACGTCCTGCGCCGCTCCGGATTCCCGCTCACCGACCGGGCGGCCGACCGCTACCTCGCCGAGCACCGCACCAGCGCCCGCCTGGTCGGCCTCGACCCCGCCACCGTGCCCGCCGACCGGGCGGCGCTGGCCGCCTACTTCACAGAGGTACGGCCCGAACTGGCCGCCGGCCCCGAGGCCCGCGAGGTGGACGACTTCCTGCGCCGCCCGCCGGTCCACCCGCTGCTCACCCCGGCCCGGCGGCTGCTGTGGCACCGGGTGGCGCACCTGGCCTACGCCTCCCTGCCGCCGTACGCCCACGAGCTGTACGGCAGGCCCGCGCCCGGCCCGGACGCGGTCACCCGCCACCTGCGGCGCACCGGCATCGTCCTGCGCTCGGTGCCCGCCCGGCTGCGCTGGCAACTGCCGCCGAAGCACATCCTGTCCGCCATGGAGCGCCTCGGACCGGGGGCGCGTCCGGCCCCGTACAAAGTCGGCGCATAGACCGCCATACTGGACCGGCCAGGGGAGGGCGGAGCGACAGCGACGGGGGCGCGCTTCTATGGGATCCATGGGGTCTGTGGGGGACAGCACGCTGATCCAGGGCCGGTACCGGCTGCTCGATCTGATCGGACGCGGCGGCATGGGGGAGGTGTGGCGGGCCCGGGACGAGTCGCTGGGCCGCCGGGTCGCCGTCAAGTGCCTCAAGCCGCTCGCGACGCGCGAGGACCCGTCGTTCACGCGGGTGCTGCGGGAGCGGTTCCGCCGGGAGGCCCGGGTGGCCGCCGCGCTCCAGCACCGCGGGGTGACCGTGGTGCACGACTTCGGTGACTGCGATGGCGTGCTGTTCCTGGTCATGGAGCTGCTGGAGGGCCGCAACCTCAGCCAGCTGCTGGAGGACAACAAGCACCACCCGCTGCCGGTCACCGATGTCGTGGACATCGCCGAGCAGGTCGCCGCCGCGCTGGCCTACACCCATGAGCAGGGCATCGTGCACCGGGACCTGAAACCGGCCAACATCGTGCGGCTGGCCGACGGCACGGTGAAGATCTGCGACTTCGGCATCGCCCGGCTCGGCCACGACGTGGGCTTCACCGCCCGGCTCACCGGCACCGGCATCGCCATGGGCACGCCGCACTACATGTCCCCGGAGCAGATCGGCGGCACCGAGGTGGACCGGCGCAGCGACCTGTACTCGCTGGGCTGCGTGCTGTACGAACTGGCCACCGGGGTGCCGCCGTTCGACCTCGACGACCCGTGGGCGGTCCTGGTCGGCCACCGCGACACCCCGCCCCGCCCGCCCCGCAGCCACCGGCCCGACCTGCCCCGCTACCTGGAGCGGATCATCCTGGACCTGCTGGCCAAACGGCCCGAGCACCGCCCGGACGACGCCCGGGAACTGGGCCGCCGGATCACGGCCGGCCGCGCCGCCCCGTCATACCTGCCGACCGCCGTCACCCCCCACCCGCGCACCCCCCAGCCGGCCGGCCGCGCGGCGGGCCCGCCGTCCTGGACGCACTCGCGGGGGACGGGCGACCCCCCGGAGGCGGCCACTTCGGGGGGCGCGGCACCCGGTGTCCGGACGGCGGGTGACGGCCTCGGGGGATCCGGCTCGGGCGATGCGGTGAGCGGCGTGGTGGGCAGTGCTCCGGGGGTGCCCGGCCCGGGTGAAGCGGCGGGCGGGGCGGGCGGGCCCTCCCGCGCGTGGCCCCCGCGCCACTCCGTCGACCAGGCCGGCGACCGGCCGTCCCACTCGCCGCCGGAGACCATGCCGCAGAGCGCGCCGGAGAGCAGGCCAGAGACCATGCCGGAGAGCGCCACCGCCCTGGCCGCCCGGCACGAGGCGGGGCTGCGGCTGGGCCGGCAGGGCCGCTGGGCCGAGGCCGGCGAGGTGCACCGGGCGGTCGCCGACGCCCGCGCCGGGCTGCTCGGTCCCGACCACCCCGACACCCTCGCCAGTCACTACGAGGCCGCCTTCGTCCTCAGCCGCACCGGACGCCCCGCCGACGCCCTGAGCGCCTACAAGCGGGTGGCCGAGGCCAGGATCCGCGTGCTCGGTCCCGACCACCCCGACACCCTCGCCGTCCGCCAGGAGATGGCGTACGTCCTGGGACGGCTGGGCCGGCACGCCGACGCCCACCAGGTGTACGCCGCCGTGCTCGTCGCCCGGGAGCGCACGATGGGCGCCGGCCACCCCGGCACCCTGCGCTGCCGGCACAACCTCGCCTTCAGCCTCGGCCGGCTCGGCCGCTGGGCCGAGGCCCACCGCATGGCGCACGAGGTCGCCGAAACCCGCGCCCGGGTCCTCGGCCCGGACCATCCCGACACGCTCGTCACCCGCTACGAGGTGGCGTACGCGCTCGGCCAGCTGGACCGCTGGCAGGAGGCGCTCGCCACCTACCGGGACGTCGCCGACGCGCGCGCCCGGGCGCTGGGCGCCGACCACCCCGACACCCTCGCCGCCCGCTACGAGACCGGCATCAGCCTGGGCCGCCTCGGCCACAGCGCCGAGGCCCTCAGCCTCTACCGCGCCCTGGCCGGCGACCGCGCCCGCGTCCTGGGCGCCGGCCACCCCGAGACCCTGCGCGCCCGGCACGGCATCGGCGTCAACCTCGGCCGGCTCGGCCGCTGGGAGGAGGCGCTCACCGAGTCCCGCGCGGTGGCCGCGGCCCGGGCCCGCGTCCTGGGCCCCGACCACCCCGACACCCTGGTCAGCCACCGCGAGGTCGCCGTCGGCCTGGGCTGGCTGGGCCGCTGGGAGGCCGCGCTGACCGAGTACCGCCACGTGACCGACACCCGCGAGCGGGTTCTCGGCCCCGCCCACCCGGACACCGCCGCCGCCCGCGACGACGAGGCCCACTGCCTGGCCCAACTGGGCCGCACCACCGAGGCGGCGAAGCTGTACCAGGGGGTACTTCCGCCGGGGCGCCGAAAGACCCCGAGGACGGTCGACGGCTGACGGCAACCAGCACGGCCACCGCCCCGGCGAGACACGCCCGACACCGCCCACCCCGCTCCCGCGAGGCGCGTGCGTCAGGCGCCGCCGAGCGCGGGTCGGCCCGGGGTGGCCGGAGTGTCCCGCGGCGCGGTCCCGCGGGTCGCGGTGTCCCACGCGGGGGCGGTCGCCCGGCGGTTTCGGGTGCCGGGCTGCCCGGCCGGCGGCATACTGCGGGCCGCCCGCTCAGCCCCCGGTTTCGGGCCGGGGCCCTGCTCACCCCGTGGCCTGACCGCTCCCGCGAGGCGCGTGCGTCCGGCGCCGCTGAGCGCGGGTCGGCCCGGGGTGGCTGGGGGCCGGCTGGCAGGGGTGTTCCACGCGGGGGCGGTCGCCCGGCGGCCCCCGGTCTCGCGCCTCCCGGCCTGGGCCCCGGTCCGGGTGGGCCGCCCGGTCCCGGCCCGCCCGCCGGCGGTGTGCCGTGCCCCGGCACAGCTCACCCGCGGCGCTGCCGATGGCCTTCTGGCGGCACCGCCCCCCGCGTGCTACCAAGAGCCATGACCACGCACCGGCCCCCCGGCAGGGGCACGCGCCGATATGACGTCGTCATCGTCGGCGCGGGGCACAACGGCCTGGTCGCCGCCGCCTACCTGGCCCGTGCCGGACGGTCGGTCCTGGTGCTGGAGCGGCTGGACCGCACCGGGGGCGCGGCCGTCTCCACCCGTCCGTTCGCCGGCGTCGACGCCCGGCTGTCCCGCTACTCCTATCTGGTCAGCCTGCTGCCCACGAAGATCGTCCGGGACCTCGGCCTCGACTTCCGCCGCCGGCCCCGTACCGTCTCCTCGTACACCCCCGTGGAGCGCGCCGGCCGGTCCACCGGGCTGCTGGTCGGCGGGGACGAACGGCGCACCCGCGCCTCCTTCGCCCGGCTGACCGGCGGTGAGCGCGAGTACGCGGCCTGGCAGCGGTTCTACGCCATGACCGGCCGGGTCGCCCGCCGCGTCTTCCCCACCCTCACCGAGCCGTTGCCCACCCGCGCCGAACTGCGCCGCCGCGTCGACGACGAGCCCGCCTGGCGGGCCCTGTTCGAGGAGCCGATCGGGATCGCCGTCGAGGCGTGCTTCGCCGACGACCTGGTCCGCGGCATCGTCCTCACCGACGCCCTGATCGGCACCTTCGCCGACGCCCACGACCCGTCCCTCAAACAGAACCGCTGCTTCCTCTACCACGTGATCGGCGGCGGCACCGGCGCCTGGGACGTGCCGGTCGGCGGCATGGGCGCGCTCACCGACGCGCTGGCGGCCGCCGCCCGCACCGCCGGCGCCGTGCTCGCCACCGGGCACGAGGCCGTCCGGATCGACACCGACGGGCGGACCGCCGAGGTCACCTGGCGCACGGCGGACGGCGAGGGCACCGCCGCCGCCCGGCACGTCCTGGTCGGCGCCTCCCCGCGGGCCCTGGCGGAGCTGACCGGCGCCGCGCCGCCGCCGCCCGCCGAGGGCGCGCAGCTCAAGGTGAACATGCTGCTCACCCGGCTCCCCGCGCTGCGCGACCCGGCGGTCGACCCCCAAGAGGCGTTCGCCGGGACCTTCCACGTGGCCGAGGGCTACCGGCAACTGGCCACCGCCCACGCCCAGGCGGCGGCCGGCGTGGCGCCCGCCGCCCCGCCCGCGGAGCTCTACTGCCACTCGCTCACCGACCCGACGATCCTCGGCCCGGACCTCGCCGCCCGGGGCCACCACACGCTCACCCTGTTCGGCCTGCACACCCCGGCCCGGCTCTTCACCCGGGCCGGGAACCACGACACCGTGAAGGAGCAACTGCTCCGGGCGACCCTGGCCCAGCTCGACGCCCACCTCGCCGAGCCGCTCGCCGACTGCCTGGCCACCGACGCGGACGGCCGCCCCTGCATCGAGGCGAAGACACCGCTGGACCTGGAACGCGACCTCCGGCTGCCCGGCGGCAACATCTTCCACCGCGAGCTCGCCTGGCCCCACACCCAGGACGGCACCGGCCGCTGGGGCGTCGAGACCCCGCACCCGAACGTCCTGCTGTGCGGCGCCGGCGCGGTCCGCGGCGGCGGCGTGAGCGGCGTCCCCGGACACAACGCGGCCAGGGCCGTACTGGAGCGCCCGGCCTCCTGAAGCATGCCCCGCGACGGAACGGGTACCGCGACATAACAGACATTCCGCGCACGTTCCCGAACGTGTGTCCGCACAGTGAGGAGACCATCATGGCTGACCTCAGCCCCATCGACCTTCAGAAGGCCCTGCGGGGCGCGGACTACCCGACGGACAAGAAGTCGCTCGTCGACCGTGCCCGCGAGAACAAGGCCGACGACAAGGTCGTCAGCCGCCTCGACGGCATGCGGAAGGACAGCTTCGACGGGCCGAACGAGGTGCAGAAAGCCATCTTCGACCAGTAGCCGCCGGCTGGACCGACCTCCTCCCGAAAGGTCCTGCCCGGATGGCCTGTTGGCGGTCCGACCCGATCGCTAGGCTGACCGCGGACGACGTATCGGGAGGAGCACGGACGTGGCCGAGACCACCACCCACCAGCGCCCGCTCATCGGCTGGGACAAGCCGGAGCTGGACCTCAGCAAAGCGCACTGGCAGTCCAGCAGCCGCGGCCGGGGCGATGTCCAGATCGCCTTCGTCGAGGGCTTCATCGCCATGCGCAACAGTGCCCGCCCGGAAAGCCCCTCCCTGATCTTCACCCCCGACGAATGGGGGGCCTTCGTGTCGGGAGCGCGGGAAGGGGAGTTCGACCTCACCTGACGCCCGGCGGCGCGGACGGGCCGGCCGTCCGCGCCCGAGGGTGGTGTTCCGCCCCGATTTCCGGACACGCGACCTCGAGCACACCCGCGGGACCGGCGCTGCGCCAGGCTGGCCCGGAGGGGAAGGCCGTATCCCCCGGAGGTGAGGAACCATGAGCACCCTGCCGGTCGTCGCCGCGATCGACGGTTCGGACGACAGTCTGCGCGCCCTGGACTGGGCCCACGACGCCGCCCGCAGACGTGCCGCCCCGCTGCGGGTGGCACATGTGCGGCAGTACGCCGCCTGGGCCCAGCCCGACGCCTTGGCCGTCGGCCCGCCCCCCGACCCGGACGACGACCCCGTCCTCGACCGGGCCCGCGCCCGCCTGCGGGAAGCCGGCGGCGGGCCGGACGCCGAATTCCTCGGCCTGGAGGGCGTCCCCGCCGCCGCCCTGCCCGAACTCGGCGCCGAGGCCCAGCTGCTGGTGCTCGGCTCCCGGGGCCGCGGCGGCTTCGCCAGTCTGCTGCTCGGTTCCAGTTCGCTGGCCGCCGCCCGCGACGCGGAGTGCCCCGTCGTCGTGGTGCCCCGCCCCGGCCGCGAGGTGCACACCGCCGCCCCGGCCGAACCCGGCCCCCGGGTGGTCGTCGGACTGCACGTCGACAGCCCCGACGAGGCCACGCTCGACTTCGCCTTCACCGAGGCCGCGCTGCGCGACGCCCGCCTCCAGGTGATCGCCGCCTATCCGTGGCCCGTGCAGACCTGGATGGCACCCCCGGGGCAGGTGGTGGCCCCGGTGATCGACGAGGTCGCCGTGGCCAGCGAGACCCGGGTGCTCGCCGACGGCCTGCTCGCCCCGCACCGCGGCCGGCACCCCGGCGTCCGGGCCGAGACGCAGGCCGTGCCCGGCGACGCCGCCGGCAACCTCGTCGCCGCCTCCCAGGACGCCGGCCTGGTCGTCGTCGGCCGCCACCGGCGACGGCTGCTGGCGCCGGCCCGGATGATGGGCTCGGTCGCCCACGCCGTCCTGCTGCACGCCGCGGCCCCGGTCGCGGTGGTGCCGCCCGCACCGCCGGAGGACTGACCCCGCGCCCCTGGCGGGCCCGCCCCGAACGGGCCCTCGGCGCCGAGCCGGTCGGGCGCGACCACGTACCATGGGCGCATGTCGTTCCTCCGCCGCCGCAGCGCCACGCCCGCCGGGCCCGACTTCGACGTACTGGCCATGGACCCGGGCGACTGGCCCGGCAATCTGGGCGCCGGCCTGCTGCCCGCCCCGGACGGCAGCTGCCAGGGCGTGTTCCTGCGCTACGACCTGTTCGGCGGCCGCGGCCCCGCGATGATCATCGGCAATCTGCCGGAGGGCTCCCCGGCCCGCGAGGTCCCCGAGGGCGAGATCCCGTTCGAGGTGGCGCAGCTCCTGCTGGCCCTGGAGAACGACGAGGAGGTGACCGTCGCCGGCACCGAGGACACCCCGGTGATGCAGGGCGACAACCTGCTGATCGTGCGCCGCCTCAAGCTCTCCGAGAGCCGGATCTCCTGCGTGCAGTTCGACCGCAGCGACAACGTGCTGGTCACCATCGCCGCCTGGGACCGCCCCATCACCGACGACCTGTACGCCCTGCTGAAACCGCTCCCGGCGGAGCTGTTCCAGCAGGGCTGAGGCCGAGCCCCCTAGCGGACGACCTCGACGTCGGCGGCGCGGACGTACGCCACCCGGTGGCCGTACTGGATCTCGTAGTACCGGTCCGCGCCCCGCACCACCCGGTGCGCGTCCTCGGTGAAGGTGACCGCGTAGTAGTACTCGCCGGGCACCTCGTCACCGACCACGTACTTCTGGCCCGCGGGCAGCCGGTACGGCAGCGGGGACACCGTCTGCACGGGCACCCCCGCCGGATAGGCCGACGCCTCCGGATAGGCCCGCCCGTACACCGGGACACTGTCCGCGCCGTCCTTCGCCGTCACCGTGACGCCCTTCGCGGGCACCGCGGCCGGCTCGGCCGGCGGATCGCGGAACCACGCCTTCTGCCCCAGGTACCAGATGGCCGTCCACTCGCCCCACCGGTCGGCCACCGCGTACTGCTGGCCGGTGGACACCCGGGAGGACAGGTCGTTCACCCCGGTGGTCGGGGTCGTGCCCAGGCCGATGTCCTTGATCAGGGGCGCGTCCTCGGAGTGGTCGGAGTACAGCCGCACCTCGCTGGAGCCGTGCGCCGCGCACGGCTCACCGGCGCTCTCGCAGCCCGTGTACACCGGCCGGTTGGCCGCGTAGTCCGGGCGGATCGTGACGATGCCGGCGTGCTTCCCGGCGGTCGGCCGGACGGGCTTGCCCAGCAGCTCGAAGTAGTGCGCCCAGTCCCAGTACGGGCCCGGGTCGGTGTGCATGCCGGGGACGCCGGCGGCGGTCGGGCCGGGCACGTTGTCGTGGCCGAGGATGTGCTGCCGGTCCAGCGGGATGCCGTACCTCTTCGCCAGGTACTTCACCAGCCGGGCCGAGGACCGGTACATCGCCTCCGTGTACCAGGCGTCCGGATCGGCCAGGAACCCCTCGTGCTCCAGCCCGACCGAGCCCGCGTTGACGTACCAGTTGCCCGCGTGCCAGGCGACGTCCCGCGCCTTCACGTGCTGGGCGATGTGGCCGTCGGTGGAGCGCAGCGTGTAGTTCCAGGACACGTAGGCCGGGTCCCGCACCAGGTTCAGTACGCCGTCCCAGGCGCCCTCGGTGTCGTGCACGACGATGTACCGGATGCGCTGCGAGGCGGGCCGGTCGGCGAGGTCGTGGTTGCCGTAGTCGCCGTCCCCGAACTCCTCGTAGGGCGCCGGTATCCACTCGCAGGAGACCGTGGCCGGGCACTCGGTGCCGGCCGCCGAGGCGGTCCGCAGCCCGGCGCGGGCCAGTTGCCCGGTCTCCGGCACCACGTCCGGCCGCGCGGCCAGGGCGACCCGCTGACCGGCGTCGGTCGTGCGCCGCGCGCCGTCCCGGATCAGCGCGAACACGTCGTCCGCGTAGGCCGCCGCGGTCGCGGAGTCGTCCGCGCCGGAGAACCGGGCCACCGCCGCGTACCAGTCTCCCGGGTCGGCGCTCAGCGGCTCGCCGAGGTCCCGCTGGGCGGCGGCCAGCAGCGCGGCCCCGCCGGCCACGTTGGCGGCCGGGTCGGTGCGCAGCGCGGCGCCGCCCAGCCCGGTCAGCTCGGCCGCCGCCGGCAGGGTGGACAGCCGGGCCGGCCGGGCGGCGGTGTCCGGAACCGCCGCCCGCGGACGCAGCGCGGGACGGGCGTCGTCGCCGCGCGGATCCTCGGTGCCCTCGGCCTGGTGCTCGGAGGAACCGGCCAGGGCGGTGGCGGCGTCGGTGAGATGCATCGGGCCGTACCCTCCGGTCACGCTCGGCGCACCGCCGTGCGCGTCCCAGCGGGACTGGAGGTAGGAGACGGCCAGCAGCACGCTCCCCGGCACCCGGTACTCGGTCGCGGCGGCGGCGAACGCCCGCTGGAGCCCGTCCGGCGCGGCGGCGGTGGCGGATACGGCGGCGGACGGCGGGCCGGTGGGCGGCGCGGCGCCGAGCAGCGGCAGCAGCAGTACCGCCGCGACCGGCAGGACACGACGGCGTCTGCCGCGCGGAAGGGGGACGGATCCTCGCAAGACGGCCTCCTGGGACATGGGGCGCCCGGGGAGTGCGGGACCGGACGTGCGTCAGTGGTACCCGCGGTCCGACGATCCGTCAATCATGCCCCCGTGGCCGAAGCCGCCGGGTCGGCGGCCCGCTCCGGTGCGCGCGCCGCCGACCCGCCGTCCTTGTCAGCGCGTGCCGACCGCGGCCCGCACCGCACGGCGGGCCAGTTGACAGTCGTCGTGCAACCGCCGCAGCAGCAGCCGCTGTTCCTCACCGGCCGGCGCGGCCCCCGCGGGGCCGGGAGCGGCCGGCGCCGCGTCCCGCATCGAGCGCTGTACGGCCGTCTCGTAGGTACGGATCTCCCGGGTCAGCACCAGCATCAGGTTGACCAGGAACGCGTCCCGCGAGGCCGGGCCCGCCGACTGGGCGATCTGGCTGATCCCCCGCCGGGCCCCGGGCGCGTCCCCCAGCACCGACCACAGCGTCGCCAGGTCGTAGCCCGGCAGATACCAGCCCGCGTACTCCCAGTCCACCAGCACGGGACCGGCCGGTGACATGAGGATGTTCGACAGCAGCGCGTCGCCGTGGCAGAACTGGCCCATGCCGTGCCGCCCGGCCGCGTGGGCGATGCCGTGCAGCAGCTTCTGCAGGTCACCCAGATCCCGGTCGGTGAGCAGCCCCAGCTCGTGGTAACGGGAGATCCGGGCCGCGTAGTCCAGGGGCGCGTCGAAGGTACCGGCCGGCGGACGCCAGGCGTTGAGCCGGCAGATCGCGCCGAGCGCCGCCCTGATGTCCGCCCGCGGCGGGGCCTGCACCGGATGCCGCTGCACGGCGGCCGGCCGTCCCGGCATCCGCTCGATCACCAGCGTGCAGTTGTCCGGGTCCGCCGCGATCAGCCTCGGCACCCGGGCCGGCGGGCGGTGCCGGACGAACGAGCGGTAGGCAGCTATTTCGTGCCGGATCCGCTCCGCCCACGCGGGCGAGTGGTCCAGCAGACACTTGGCGACGGCCGTGTTGCGTCCGGTGCTGCCGACCAGCAGGACCGACCGTCCGCTGCGCCGCAGCACCTGGACCGGCGAGAACTCCGGGCAGATCCGGTGCACGGCGGCGATCGCGGCGCGGAGTTGGGCGCCCTGGGGGCCGGACAGGTCGATTCTCCCGCTGAGTGGTGGAGTACCCGGCCCGGTGGCGCGCCGTGCCCTGCCCGGTCCGAGGACGGGGGCCGTCGGCCGCGGCGGGGCCAGGTAGGGGCCGCCGCCCGCCGGGCGGGCGTGCGGGGGCCGGGCCGGGGCGGACACGGAGGACGATGCTGCGTACATGGGCGAGACAGATCCCTTCGTGTTCCTGCTGTGCGTGCTGTGCGTGCTGTGCTGATGGGTCGGGTGCGTGGGGCGCGCCGCCCGACCGGCCGCCGCGGGCCACCCTGGGGAGTGTCCCGGCGGCGGCCAAGTCGGGGTGACGCGGTTCCTACCTGACACCCGGGCGGCCCTGGCACACCATCTGGCGAACCCTGGCGAACCCTGGCGAATAGTCGCCCGGCAACTCTCCCCGGGCTACTGTCAACTCAGCCGAGAACCTGGGGGCTTGACGTGAGCGGACGACCCAACACCCGGCTCTCGGACCTGTTCGGCCTGGCCGGCTGGTCCAAGGGCGAACTCGCGAGACTGGTCAACCGGCAGGCGGCGGCCATGGGCCACCTCCAGCTGGCGACCGACACCTCGCGGGTGCGGCGGTGGATCGACACGGGAGAGATCCCGCGCGATCCGGTGCCGCGGGTGCTGGCGGTGCTGTTCACCGAGCGTCTCGGCCGTGTCGTGACCATCGAGGATCTCGGTCTGGTCCGCCACGGGCGCGCGGGGAGACGGCAGGGCGGCGGGAGCGAGGAACATCCCGACGGAGTGCCGTGGGCGCCCGAGCGGACCGCCGCGGTCCTCACCGAATTCACGGGAATGGACCTCATGCTCAACCGACGCGGCTTGGTGGGCGCGGGCGCCGCGCTCGCCGCGGGATCCGCACTCAGCGGCGCCATGCACGACTGGCTGCACACCGACCCTGCACTCGCTGCCGACGCTCCCGACCTCGACCGACCCCTGTACACCGCCGACCCCGCCGGGTTCGACCGCTACGAGGCCGCCCCCATCGGGCTCCAGGAGATCGAGGAACTGGAAGCCTCGGTCGGGGTGTTCCGCGCCTGGGACGCCGCCCGCGGCGGCGGACTCCAGCGCAAGGCGGTGGTGGGCCAGCTCAACGAGGTGGGCGGCATGCTCGCCTACCACCACCCGTCCCCACTCCAGCGGCGCCTGTGGGGCGTCGCCGCCAACCTCGCCGTCCTGGCCGGCTGGATGTCGCACGACGTCGGTCTGGAACCCACGGCCCAGAAGTACTTCCTCATCGCCGCCCACGCCGCCCGCGAGGGCGGTGACCGGCCGCGGGCCGGCGAGGCACTGTCCCGGGCGGCCCGCCAGATGGTGCATCTGGGCCGGCCCGACGACGCGCTGGACCTGATGAAACTGGCCACCTCCGGCTCGGGGGAGCGGCTGCTGCCGCGCACCCAAGCCATGTTCCACACCATCGAGGCGTGGGCGCAGGCGTCGATGGGCAAGGGCCAGGCGATGCGCCGCACCCTCGGCCAGGCCGAGGACCTGTTCGTCTCCGACCGCGCCGACACCGAACCGCCGGACTGGATGCAGCTCTTCACGGACGAGGACCTGTACGGCATGACGGCCCTGGCCTACCGCACCCTGGCCGAGTTCGACCCGGGCGCGGCGGCGCACGCCCAGTACTACGCCGCCAAGGCCCTGGACCTGCGGACCGAGGAGCGCGGCCGGTCGAAGATCTTCGACCATCTCTCCATGGCCTCGGCCTGCTTCATCGCCGACGACCCCGAACAGGCGGACCGCTACGCGCGGCTGGCCCTGATGTCGATGGGTTCGAACTCCTCCCACCGCACCTGGGACCGGCTGCGCCAGATGTACCGGCTGACCGCCGAGTACACGAGCTACCCGAGGATCCAGCAACTGCGGGAGGAGATCAGGCTGGCGCTGCCGAAGGGAAAGGGGAAGCCCGGCAGCGCCGCGTCCGCGTAGCCCGCTCCGGCTCCGCTACGCCCGCACCCGGGCGGCCAGTACACATCCGGTGTCCCACGGCCGGGCCGGGTCCGGTCCGCCGCACTCCCGTGCCACGAGCGCCGCGCCCTCGCGCGCCGAGTCCGCCTCGGCCAGCCGGGGGGCCAGGGCCAGGAGGCGATGGGCCGGCACCGTGTGAGTGGGCAGCAGCAGCAGGTCACCGGCTTCGAGGGGCTCCTCGGTCCGGGGGCCGAGCACCCGCCCCGTTCCGCCGCGGAAGAGCAGCGGGGCGGGGCTCGCGGTGTGCGCCCACACCAGCGTGCGGTCGGCGGCCCGGTAGGCGCAGCACAGGGCGCCGGCCAGGACGGGCCGGCCGGCTCCGCCGGGCAGCCGGGCGAGCCGGTCGAGCAGCGGTCCGGGGGCCAGGCCCGCCAGCGCCAGGCCGCGCAGGGTGCCGGCCAGCAGCGCGGTGTCCGGTGCGCCGTCCGGGCCGGGGTCGGGGCCGGGGACGGTGAGTGAACCGACGCTCAGGAAGGTCTCGCCGTCCGCGATCTCGCAGGCGTCGCACCACAGGGGGCCGGCCGGTCCGGCACACTCCGGCGGCACCGCGGCGGCCACCTCCAGGCCGGCCGCGCGGGACAGCGGCGGGGCGGCCGCCCGCGCGCCGTCCGCGGCCCGGGGGAGCCGGTCGCGGGTCTCGTGCACCGCCCGCTGGCTGCGCCGCAGTTCGCTCACGTCGCGCAGCACCGCCCACATCGAGGCGGTGCTGCCGTGCGCGTCGAGCACGGGCTCGCCCATCATGTGCACGGTCCGCACCGCGCCGTCCGGCCGTACGACACGGAACTCGCCGTCGATCGGCCGCGCGTCGACCAGACAGCCGGTGACCATCGCGGTCAGCTTCGGGCGGTCCTCGGCCAGCACGGCGGAGGGCAGTTCGTCCAGGGTGAGCGGGGCGGCGGCGGGGTCGCGGCCGAGGATCCGGTACAGCTCCGGGGACCAGTCGGCGGCGTCCGTCAGCAGGTTCCACTCCGCGCTGCCGACCCGGCTGAGCAGCGAACCCGCCCGGGGCGCCGATCTCGGCGGCGGGCCGTCGCGCAACTGTGCCAAGTGCTGGTCGAGGTCGTCGAGTTGGTGCAGGGCCAGGTCGTAGAGGGCGCGCTGCCAGCGGCCCCGGGCATCGGCGCCGTCCCGGCGCGCGCCGCGCCGCACCGCGTCCACCTCGCCCTTGAGCCGCCGCGTCTGCGATATCAGCGCCTCCACCGAGCCGTGTCCGGACGGCTGCGCGGAGGGATGGTCCGCGGAGAGATGGGACGGCATGACGCACTCCGGTGTGCAGACGGTACGACCAGGGCCAGGACGGTGCGGGCGCGGGCGACGTAACGACTGTTGCACAGCCCGCGACGCGCTGTAAGGGATTTGGCGACACACGATACGGCGGTGCCTTCGGCATATGCCATAGTCCCGGGCGAGTGACTCGCCCGGTCCTGTCTCATGCTCGCGCGCTGAACCATTGCGTAGGTGTACTACGGGAGTTGAGGGCCGAACGGATGCGTGCCGGGCGGCCCGTACAGATCCGGGCGCGGGGCGAGGGCGATGGGCGTACGGATGCCGGACTCCAGGGCGCGGACCCCGGCCTCGGCGACCGCGGACGCCGCGTAGCCGTCCCAGGCGCTCGGTCCGGTGACCCGGCCGCGCCGCATGGCGTCGACCCAGGCGCGCACCTCGCGGTCGTAGGCGTCGGCGAACCGTACGAGGTAGTCCTGCGGCACCTCTTCGCGCACCCCGCCGGTGGCCGTCACGGCGATGCCGCGCTCCTCGCCGATCCGGGCGCTGCCCGCCTCGCAGACGGCCTCGCAGCGGACCTGGTAGCCGAAGCCGCAGTTGACGAAGACCTCCACGTCGACCAGGACGCCCCGGTCGGTCTCGAAGAGCACGAACTGCGGGTCGAGCAGCCCGGCGGGCGCGCCGGCGGACGGCCGCGGCCGGTGCACGCTCACCGCGGCCAACTCCTGCCCCAGCAGCCAGCGGGCGGCGTCGATCTCGTGCGAGACGGAGCTGTTGACCAGCATCGCGGAGGTGAAGTGCGGCGGCGAGGAGACGTTGCGGTGCACGCAGTGCAGCATCAGCGGGCGTCCCAGCCGCCCGTCGTCCAGCAACGACTTGAGCCGCGCGTACTCGGTGTCGTAGCGCCGCATGAAGCCGATCTGGGCCAGTCGTCTGCCGAGCCGGAGTTCGGCCTCCACCACCCGCAGCGCGCCCGCCGAGTCGGGCACCATCGGCTTCTCGCACAGCACCGGCAGACCGCGGGCGAAGGCGGCCAGCAGCGCCGCCTCGTGCGCCTCGCCGGGGGAGGCGATCAGCACCGCCTCGACACCGGGCGCGGCCAGCGCGGCCTCGGCGTCGGTGCGGACCGCGACGCCCTCCCGTCCGGCGACCGCCGCCGCGGCCCGCTCGGCGTCGGGATCGGCGACGGCCACCACCCGGGCGCCGCTCACCGCCCGGTCCAGGCGCCGTATGTGATCGGCGCCCATGTGTCCGGCGCCCAGCACCGCCACACCCAGTGTTCGTCCCATGTCCCGTCGGCTCCTCCCGGTCGCGTGCCGCGCGCGATCAGGGTGCCACGGCCGTCGCGGGGTTCAGTACCGCAGCACTCCGGCGATGCCGTCCGCGTCCCGCAGGGTGCCGTCGGGGACGAAGCGGACCTCGGCGCCGGTCTCCAGGCACCGTTCGACGATCTCGTCCACGATGTCCTCGCGGGCGTCGAGGTCGCCGGGACCGGCCGGTTCCAGGTGATCGCCGGCGTCCACCACGGTGGTCCGGTAGTTCTCCTCGACGGCGAGCAGCCGGACCCGGCCGGCCAGGGCGCTCTGCCACAGTTCGTCGACCCCGGCCGCGAACTCCCGCCGGCCGCGGGCCGAATCCAGCTCGCCGGTCACCACCTCGGCGGCCCGCCGGGCCTCGGCGGCGAGCAGCGGCCGCACCGCCTGCCACACGGCCTCCGGGGTGCCGTGCGCGAGACCACCGTGCGGCACGTGCACCGCGCCCCGGGCGGCGTCGCCCGCTTCCCGGAGCAGGGCCAGGGCGGCCTCCGTGCCGGTGACGTACAGCGGGCGCGGACGGGTGCGCAGCAGCCGGGCCAGCGCGGTGTCGGCGTCCCGCAGGAACTGGCGGGTGCCCTCGTCGCGGAAGGTGCTCGGCGCGTCCCCGATCCGCTCCATGCGCTCGGGGTCGAAGTCCGCCGGCTCCCTGGTCATCGGGAAGCCGTCGGCGCGCTCCTCGACGACGCGGTCGGTACCGCCGTTCCACAGGGTGACGTGGTCGGCGGCGACCGAGAGCACCCAGTAGGGCCGCTCGGCGGTGTGCGCGGCGACCAGGTTGCGGGTCAGGAAGGTGTCCGAGAGGACCACGCGTTCGGGCACGGTCCGGGCGAGGGTCCACACCTGGTGCTCGCCGGGCGCGGCGAAGATCGCCAGTCCGTCCTCGGCGTGCGCCGGGTCGATCTCGGCGAGCGCCCGGTCGAGCTGCCGTTCGACCTCGGCGCGACGCTCCCGGGTGACCGCCGGGTCGGCCTCCAGTCGCTTCCTGGCCTCGGCGACCGCGTTGCGCAGCCGTACCGGGTCCTGGGTGTTGCCGGGTTCGCGGCGGTGGGTCGGGGTCAGCACCGACACCGCCGGATAGGGGCGGGGGCGCCGCAGCTCGGCGAGGGTGGCGGGGCTCAGATCGTGCTCCATGCCAGCACGATAGGTCCGTTTCGTCCGTCAGGCATTCGGAGCAGTCGCGACGGGTTGAGGAAGTCTTTGCCCGTGGCCGATTCCGCGCGGCCGGGGCCCGTGGAGAGCGGGTCGGGAGGTATCGCGATCGCAAAGCGTGGCCGAAAGGGCGGGGCTCCGCGTGTCGTCCGAGTTACGGCCATGTTGACCGGCCCTGCCCGTGACGCGCAGGCTCGACATGTAGATGGCAAATACAACTGGTTCGTCGGGCGGTTCCCTCGCACTAGCAAAAAAGCAGGTCAGCGCGGGCGCTTCGGGCGGGCCGGAGGCAGGAGGCAGGACATGTGCGGCATCACCGGCTGGGTCTCCTTCGACCGCGATCTGCGCGCCGAGCGCGCGGCATTGGATGCGATGACGGAGACGATGGCCTGCCGCGGACCGGACGACCGCGGCGTCTGGGCCGAGGGGCCCGCGGCGCTCGGCCACCGCAGGCTCGCCATCATCGACCTGCCCGGCGGCCGGCAGCCGATGACCGCCGAGACCCCGCACGGCACGGTCGCCCTCGTCTACTCGGGCGAGACCTACAACTTCAGCGAACTGCGCCGGGACCTGGCCGGCCGCGGCCACCGCTTCACCACCGACTCCGACACCGAGGTCGTCCTGCGCGGCTACCTGGAGTGGGGCGACGCGCTCGCCGAGCGCCTCAACGGCATGTACGCCTTCGCGATCTGGGACGGCCGCGCGGACAAGCTGGTCATGGTCCGCGACCGCATGGGCATCAAGCCCTTCTACTACCACCCCACCGCCGACGGCGTCCTGTTCGGCTCCGAACCCAAGGCGATCCTCGCCAACCCGCTGGCCCGCCGCCGGGTCCGGCTGGACGGCCTGCGCGAACTGTTCACCATGATCAAGACGCCCGGCCACGCCGTGTGGGACGGCGTCCGCGAGGTCGAGCCGGGCACCGTCGTCACCGTCGACCGCGACGGCGTACGCACCCGCCGCTACTGGGAACTGGAGACCCGCCCGCACACCGACGGCCGCGAGGCCACCGTCGCCCGCGTCCGGGCACTGCTCGACGACATCGTGCGCCGCCAGCTCGTCGCCGACGTGCCCCGCTGCACGCTGCTCTCCGGCGGCCTCGACTCCTCCGCGCTGACCGCGCTCGGCGCCCGCCAACTGGCCGCCGACGGCGAGAAGATCCGCAGCTTCGCCGTCGACTTCGCCGGCCAGGCCGAGAACTTCGTCGCCGACGAACTGCGCGGCACCCCCGACACCCCCTTCGTGCACGACGTGGCCCGCACCGCCGGCACCGACCACCAGGACATCGTGCTGGACGCCCAGGCGCTCGCCGACCCCGCGATCCGCGAGAAGGTCATCCGGGCCCGCGACCTGCCGGCCGGCTTCGGCGACATGGACGCCTCCCTGTACCTGCTCTTCCGGGCCGTCCGGGAGCAATCCACCGTCGCCCTGTCCGGCGAGTCCGCCGACGAGGTCTTCGGCGGCTACCTCCAGTTCTTCGACGAGCGGGCCCGGCAGGCCGACGCCTTCCCGTGGCTGGTCGCGATGGGCCGCCACTTCGGCGAGGACACCGAGGTGCTGCGCCCCGAACTGGTGGCGGACCTGGACCTGTCCGCGTACGTCGCCGACGGCTACCGCGACGCCGTGGCGGGCATCCGGCGCCTCGACGGCGAGAGCGACTTCGAGTACCGGATGCGGCGGATCAGCCATCTGCACCTGACCCGGTTCGTCCGCATTCTGCTCGACCGCAAGGACCGCGCCAGCATGGCCGTCGGCCTGGAGGTCCGGGTTCCGTTCTGCGACCACCGGCTGGTCGAGTACGTCTACAACACGCCCTGGGCGCTGAAGTCCTACGACGGCCGGGAGAAGACCCTGCTGCGCGAGGCCACCGCCGACGTGCTGCCCAGGTCCGTCTACGACCGGGTCAAGAGCCCCTACCCGTCGACCCAGGACCCC
The DNA here is from genome assembly GCF_040639815.1 of Streptomyces sp. NPDC023723. Lineage (NCBI taxonomy): Bacteria > Bacillati > Actinomycetota > Actinomycetes > Kitasatosporales > Streptomycetaceae > Streptomyces > Streptomyces sp. NPDC023723. The sequence continues at coordinate 21,820 of NZ_JBFAAP010000024.1, forward strand.
AAGTACGCGGTGGCTCTCCAGGACCAGGCCCGGGACCTGCTGGCCCGTCCGGACCACCCGGTCTTCCAGCTCGTCGACCCCGCCCGGCTGCGCCGCGCCGCGGACCGGGAGGCGCCGATGAGCGGCCAGGCGGACCGGCGCGGCCTGGAACGGGCCCTCGACCTCGCGCTGTGGCTGGAGATGTACCGGCCCGAACTCGTCCTCGACTGAGGCTCAGCCGTCCCGCTCCGGCCCGCAGGAGGAGCCGCTGGGCGGCAGCGAGCCGTGCAGCAGGAAGTCGTCGACCTTGCGGTGCACGCACCGCGAGGACGCGTACCCGGTGTGCCCCTCGCCCTTGTTGTCGAGCACCACAGCGGAGGGGCCCAGCCGCTTCGCCGTCTCCTGCGTCCAGCGGTACGGCGTCGCCGGGTCGCCGCGGGTGCCGACCAGCAGCATCTTCGGCGTGTCCACGCCCTTGACCTCGTCGCGGATGTAGGCGGTGCCCTTGGGGCGGCCGTAGCACATCAGTACCTGGGTGAGCCGGTAGCGGCCGAAGACCGGCGACACCTGCTCGTACCGCTCCCGCAGCCGGCCCAGCGACCGGGTGACCTGGCCGGCGGCGGGGCGGTCGGGGTCGTCGGCGCAGTTGATCGCCATCAGCGCCGCCGGGAGGTTGTCCAGCGGCACGTCCGCCGGGTCGGTGAGCCCGCCGCCGGCGGCGGTCCGGCCCGGGTCCCGGCGGACGGGGAAGCCGACCCCGCCGGAGACGAAACTCTCCAGGCCCCGCGAGTCGCCGTCCTCGACCAGGAGCGCGACGGCCCGCTCCAGCGACGGCCACAGCTCCCGGCTGTAGAGCGCCTGGCTCAGGGCGCCGACGAGATCCTGGCCGGTGAAGGGCTCCCCGAAGGCGGACGGCACCGGCTCGTCGTCCAGCGACGCGACGAGTTGCTCGACCTGCCCGCGGGCCGCCCTGCGGTCCTGGCCGAACGGACAGGCGATGTCGTCCGCCACGCACCAGTCGAGGAAGTTCTCCAGCGCGGTCTGCTGCCCCCGCGCGCCCGCCACGCCCTGTTCGGTCAGGGGCTCGGTCAGGGTGTCCACGCCGTCCAGCACCAGCCGGCCCACCCGGTGCGGGAACTGCGCGGCGTACACCGCGCCGAGCCGGGTCCCGTAGGAGAAGCCGAGGTAGTTGAGCTTGTCGTCGCCGAGCGCGCGGCGCATCACGTCCAGGTCCCGGGCCGCGTTCACGGTGCCTATGTGGGGCAGTACCGGCCCGGAGTGCTTCCGGCACTGGGCCGCGGCCGCGCGCAGCCGCTCCAGCGACTCCTCCGGGTCCTTCATCCCCTCGTCCCCGTCGGTGGCCCGCATGATCTCGACCGAGCCCGGGCCGCAGCTGACCGGCGAGGAGCGGCCTACCCCGCGCGGATCGAAGGTGACGACGTCGTAGCCGTTGGTGAGGTGCATGAAGTCCTCGCCGCCGGCGGACAGTTCGCTGACGCCGGAGCCGCCCGGCCCGCCGAAGTTCAGCAGGACTGAGCCCTTGCGGTCGCCGGTCGCCCGGTACCGGGCGACGGCCAGGTCGAGGGTCTTCGCCTTCGGCCGGGCGTAGTCGAGCGGCACGGTGACCTTCCCGCACTGCAACTCCTTGGGCATGTCCATGCCTTCGCAGGCGGTCCACTTGACCCGCTGGTCGTAGTACCGGGACAGGCCGGGCCCGGCCTCACCGGCCGGGGCGCCGTCCGCGGTGGCGGCGGGCAGGCCCGCGCCCAGCAGGGACAGACCCAGCGCGCCGGGTATCGCCCAGCGCAGGGCCGTGGGCCGGGTCGACAGCTTGGCCAGCATCGATGCCTCCCGGGCGCCCCGTCGGGGACCGGAGAACGGCGCCCTCGATCACCATAGGCGGGCCGGTGCCGGGCCGCCTCCGGGCGGTGCGGGCGGCGGGCGGGGCCGCCCGGCCTGTTCGAGGCGAGGGTCACTCGACCGGGTGAAAGCCGGACGGGCCGCAACTCGGCTGGTCCGCCCGCGTTGCACCGGTGCGGGTGCGTGCCCGCGACCGTGTCGGAAAGGCAGGGAACCTGTGCCGAGGGTGGCCCGCATCGGTGTGCTCGCCGCCGTCTGCGGCGCGCTGGCCGTGCCGCTTCCGGCCTGCTCGGCCGCGGTGGCCGACGCGGCCGGCTCGCCGGGGCCGGTCCCCGGTGCCACCGTCCAGCTCCCGGTGGACGGCTGCGGGAACGGCGTGGGCGTGGCCGGGCTGCTCGCCCCCGTCACCGGGAGCACCTGCGCGGACGCCGCCGAGGGGAGCGGGCGGCACTCGCCGGGCGTGCTGTCCGGCGCCGGGGTGCGGCTGCCGGTCGAGGTCCCGGTCGACATCGGCGGCGACTCGGTGCACGTGGTGGGCATCGGTGGCCCGGCCGTGGGCAACGAGCCGGCGAACGGCTCCGGGGACCGCGCGGAGCCGCCGCGCCGCCCCGCGCCCTCGCCGCTGTCGACGCCACCGGTCCCGTCGGCCGCCGCGCGGGATCTCACCGACCCGCTGGCCCCCTCGGCCGCGCTCGCCCGCACCGGAGCCGACGGGACGGTACCCGCCTTCGCCGGCGGCACCGCGCTGGTTCTCGGAGCCGCGGCCCTGTTCCGGCGGTTCCGATCCGGCGCGGACGGCTGATTCGCGGGGGTGGTGCGGGTGTCCGGCCCGCGGGGGGGGGGATTCCCGGCGCGGGTGCCGGGCCGGGTGGGGCTGAGCTTCCCGCAGGGCCCGGCGGGGTTGGCCTTCCCACAGGGTCCGGTGGGGCTTGTCTTCCCGCAGGGCCCGGTGGGGCTGGCCTTTCCGCTAGGCCCGCAGGTGCTGGCCTTCCGGGCGGTCCGGGCGTCGTGTTTGCGTTCCGGCGGCGGGCGGCGGGCGGCGGGCGGCGGGCGGCGGGCGGCGGGCGGCGGGCGGCTGGTTCGCGGGGGTGGTGCGGGTGTCCGGCCTGCGTGGGGCGGGTTCCCCGGCGCGGGTGCCGGGCCCGGTGGGGCCGGCCTTCCCGCTGGGCCGGTTCCGTGGTGAGCGGTGGTCCGGGGCGCGGCGCGCGGCTGCCCTCGGTCGGTCCGGTGCCGCGCCCGGCTCAGGCACCGCTGGGGTGATCTCGCGGACGGCCCGGGTGCCGCGGCCCTCGGGGGTCAGCGGGTCTGTCCGCGCGCGACGGGCGGCGCACCGGGTCGTCTCCCGGTGTGCCGCCCGTCGGTGGGGGGTGCCGCAGCCGTCAGCGACGGGCCTTCGCCCGGTCCAGTGCCGCCACGCCGACCGCCGCCAGGGCTATCTGTATCAGCCACTCGATCCAGTCCGGACCGTCCGTCTCGGCCACGTCGAACGCGCCCGCCACCGCCGTGCCGATCAGCGCGGCCACGATGCCCACCAGAATCGTCCACAGGATGCCGATGCGCTGGCGGCCCGGGACCACGAGCCGTCCCAGCACACCGATGACGATTCCGATGATGATGGCACTGAAGATCCCGTCGATTCCCATCTCCGCCCCTTTCTGTCAACGTCCCCGCGAGGGGCGTATGCCCGCTGGTGGCGGGCGCACTCCCGCGCCGTTCGCGCCGGAGCGCGCGAGGGCCGGTCCGCGCGGTGCGGACCGGCCCCCGGGGGCGTCCTCCGGCAGGGCCTAGTGCCGGGAGGCCTTCGCCGCGGCCCCGGCACAGGCCATGCCGAGGATCAGGGCCAGAGCGCCGATGATGATGTTGTTCAAGATGACACCGGTGTCCGGACTCGACCCCACGATCCACGGCGAGATGATCATCCACACGCCGATGGCGCACATGGCCCAGCTGAGGCCGTACATGCGCTCCGGAGCCCGGGTGAAGCCCAGCGCCAGCAGCCCGATCGCGATGCCCACGACGAGGTTGTGGGCGACGAGCGAGGGCTGGCTCGACGTGAAGTGGAGGATCCAGGGGGACACGGCGCAGTACAGACCGAGCAGGAACACCGGCCCGTCCATGAGCGCCACGTCACGGCCGCCGAGCACGCGGTCGTACCGAGCCCGCATCTCCGGGGCGTCGGGGTGGCTCCCTATGTCGCTCCTGGTGTCGCCTCTGGTGTGCGAGACGTTGGCCATGGTCGTCTCCTTTGACTGGCAGGCCGTCCGCGTTCTGATGCGGTATGCGACGAATGCCGCAATACATCCATTCTGCTCCTTATCTCGCCCTTATGTGTAGCGGTGCGGGAGGCGGTTTCGCTAAGGCGTCCGTACGCGTCGGCCGCGCGCCGTATCGTCGGCGCATGGACGAGCCGACGACCCCGTCGCCGGGCGGCGCCGGCCTGACCACCGGTGCCCTGGCCCGGCGGCTGGGCGTGTCCCCCACCACGCTGCGCTCCTGGGACCGCAGATACGGCATCGGGCCCGCCGTCCGCGACGCGGGCCGCCACCGGCGCTTCTCGCCCGCGGATGTCCTGGTGCTGGAGGCGATGTGCCGGCTGACGGCGTCCGGGGTGCCGCCCGCTGAGGCCGCGCGGCTGGCCCGGCAGGGCACCCGGCCCGCACCGCCCGCCACCGGCGAGGGCCCGCCGCCCGGCCGCGACACCGGCCCGGCGTCCGCCGCCGGCCTGCGCCGCGAGTGCCGCGGGCTGTCCCGGGCCGCCGTCCGGCTGGACGCGCCGGCCGTGCAGGAACTGCTGGACCGGGCCGTGGCACGGCACGGGCTGACCGGCGCCTGGCAGGAGGTGATGGTGCCGGCCCTGCACGCGGTGGGACGGAAGTGGGAGACGTCCGGGGACCGCTACGTCGAGGTGGAGCACCTGCTGTCCTGGCACGTCTCCACCACGCTGCGCCGCCACACCCGCCCGCCGACGTGCGGCACCGACGCCCCCGTCGTCCTGGCCTGCGTCCCCGGCGAGGAGCACACGCTGCCCATCGAGGCGCTCAACGCCGCACTGAGTGAACGGCAGCTCGCCACCCGGATGTTCGGCGCCGCGGTCCCCGCCGAGGCGCTCACCGCCGCCGTGCGCCGGCTGGGGCCGGTCGCCGTGGTGCTGTGGGCCCAGGCCCGGTCCATGGCGACCACCGCGCTGGCCCGGCACGTCGCGGCCACCCGGTGGGGCGTGAGCGGCGCCCGGCGCCGGCCGCTGGTGATGCTGGCCGGACCGGGCTGGGCCGGACGGTCCGCGGCGGACACGGCCCGGCCGGCGACCCTGTCGGAGGCGCTGGACATGCTGTCGACCGCCGCCGGCGCGCCCCTCACTCCCGGCCGCGGGCCCGTCTGAACCGGGCAAGGCCCGCCGCGAGCTCGACGATCGGCGCCGGGTAGCCGAGCGCGGCCCGGTCCGCGGCCGGCAGCTTCCACGGCTCGTGCGCCGCCCGGCCGGGCATCCCCGCGAGTTCCGGCACCCAGCGCCGGACGTACGCGCCGTCCGGGTCGTACCGCAGGCCCTGGACGACCGGGTTCAGCACCCGGTGCGGGCGGGTGTCGGTGCCGGTCCCGGCCGTCCACTGCCAGTTGAGCTGGTTGTTGGCCACGTCCCCGTCGACGAGCAGGCCGAGGAAGTGGCGGGCGCCGACGCGCCAGTCGACGTAGAGCGTCTTGGTGAGGAAACCGGCGGTCAGCAGCCGGGCCCGGTTGTGCATCCAGCCCTCGTGGCGCAGTTGCCGCATTCCGGCGTCGACCACCGGGAAGCCCGTGCGGCCCGCCCGCCACGCCTCGGTGTCCGCGTCCGCGTCGGGGCCCGTACGCCAGTGGTCGTGCCGGGTGCGGTAGTCCTCGGCGGCCGCCGCCGGGCGCGCGGCCAGTACCTGCCGGTGGAAGTCGCGCCAGGCGAGCTGCCGTACGAAGGACTCGGCGCCGGGGCCGCCCGCCCGCCGGGCGCGGTGCACGACCTCGACGGGGGAGAGGGTGCCGAAGTGCAGGTGCGGCGAGAGCCGGGAGGTGGCGTCGCCGGCCAGGTCGTCGTGCCGGTCCGCGTAGTGCGCGACCGGGGCGCGCAGCCAGGCCGCCAGCCGTTCGCGGCCCTCCGTCTCGCCGCCCCGGGCCAGTCCAGGCGACAGGTCCGGGAGGCCGGGCCGGGCGGGCAGCGGCGCGGAGCGGACGCCGTCCGGCACCCGGACGGCGCGGGGCGCGGCGCGGACGGCCCGCGGCGGCAGCCGGGACCACTGCCGGAAGTAGGGGGTGAACACGGCGTAGTGGTCGGAGGCGGCGGGGGTCACCGCGCCGGGCGGCACGACGGTGGTCACCGTCTCGTGCACGTGCAGCCGTCGGCCGGCGGCCTCCAGCGCGCACCGGAGCCGCTCCTCACGGGCCCGGGCGTAGGCGCTGACGTCGGCCGCCATGTGCACCTCGTCGGCGTCCGCCTCGGTGGCCACCCGGCAGACCTGCTCGACGACGTCGCCGGTGCGGACGACGAGCCGGCCGCCGCGGGCGCGCAGGCCCGCGTCCAGGTCCCGCAGGCAGTCGGCGAGGAACGCCAGGCGGTTGGGTACGGCGAACCCGGCCCGGTCCACCGCCGGGTCCCGGACGAACAGCGGAACGACGTACCCGCGGCCCTCGCTCGCGGCCCGCAGCGGTGGATGGTCGTGCAGCCGCAGGTCGGCGGTGAACAGGACGACCGAGACGTGCATGCGCGGACTCCTGGGTGGGGGAGAGGTGCCACCGGGTTGCTTCCGGTCCGGCCGGGCGGGCGGATGCGGGAGACCCGCGGCCGGCCGGAGGAAGGGGGCGGTGGAAAGGGGGCGGTGGAAAGGGGTCGGTAGAACGGGGACGGTGGAAGGGGGGCGGTGGAACGAGGTCAGAGGAACGGGGTCGGTGGAGCGAGGTCGGAGGAACGGGGCCGGGACGGGCTCAGGTGATCGTCGGGGGCCGGTCACCGGCCGCCGGGAGGGGACCGGCCGGAGTGTGCGGGGCGCGGTCCGGGGACGCCGTCGCCGCCGCGCGGGCGATGTTGCGGGCCATGCCGCCGAAGACCACGGCGTGGAAGGGCGACACGCTCCACCAGTACAGGTGGCCGAGCAGCCCGTGCGGGTGGAACAGGGCGCGCTGCCGGTACCGGGTGCGGCCGGCGGCGTCCGTCTCGGCGTACATCTCCAGCCAGGCCAGACCCGGCAGCCGCATCTCCGCGCGCAGCCGCAGCAGATGGCCCGGCTCGATCTCCTCGACCCGCCAGAAGTCCAGCGAGTCGCCGGCCCGCAGATGGGCCGCGTCCCGCCGCCCCCGGTTCAGTCCGACCCCGCCGGCCAGCCGGTCCAGCCAGCCGCGCACGGCCCAGGCGAGCGGGAAGGAGTACCAGCCGTTGTCCCCGCCGATGCTCTCGATGACCCGCCACAGTGTCTCGCGCGAGGCGTCGACCCGGCGGGCGCGGCGGTCCGTGTACAGGCTGCCGCCCGCCCAGTCGGGGTCGGTGGGCAGCGGGTCGCTGGGCGCGCCGGGCACCGAGGCGTTCGACCAGCGGGTGGCCACCCGTGCCTCCTGGACCCGCCGCAGGGCCAGCCGTACCGCCTCGTCGAAACCGATCAGGGACCCGGGTGGATCGGGCACGTACCGTGCGATGTCGTGCTCCTGGCAGACCACCTCGTGGCGCAGCGACTCGGTGAGCGGCTTGGCGATGGCGGCCGGCACCGGGGTCACCAGGCCCACCCAGTAGCCGGACAGCCGCGGGGTCAGGACCGGGACCGGCACCACGAACCGGTGCGGCAGGCCGGCGACGGCCGCGTACCGGTCCATCATCTGCCGGTAGGTCAGCATGTCCGGTCCGCCGATGTCGAAGGCGCGGCTGACGTCGTCCGGCATCCGCGCGCTGCCCACCAGGGTGCGCAGCACGTCCCGGATCGCGATCGGCTGGATGCGGGTGTGCACCCAGTTCGGCGTCACCATCACCGGCAGCCGCTCGGTGAGGTAGCGCAGCATCTCGAACGAGGCGGAGCCGGAGCCGATGATCACGGCGGCCCGCAGCACCGTGGCCGGCACCCCGGAGGCCAGCAGGATGCGGCCGACCTCGGCCCGTGACCGCAGGTGCGGGGAGAGCGACCGCTCGGGTACGCCCGCCGGGGTGAGTCCGCCCAGGTACACGATGCGCCGCACCCCGGCGGCCCGGGCCACCTCGCCGAAGAGCCGGGCGGCCCGGCGGTCGGTGTCCTCGAAACCGTCCCCGGTGCCCAGGGAGTGCACCAGGTAGTAGGCGACCTCCACGTCCCGCAGCGCGGCGGTGAGCGAGGCCCGGTCCGTGACGTCCCCGCGCGCCACCTCCACGCGGTCCGCCCACGGCTGGTCGCGCAGCTTGCCGGGGGAGCGGGCCAGGCAGCGCACCCGGTGGCCGGCGGCGAGCAGTTCCGGCACGAGCCGGCCGCCGATGTATCCCGTGGCGCCGGTCACCAGGCAGCGCGGCCCGGTCCCGGTGTCGTCGTCGCGCATCGTGCTCGGCCCTCCGGATCGGCGGCCCCCCTGTCGCCCTCCATGTGATCACCTCCGCGCACGGGCCTCCACCGGATGCGCCGCTGCGGGGGTATGCGTGGGGCGAACGGGGGCAGGCGGAAGGTGTCCCGGCCGGAATCACCGGCCGCCGGTCGTCGGCTCTCGGAGGTGTCTGCCGCTATGGGCGCGAAGGTGTTGGAGCGATTTCCGGCGGGGGCGCCGCGCGGTTCGTGGCCGGCGGAGGAGTTCGCCGCCGCCCGCCGGGCCCAGGGCGAGCCCGCCACGGTGGTCATGGACCTGAAGTCGGACGCGTTCCTCGTCGTCGTCCCGGCGTCCGACGACGACTGACCGGCGGCCCGCGCCCCGGCTGCCGGGCGTCGCGCCGCCGCGGAGATCCGGCAGGAATCCCCTAACCGCCCAGTGCCGCCAGATGGGTCCGCCGCACGGCCGCCGTCTGGCCCTGGACCAGCAGGAACATGCCCTCCCGGGCGAGCCGCTGCGCGGTGCCGTCCAGGCTCATCGCCCGGCCGCCGCCGGCCACCACCGCCGCGGTCGTGGCCGCGCGCATCAGGTCGTACGCGCGGGTGCGCAGGGCGAGGCGTTCCGCGACGTGTTCGCGCGGTGCGGGGTGGTCGGCCAACGCGTAGGCGCTGCGGCGCAGTTCGGCGAGGCGGGCGCGCAGCGCCGCCGCGGTGTCACCGGCGTCGGGGGCGGCCGCCAGGAGGCTCAGCGCGGCGGACGTGACCCCGAACACCGCCGGCGAGGTGTTGGCGCTGCGCGCCCCGTCGGCCCGGGCGAACTCCTCCTGGGGCGTGCACCGCAGCAGGGCGTCGCCCGGCAGCCACAGGCCGTCCAGCTCCAGGGAGACCGTGCGCGCGGCCGTCAGCGCCGCGAGCCGCATCGGCGCTGACGCCCGCAGCCCCGGCTGCTCGCGGGCGTCGGCGAACGCGAACACCACCTCGGCGTCCCGTGTCACCCCCGCGAGCAGCATGACGTCGTTCAGCCCCCACCCCGTGTACCAGGGCACCGTGCCGTCGAAGCGCCAGCCGCCCCGCTCGGCGGTGACCCGCACCGGCACCCGCGGGAAGGCGCGTACGTGCGCGAAGGCGATGCCCGCCAGGGACGCGCCCGTGGCCAGCGCGGGCAGCAGCCGGTCCCGCGCCGGCAGTCCCGGCTCGGCCCCGGCGAGCATCCGGACCGGTGTGTGGTGCTGGGTCTGCACGAACCAGGTGGAGCAGCACGCCCCGGCCAGGATCTCCGCCGTCTCGCGCGCCACCGGGTCCGGGGCGCCCGCCCCGCCGTACTCCTCCGGGGCGCTCACCCCGAGCAGTCCCGCGCGGCGGACGGCCTCGAGGTGACCGGCCGGCACACCCTGCTGGTCGACCCGGGCGGCGGACGGGACGAGCAGGTCGTCCGCGAGCCGCCGGGCCCGGGTGACGAGCGGGTGCGGGGCGGTGAGTGCGGTCATGGGCCCATTGTGGCCCGCTCCGCCGGGGTCAAAGCCGGCGTCGGAGTCCGACTGGTCTACACCCTTGACTGGTACATACCAATGCGGTTGAGTGTGCTCACCCACCCCCCACCACGGCCGTTCCGCTCCGGCCCCACCCGTGAACGGCCGTGCTCCGACAAGGAGTTGATCCCATGTCGAGACGTCGTATCTCCGCGGCCGTGGCCGTCCTCGCGCTGGCCGGCGCCGTGCCCGCGCTGATGCCGGCCACCCCCGCGAGTGCCGCCGCCTGTTCCAGCTACCCGAGCTGGGTGGCGGGCAAGTCCTACGCCGCCGGCGCCATCGTCCGCTACACCGACGGCAAGGCGTACATCGCCGAGTACGCCAACCCGGGCTACGACCCCACCATCAGCACCTGGTACTGGGAGCCGTACGGCTGCGACAGCGGCTCCACACCGGTCGGCAACTTCGTGGTCACCGAGGCCCAGTTCAACACGATGTTCCCGAGCCGGAACGGCTTCTACACCTACAGCGGCCTCACCGCCGCGCTCTCCGCCTACCCCGGCTTCGCCACCACCGGCAGCGACACCGTCAAGAAGCAGGAGGCCGCCGCCTTCCTCGCCAACGTCAGCCACGAGACCGGCGGGCTGGTGTACGTCGTCGAGCAGAACACCGCCAACTACTCGCACTACTGCGACTGGAGCCAGTCCTACGGCTGCCCGGCCGGCCAGTCCGCCTACTACGGGCGCGGTCCGATCCAGCTCAGCTGGAACTTCAACTACAAGGCGGCGGGCGACGCGCTCGGCATCGACCTGCTGAACAACCCCTCGCTGGTGCAGAACGACGCCGCCGTGGCCTGGAAGACCGGCCTGTGGTACTGGAACACCCAGAACGGTCCCGGCACCATGACCGCGCACAACGCCATGGTCAACGGCGCCGGCTTCGGCCAGACCATCCGTTCCATCAACGGGTCCCTGGAGTGCGACGGGGGCAATGCCGCGCAGGTGCAGAGCCGGGTGACGACGTACCAGCGGTTCGCGCAGATCCTCGGCGTCGACCCGGGCGGCAACCTGTACTGCTGACCCGCCCCGCCGGGCGTGTGCGAAACTCCGCCGATGACCACGGAAACGATCACCGCGCACGCGGCCGGCACCTGGACCCTCGGCGACCTGCCCGTCCGCCGCGTCGGCCTCGGCGCTATGCGGCTGACGGGCAGCGCCGCCTTCCACCTCGGCACCCCGGCCGACCGGGACCGCTCGCTCGCCGTACTGCGCCGGGCGGTCGAACTCGGCGTCAACCACATCGACACCGCCGCCTTCTACTTCTCCGCCCTGCGCTCCGCCAACGAACTGATCAGCCGCGCGCTGGCGCCCTACCCCGACGACCTGGTGATCGCGGCCAAGGTCGGCCCGTACCGCGACTGGTCCGGCGCGTGGGGCACCGCCGCCCGCCCCGAGGACCTGCGCGGACACGTCGAGGAGAATCTGCGCCAGCTCGGCCGCGACCACCTCGACGTCGTCTACCTGCGCCGCATGCGCCAGGACTCGATCGCCGAGCACTTCGGCGCCCTCGCCGAACTGCGCGAGGCCGGCCTGATCCGCCACCTTGGGCTCTCCGCCGTCGAGCCCCGCCACCTCGCCGAGGCGCAGGCCATCGCCCCGGTGGTCAGCGTCCAGAACCGCTACGGGCTCGGCTTCCACGACCCGGCCACCGACGAACTGCTGCGCCGGTGCCGCGCCCAGGGCATCGCCTTCGTGCCGTTCTACGCCGTCGCCGGCCAGGCCGGACCCGAGCGGGCCGCCGCCGACCACGACGCCGGCGTGCGCGCGGTCGCCGCGGCGCACGGCGCGAGCCCCGCCCAGGTCCGGATCGCCTGGACCCTGCACCAGGGCCCGCACCTGCTCGCCATTCCCGGCACCGGCGACCCCGCCCACCTGACCGAGAACGTGGCCGCGGGCGCCCTCCGGCTGACCGAGGCGGACCTGACCCTGCTCGGCTGAGCGGATGGCAGTTTTACGTATAACTTCCATCCGTACTAACCTCTCCCGTCATCCCCGCCCGAGAGGTCCCGATGTCCCGCATCGCCCTGGTCACCCTCGTCGTCGACGACTACGACGCCGCCGTCCGCTTCTACACCGGCGCCCTCGGCTTCCGCCTCGCCGAGGACGCGCCCCGGCCCGACGGCTCCCGCTGGGTCGTCGTCGAGCCCGGCCCGGGAACCGGCGGCACCGCGCTGCTGCTGGCCCGCGCCAAGGGCGAGCCGCAGCGGGCCCGGATCGGCGACCAGACCGGCGGCCGGGTCGGCTTCTTCCTGCACACCGACGACTTCGCCCGCGACCACGCCCGGATGACGGCGGCCGGCGTGACCTTCCTGGAGCAGCCCCGGTACGAGCCCTACGGCACGGTCGCGGTCTTCCAGGACCTGTACGGCAACCGCTGGGACCTGCTCCAGCCCACCACCCCCACCACCCCTACCGAGGACACCGACGCATGACCGCGCTCGACACCGACACGCTCCGCCGGCTGCCCAAGGCCGTGCTGCACGACCATCTCGACGGCGGGCTGCGGCCCGCCACCGTCGTGGAGCTGGCCCGGGAGGCCGGCCACACGCTGCCCGACACCGATCCCGACGGGCTGGCCGCCTGGTTCCGCGAAGCCGCCGGCTCCGGTGACCTGGTGCGCTACATAGCCACCTTCGAGCACACCCTCGCCGTGCTCCAGACCCGCGAGGCCCTGCTGCGGGCCGCCGAGGAGTACGTCCTCGACCTGGCCGCGGACGGCGTGGTCTACGGCGAGGTGCGCTACGCGCCCGAGCTGATGCTGACCGGCGGGCTGGCCCTGCCCGAGGTGGTCGAGGCCGTGCAGGAGGGGCTGGCCGCGGGCATGGCGAAGGCCGCGGCGGCCGGTACGCCCGTCCGGGTGGGCACCCTGCTGTGCGGGATGCGGATGTTCGACCGGGTCCGCGAGGCCGCCGACCTCGCGGTCGCCTTCCGGGACGCCGGGGTGGTCGGCTTCGACATCGCCGGCGCCGAGGACGGCTTCCCGCCCGCCGACCACCTCGCCGCCTTCGCCCATCTGCGGCGCGAGAACGTGCCGTTCACCATCCACGCCGGGGAGGCGTACGGCCTGCCCAGCATCCACCAGGCGGTCCAGGTGTGCGGCGCCCAGCGCATCGGGCACGGGGTGCGTCTCACCGACGACATCCCCGACCTCGTGGGCGGCAAGCTCGGCCGGCTGGCCGGCTGGGTGCGGGACCGCCGGATCGCCCTGGAGATGTGCCCCACCTCCAACCTCCAGACCGGTGCCGCGGCCTCCATCGCCGGCCACCCCATCACCGCCCTGAAGGACCTCGGCTTCCGGGTCACCCTCAACACCGACAACCGGCTGGTCTCGGGCACCACGATGACCCGGGAGATGGCCCTGCTCGTCGAGCAGGCCGGCTGGGGCCTCGAGGACCTGCGCACGGTCACGGTGAACGCGGTCAAGAGCGCGTTCATCCCGTTCGACGAGCGCCGGGCCCTCATCGAGGACGTCGTCCTGCCGGGCTACGCGCTCTGCAGCAGCCCGCGCGCGTAGGCGGCCTGCCCCACGTGCTGGAGGTCGTCGGACAGCACACTGACCAGCCGCACGGCCAGGGTGACCGGCGGGTCCCAGTTCTCGTCGACCACCCGCTCCAGGTCCTGGGCGGTCAGCGAGCGCAGCGCGCCCAGCGTCTGCTCGTGCACGGCGTCGTAGTAGCCGGTCAGCAGGTCCGCCGAGCCGACCCGCACCTTCGCGACCTGCGCGGGGCGGTGGCCGTACCCGGTGTCCCGGGCGGGCAGGCCGAGTCCGAAGCGCCGCTCCCAGTCCTGGGCCAGCCACACCTGGTCCAGGCCGAAGGCGTCCGCGATGTGGTCGTCCTGGACCCGGGTCAGATGCCAGAGCAGCCAGCCGATGGAGTTGGCGTCGGGGGAGGGGCGGGCGGCCAGGTCGTCGGGGCCGAGGCCGTCGGCGGCGGCGTGGAACTCTTCCCGGATACGGCCGTAGCCCTCGATGAGGATGTCCTTCGCATGCATACGTCCACCATGGCGCACCGGCCGGTCAGGCGCTCGCCGTTTCCAGCAGCGCCATCAGCGCCCGGGCCGCCGGACTGGTGGCCTGCGGGGGCGGCAGCAGCGCCACGGTCTCGTACAGCACCTCGTCGCACTCCTTGAGCGGCAGCGAGGTCAGCGAGGCCCGCTTGTGCCGGAAGTGCCGCGGGACGACGGCGACGCCGAGGTTCTCGTCGATCAGGTCGAGCAGGCCGTGCACGTCGTTGACCTCCAGCGCCACCGTGCGCCGGACGCCCGCCGCGGCGAACGCGGTGTCGGTGACCCGGCGCGGCCCCCAGTCCGGGTGGAAGTCGACGAAGACCTCGTCGGCCAGGTCGCGGGGGGCCAGTACCGCGCCGCGCTCGGCGAGGCGGTGGCCCGGGTGGCACAGCACGGTCATCGGCTCGCTGCTCAGCGACACCGAGCGCAGCCGGTCGGTGTCCGGCTGGATCCGGTAGGCGAAGGCCAGGTCGAGCCGGCCCGCCGCGACCTCCTCGGCCAGTTCGCCGGAGCCCGCCTGCCGCAGCCGGATCTCCACGTCCGGATGGCGGCGGCGGAAGCCGGCCAGCAGCCCGGCCACCGGCACCCCGGCGATGCACTGCTCGGTGCCCACCGACAGCGTGCCGCGCAGCACGCCCTGCACCGCCGCGACCGCCTCGTGCGCCGCCCGCACCTGCGCCAGGACGCGCTGCGCCTCACCGAGCAGCGCCCGCCCGGCCTCGGTCAGCGTCACCCGGCGGGTGGTCCGCACGAACAGCGGCGCGCGCAGCTCCCGTTCCAGCGCCCGGATGGACGCCGACAGGCCGGACTGCGAGACGACCAGGCGTTCCGCCGCCCGGGTGAAGTGCTGGTCCTCGGCGACCGCGACGAAGTGCTGGAGATGGCGAAGTTCCACGACTGAGAAGCGTAGTCGCTGAATCCGATCGGATTCTCCTGTTGGACCACTCGTCGCACCCCGCGCGAGAGTGGGAGCCGACCCCTCGCAGCACATCCCCTGGAGACGCGTTGTACACCGCACACCCCGACCGCTACGCGACCCTGCCCTACCGGCGCACCGGACGCAGCGGCCTGAAGCTCCCCGCGCTCTCGCTCGGCCTGTGGCACAACTTCGGCCCGGACCGCCCGGTCGAGACCCAGCGCGCCATCCTGCGCCGCGCCTTCGACCTCGGTGTCACCCACTTCGACCTGGCCAACAACTACGGCCCGCCGCCCGGCGCCGCCGAGTCCGCCCTCGGCGAGGCGCTGACGGCCGACTTCGCGCCGTACCGCGACGAACTGGTGATCTCCACCAAGGCCGGCTATCTGATGTGGCCCGGCCCGTACGGCGAGTGGGGCTCGCGCAAGTACCTGCTGTCCTCCCTCGACCAGAGCCTGCGGCGGATGGGCCTGGAGTACGTCGACATCTTCTACTCGCACCGCCCCGACCCGGACACTCCGCTGGAGGAGACGATGGGCGCCCTGCACTCGGCGGTGCGGCAGGGCAAGGCGCTCTACGTCGGGGTCTCCAACTACTCGGCGGAGCAGACCCGCGAGGCCGCGCGCATCCTGGCCGACCTGGGCACGCCGCTGCTGATCCACCAGCCGCGCTACTCGATGCTCGACCGGCGCCCGGAGAGCGAGGGCCTGCTGGACGCCCTCGACGAGCTGAACGTCGGCTCCATCGCCTACTCCCCGCTGGAGCAGGGCCTGCTGACCGGCCGGTACCTCAACGGCATCCCGGAGGACTCCCGGGCGGCGAGCGACAGCCCGTTCCTGAACTCGGACGCGGTCACCGAGGACCTGGTCGGCAGGTTGCGCGCGCTGGACGCGCTCGCGAAGTCCCGCGGCCAGTCCCTGGCGCAGCTGGCGCTGGCCTGGGTGCTGCGCGGCGGCCGGGTGACCTCCGCGCTGGTCGGCGCGAGCAGCCCGGAACAGCTGGCGGACAGCGTCGCCGCCGTCGGCAACCTGGACTTCGACGCCGACGAACTGGCCCGGATCGACGAACTCGTCAAGGCATAGGAAAACTTCCGGCCAGTCGAACCGGTGAATATGCCAAGAGACTGGCCGGAAAGGCATGGTGACAGTGGTTCAGCAGTGAACATACTCAACTCCTAGGGCGCATCACGCCATGCGACAGCGCCCTCACCCACAGCGCACGACCCATGCGACGGGGGAGGGGAGACGTGCACGACGAGTTCCTGTGCCATGTCACCGCGTACGGAGTCTGTGACGGGCGGCGGATCGGCGTCCCGCTGGGAACCTACCGGGCCCCCACCCTCGCCCTCGCCCTGTGGTGGCTGCGCGACCGGGCCTCCTGGATCGCCGAGCGGCTCGATCCGCAGCCCGACCGGCCGCACCTGCCGCGCGGCGCCCTGACCCCGGTGGCCGACGACGCCCCGGACGTCCCGCTGGCGCTGCGCGCCTGGTGTGCCGACGTGGTGCAACAGGAACTGGTCGGCGAGGAACTGGCCGCCGGGCGGCTGGTGCGGGTGGCCACCAGCGACGAGACCACCGAGTACGAACTGCTCGCCGAGTCGGTGGACGCCCTGCGCATGCAGCGCACCGGCCCGGCGCTGGTGGTGCCCGTCGCCTGAACGGCGTCACCGGCGCAGGGCGGTCGCCCGCTCCATGTGCGACAGCTTCTCCGGGTTGCGCACCGCGTACAGACCGGTGATCAGACCGTCGTCGACGCGCACCGCCACCACGGTGTCGAGCTCGCCGTCGAGCCGGACGACCAGGGCCGGGTGGCCGTTGACCTGCGCCGGGCGCAGCGCGGCCCCGGTGGTCAGCCGGCCCATGCCGGCGACCAGCAGCCGGGCCACCTTGTCGGCGCCCGCGATCGGCCGCAGGACGGCCTGCCGCACCCCGCCGCCGTCGCCCAGCAGCACCACGTCCGGCGCGAGGATGTCGAGCAGCCCCTGCAGGTCGCCGGTCTCGACCGCCCGCCGGAACGCGGCGAGGGCGTCCCGGGTGTCGGCGGCGGAGACGGTCCCGCGCGGCCGGCGGGCCGCGACATGGGCGCGGGCCCGGTGTCCGATCTGCCGGACCGCCGCCGGGCTCTTGCCGACGGCCTCGGCGATCTCCTCGTACCCGAGGGCGAACACCTCGCGCAGCACGAACACCGCCCGCTCCACGGGCGCCAGGGTCTCCAGCACCAGCAGCACGGCCATCGAGACGCTGTCGGCCAGTTCGACGTCCTCGGCCACGTCCGGTGTGGTCAGCAGCGGCTCGGGCAGCCAGGAACCGACGTAGGACTCCTTGCGCCGGCCCAGCGCGCGCAGCCGGCTCAGCGCCTGCCGGGTGGTGATCCGGACCAGGTACGCCCGCGGCTCCCGCACCTCGGCGAGGTCGACGCCGGACCAGCGCAGCCAGGTCTCCTGGAGCACGTCCTCCGCGTCGGCGGCCGAGCCGAGCATCTCGTAGGCCACGGTGAACAGCAGGTTGCGGTGGGCGACGAACGCCTCGGTGGCGCGGTCGCCGTGTTCTGTCGTCACATACCCGAGATGCCGGCCGGACCGGTTCTGTGACAGCCGCGGCCAGTGGCGCACATCACATTCCCGCCATGTCACAGGACCCGCGGCGGGGGCGTCCTGTGGGCATCCGACGCACGAACACGAGTGAGGACGACGCCATGGAAGCCCGGTTCGACCTGTTCGAGAACGAGATCGCGGTCAAGTTCGCCAAGCGGTTCGCCGGCACCGCGCTGGTGCTCCAGCAGTCGCCGCTGCCCAAGTCCACGCAAGAACTGATGGCGCTGCGCGCCAGCCAGATCAACGGCTGCGGCCACTGCGTCGACATGCACGCCAAGGAGGCCGCGGCGGCCGGGGAGAGCGCGGTACGGCTCAGCCTGGTCGCCACCTGGCGCGAGTCCACCGTCTTCACCGAGGCCGAACGGGCCGCGCTGGCCCTCACCGAGGAGGGCACCCGGCTCGCCGACGCCCATCAGGGGGTGTCCGACGAGACCTGGGAGCAGGTGCGCAAGCACTACGACGACGACTGCACGGCGGCGCTGGTCTGCGTGGTCGCGCTGATCAACGCGGCCAACCGGCTGGCGGTGATCACGCATCAGAAGGGCGGTTCCTACCAGCCCGGGGCGTTCGCCGCGGCCTTCGACTGACCTTCGCCACCGCCGGGTTCCGAGGCGCGCGAGCAGGGCGCCGCGGAACCCGGCGGCCGGCCCCCGCCCCACCGCCGGGCCGAGCAGGTCCACGGCCGTGGCCGCCGGAACAGCTCCGCGGACGCGTCGTCTCCCAGGCCGCCGACGCCCAGCACCGACGGTCCCGCCCGCGCGGGGGCCCGGCAGGTCAGACCGATCATGAGGATCGCCGCGACCAGCCGCACGGCGGTGCGCCGGGTTCACCGTCGACAGGCCCGGGGCGCGCAGCACCTCGTCGAGGAGGTGCGGCAACGGCAGTCCGAACGGCCCGTCCGCCCGCCCGTCCCCCGGGCCGCGCGGAGTCGGCCACCGCCGGGCCGGAGCGTCAGACGGCGGCCCGGACCACCAGGGCGTAGTCGCCGAGGCCCAGCAGCCGGTCGGCCGGTATGTCCCCGTAGGCCGTGACCACCCGCAGCACCCGGCCGGTGTCCGGATCGAAGACCAGGTCCCGGACGGTGCCCGCCTCGTCGCCGGCGTCCGTCAGCACCCGGCTGTCCACCGGATCGTGCGGCGGCACCGGACCGGCCGGGTCGGCCGACCGGACCAGGACGGCGTCCGGCCCCACGGCGTGCAGCGCCGCCCAAGGCAGCACCGTCTCCTGGCGCCGGCGCCGGCCGCGCACCCTCAGGTGGGTGACCGTGCCCGCGGCGGCGTCCACGGCCAGCGACGTCACGGTCCCCAGCTCCGCCGCGTCGGCCAGGGTGACCACCGGCAGGCCATGTATCTCGGAGAACAGCGTCATGGCGTGGGTCCCTCCGGGCGGCCCGGGACGCCGCCGGCCGTCAGCGCGGCCAGTTCGTCGAGGCCGCCGACGACATGCCGGACGGCGTCCGCGGGCAGCACCAGCGCCCGGCCGGACACGGCGAGCGTCTCGCCGCGCGGCACGTAGACCTGGCGCCGCCGGCGTCTGGACCCCGGCGCCAGGGCCTTGCTCGCGGCCACCCGGAATCCGATCACCCGGCCGCTGCCGCCGCCCTCCACCACCACGTCGAGGACCGTGCCGACGTCGGTGCCCGTGTCGGTCAGCACCCGCGCCCCCAGCACCCGGCCCTGCGTCGCCTCCCGGCGGGCCACCACGGCGGCCGTCGCCGCCAGCTCCCGCCGGTCGCGGATCAGCACCGCGTCATGGCCCAGCGCGTGCACCGCGGGCCAGGGCAGGCTCTGCCGCAGCGGCCCCGACAGCAGACCCCGGCCACTGAGCGTGAACCCGGTGATCCGGCCGGCCTCCGCGTCGAAGACGGTGTCCTTGACCTGCGCCACCACGTCCCCGCCCAGGGTCACCACCGGCCGGGTGGTCAGACTCCGCGCGGCCATCAGCTCGTTCATCGCACGCCCTTCCCGCCGGGCCGGCGCCCGGACCGCACCGCGACGACCGTGCCGGACCGCCGCCGGGCCTGCACCGCCAGGGTCAGCAGCACCACGGCGACCAGCACCGCGACCGCCACGACGAGCCACGTCCACCAGACCACGGTCCACCTCCCGGACTCCGCCCCGGGCACCGCTCGCGATCGGCCGGGGTCACTGTCCGGGTGCCCCGCGCGGCTGTGACAATGCCCGCAGTGAGAATGAGGTGACATGCACGGCCGACAACGGGGTACCAGGACTGGTGCAGCAGCGTCCGGCCAGTCCGGCTTCCGAGAGAGAAACGCATGATCGACCACCTGGACGGGGCAGTGATACCGACTGGCTTCGACGTGCCCGTGGAACCGCTACGGCGGGCGGCACACTACACCGGCGAGCCGGGATGCATCGCCGAGGCGCGTTCCTTCGCGTCGCTCTTCCTCCAGCAGCTGAGGACCGAGTGGTGCGCCACGATCGGCCGCCCCGCCGACGGTGCCGTGCTCCTGGTGGTGAGTGAGCTGGTCACCAACGCCGACCGGCACAGCCAGGGGCCCTACATCCTGGAGCTGGAGGGCACCGACCGGTCGGTGACGGTGTCCGTCTACGACAGCAGCGGCGCGGTGCCCAAACGCTTCCCCCGCGACCCGGAGCGGATCGGGCGGCACGGACTGGAGATCGTGCACGCGCTGGCCGACGAACTCGTCGTGGAACGGGTGCCGGTCGGCAAGCGGGTCCGCGCGGTGGTACCGCTCACCGATTGACCGCGGCGGAAGGCGCACGGTGGTCTCCCGCCGTGCGCCCCGTCATGTCCCGCGGCCGCCGTGCGCCGCGGCCTCAGACGTGGTCCAGTTCGCCCAGCATGCCCGCGCGCAGCCGGGCGATGATCCGCTTGATCAGCCGGGAGACGTGCATCTGCGTGCAGCCGAGCCGTTCGCCGATCTCCGCCTGGGTGGCCTCCTCCACGAACCGCAGGTGCAGGATCTGCCGGTCGCGCTCGCTGAGTTCGGCCATCAGCGGCGCCAGCGTGTGGAAGTCCTCGACGAGCCGCAGCCCGTCCTCCTCCACCCCGATGAAGTCGGCCAGCACCGACTCGCCACCCTCGGGGCCGTCGCCGGTGAGCGCGGCGTCCAGCGACGAGGAGTGGTAGCCGTTGGCGGCGATCTGTCCCTCGATCACCTGGTCCTCGCCGATGTTCATCAGCGTGGCCAGCTCGGCGACGGTCGGCTCGCGGTCCAGCCGGCTGGACAGCTCCTCACGGGCCTTGGCCAGCTCGACGCGGAGTTCCTGAAGCCGCCTGGGCACGTGCACCGCCCAGGTGGTGTCACGGAAGAACCGCTTGATCTCGCCGACGATGTACGGCAGCGCGAAGGAGGTGAACTCCACCTCGCGCGACAGCTCGAACCGGTCGATGGCCTTGATCAGACCGATCATCCCGGTCTGGACGACGTCCTCCATGTCGTCGCCGCGGCCCCGGAACCGGCCGGCCGCGAACCGCACCAGCGACATGTTCATCTCGATCAGGGTGCCCCGCGCGTACTGGTACTCGCGGGTGCCCTCCTCCAGTTCGGACAGCCGCTGGAAGAACTGACGGGACAGCTCCCGCGCGTCGCGCGGCGCCACCGAACGGCCGTCCACGGCCTTCGACCGGATCACGGCGGTGTCCATCGCCTCTGCCACGAAAGTCACGTCTCGACGCCTCCCTGAATCCTTCCGGCGGTGCGATACCCAGGTCCGGGCGGCTCACGCCGCCCAGGTGACCCGGTACCGCCCGCTCAAGGATATCCGCGCCGCCGCCCGCCCACACGTCAGCGGCGCGGGCGCCGGGCGGACCCCGATTTCCCTCAGGGCGGAACGCCGGGCCCTTCCGCTGCCGCGGGCCGCTCCTAAGCTGGGAAAGTGAGCAGCCAAACACCGGACGAAGCCCGTGTCATCCCCCTGCGCCCGCACCCCGGCCGCCCGGACGCCGCGCGCCCGGCCCCCGCGCCCCGCGAGCCGCTCTGGCGCGACCTGGTCGGCGACGTACTGCGGCGGGAACGCCTCGCCCAGGAACGGACGCTGAAGGAGGTGGCGGAGGCGGCCCGGATCTCCATGCCGTACCTCTCCGAGGTGGAACGCGGCCGGAAGGAAGCCTCCTCGGAGGTGCTCGCGGCCGCCGCCCGGGCGCTCGGCCTCGGCCTCGGCGACCTGCTGGCCCGGGCGCACGGCGAACTCACCCGAGTCACCACCCGCCGCCCGGTCTCCAGCCGCGCCGGTTCCCGTCACGACGGGCTCTGCTTGGCGGCGTAACGGGACGCGGCGCCCCCCGTGGGCAGGGCCGCCCCGCCCACAGGGGGGCGGCTCAGGCCCGCACGAGCCGTCGGCCGAGCACCTCGTCGGCCAGCCCGTACGCCACCGCCTCCTGGGCCGTGAACACCTTGTCGCGGTCCATGTCCGCCCGCAGCGCGGCGGCCTCGCGGCCGGTGTGCCGGGTCAGCACCTCCTCGACCTGCGCGCGGATCCGTACCATCTCCTTCGCCTGGAGCGCCAGGTCGGAGACCGTGCCCTGACGGCCGCCGCTGGCCGGCTGGCCGAGCAGCACCCGGGCGTGCTCCAGCACGAACCGCCGCCCGGGGTCGCCGCCGGCCAGCAGCACCGCCGCCGTGGAGGCCGCCTGGCCGACGCAGAACGTCGAGATCGGCGCCTGCACGAACGTCATGGTGTCGTAGATCGCCATCAGCGACGTGAACGAGCCGCCGGGGGAGTTGAGGTAGATCGAGATCTCGCTCTCCGGCGCCGACGACTCCAGGTGCAGGAGTTGCGCGATGACGACGTTGGCGACGCCGTCGTCGATCTCGGTGCCGAGGAAGATGATCCGCTCCGCCAGCAGCCGGCTGAACACGTCGTAGGACCGCTCGCCCTGCGGGGTCCGCTCCACGACGCTCGGAATGGTGTACGACCCCATGCGCGTCTCCATGGTCACAGCCCCATCCGTCGCCGCGTGCCGGCCGGGCGGACGTCCGTGAAGGACTCCACCACCCGGTCCACCATCCCGTACTCCCTGGCCTCCTCGGCCGTGAACCAGCGGTCCCGGTCGCCGTCCCGCGAGATCGTCTCCGGTGACTGGCCGGTGTGCTCGGCGGTGATGCGTTCGATGGTGCGCTTGGTGAACTCCAGGTTGTCCGCCTGGATCTCGATGTCCGCGGTGGTGCCGCCGATGCCCGCCGACGGCTGGTGCATCATGATCCGCGCGTTGGGCAGCGCGTACCGCTTGCCCGCGGCGCCCACGCTGAGCAGGAACTGCCCCATGCTGGCGGCGAACCCCATGGCGAGCGTGGCGACGTCGTTGGGGATCAGCCGCATCGTGTCGTAGATGGCGAGCCCGGCGTGGACCGAGCCGCCGGGGCTGCTGATGTACAGGCTGATGTCGGTGCGCGGGTCCTCCGCGGACAGGATCAGCAACTGGGCGCAGATCCGGTTCGCGGAGACCTCGTCGACCTGGGTGCCCAGCACGACGATGCGCTGGGCGAGCAACTGCGCGGCGAGGTGGTCGTCGAACCGGCTCGGCGGGGTGTCGCCCTCCTCCGCTCGCGGCAGCAGGGGGGCGGTGGTCAGTGGGGACATCGGCGCTCCTTCGGCTTCGTCCGGACGGTGCCGTCGCCCCCACTGTCGGCCCGGGACCGCCCGCGCCGGGGCTTTCTCTGCCCGCGGCAGATTCGCCCAGGGCAGAGCGGTCAGCCGGCCCGCTCCGCGCGCAACTGCCGGAAGAACGCCCGTACGTCACCGACCAGCAGCTCCGGCTGCTCCAGCGCCGCGAAGTGCCCGCCCCGGTCGAACTCCGTCCACCGCACCAGGTTCTCGGTGCGCCGGGCCCGGTGCCGCAGCGGGAGCTGCGGGTCGGCGGCGAAGGAGGCGACCGCGGTCGGCGCGGTGGACGGCTCCCCCGGGGCGGCGGCGCGGCCGGTGGCGTGCGCCCGCTCGTAGTAGACGCGGGCCGACGAACCGGCGGTGCCGGTCACCCAGTACAGCATCACGTTGGTCAGCAGCCGGTCGCGGTCCACCGCCTCCTCCGGCAGCTGACGGGAGTCCGTCCACTCGGCGAACTTCTCCACGATCCAGGCGAGCTGCCCGACCGGGGAGTCGTTGAGCGCGTACGCCAGGGTCTGCGGCCGGGTGGACTGCTGGACGGCGTATCCGGTGCTCTCCCGGGTCCACGCGTCCCAGCGGCGCCACGACCGCAGGGTGCGCTCCCGTTCCGCGGCGCCGAGCCCGGCCAGCTCGGCGGCGGTCGGCTCGGTGGCCTGCTGGGCGCCCGGCAGCAGGTTGAGGTGGACGCCGAGCACCCGCTCGGGGTGGACCCGCCCCAGCTCGCGGGAGATCGCCGCGCCCCAGTCACCGCCCTGGAGGCCGTACCGGTGGTAGCCGACGCGCCGCATCAGCTCGGCCCAGGCGTCGGCGATCCGCCCGGCCTCCCAGCCGGTGTCCGGCGCCGGTCCGGACAGGCCGAACCCGGGCACGCTCGGCAGCACGAGGTGGAAGGCGTCGGAGGGGTCGCCGCCATGCGCCACCGGATCGGTCAACGGCCCGGCCACGTCGAGGAACTCGGCGATCGACCCCGGCCAGCCGTGGGTGATCAGCAGCGGGGTCGCGGCCGGCTCGGCGGAGCGGACGTGGGCGAAGTGCACGTTCGCGCCGTCGATCGTGGTGGTGAACTGCGGCCAGGCGTTCAGCTCCGCCTCGGCGGCCCGCCAGTCGTAGTCGTGGCGCCAGTACCGCACCAGCTCCCGCAGGTACTCCCGCTCCACCCCGTACCCCCATCCGGCGCCGGCCGGCTGGTCCGGCCAGCGGGTCCGGTCCAGCCGGGCGTGCAGATCGTCGAGGTCGCCCTGCGGGACGTCGAGGCGGAAGGGGCGCGGCGGGCCGGGGGCGCCGTCGTCGGCGGCGGTGGAGGAGAGCACGGCCGGATGGTAGGCGCGGGACCGGGCCCCGGTCGAAGGGATTGCCGCGCGGCCGATGAGTTCCGGGCCCCGCGCCGGTCGACACAGATGACCGCGTTCCACGCACCCAGGAGGTACCGATGGCCAGCGACGGATTCACCACGTGCCTGTGGTTCGACGACCAGGCCGAGGAGGCCGCCCACTACTACGTCTCGGTGTTCAAGGACTCCGACTCCCGTGTCGGCGAGATCACCCACTACCCCGAGGGCGGCCACCGCCCCGCCGGCACGGTGCTCACCGTCGACTTCACCGCCAACGGACAGAAGTTCGTCGGGCTGAACGGCGGACCGCAGTTCAAGTTCACCGAGGCGATCTCCTTCCAGATCACCTGCGAGGACCAGGCAGAGGTCGACCACTACTCGCAGCGGCTGACCGAGGACGGCGGCGAGCTGGGGCCGTGCGGCTGGGTCCGGGACCGGTTCGGCGTGTCCTGGCAGGTCGTGCCGCGCCGGCTGCTGGAGATGTTCTCCGGCCCCGACCGGGCCGCGGCCGCCCGCGCCAACAAGGCGATGGAGTCGATGCGCAAACTGGACATCGCCGCCCTGGAGAAGGCCTTCGCCGGGGAGTGAGCGGGGGAGTGAGCAGGGGAGCGAAGTACGGAATTTCCGGAATGTGGCGCTCGCCGCGCGGCCCCGGGCCCGGGTGACTAGCGTGGGGAAGCGGACCACCCACACCCACCCACCCTGTCCGGGAGGCGGCGGTCATGGCAGTACAACCCGAGGGAGCCCCTTGTTGGGCCGACGCGATGTTCGGCGACCTGGAGGGGGCGAAGAGTTTCTACGGCGACGTCCTCGGCTGGACCTTCGGCGAGTCGTCGTCGGAGTACGGCAACTACACCACGGCCTACGCGGACGGCAAGGCAGTCGCCGCGGTGGTGCCGCCCATGCCGGGCCAGGAGGGCGACGCGCAGTGGTGCCTCTACTTCGCGTCCCGGGACGCCGCCGCCACCGCGGCGAGGATCCGCGAGGCCGGCGGCGAGGTGCTGATGGAGCCGATGCGGGTCGGCGACTTCGGCACCATGTGCCTGGCCCGGGACCCCGGCGGCGTCGTCTTCGGCCTCTGGCAGGGCGGCACCCACGAGGGCTTCGAGGCGATGGCCGTGCCCGGTGCCTACTGCTGGGCGGAGATCTTCGCCCGCGAGGCGCAGAAGTCGGACGCCTTCTTCCCGGCGGTGTTCGGCTACCGGACCAAGCGGATGGAGGACGACGCGATCGACTTCCGCCTCTTCGACCTGGACGAGCGCACCGTCCTGGGCCGCATGGCCATGACGGACGAGTTCCCGCCCGAGCTGCCGCCGTGGATCAACGTCTACTTCACGGTCGCCGACTGCGACGCCGCCGTCGCCCGTGCCACCGAGCGCGGCGGCGTACTGCGCTTCGGGCCGATGGACTCGCCGTTCGGCCGGTTCGCGGCGCTGAGCGACCCGCAGGGCGCCGCCTTCTCGGTGATCGACATCACGACCACCCAGGGCGAGATGCCGAAGATCTCGGACGTCTCCTGAACCCCGCCGGGGACCGGCTCGCGGCCATGGCATGATCGAGCCCATGCGTGAACGTGTTGTGGCCGCGTGCGACGGGGCCTCGAAGGGCAATCCCGGCCCGGCGGCCTGGGCCTGGGTCGTCGCCGACGAGAGCGAGACCCCGGACCGCTGGGAGGCGGGCCCGCTGGGCCGGGCCACCAACAACGTCGCCGAACTCACCGCCCTGGAGCGGCTGCTGGCGGCGACCGACCCGGCGGTGCCGCTGGAGATCCGGATGGACTCCCAGTACGCGATGAAGGCCGTCACCACCTGGCTGCCCGGCTGGAAGCGCAACGGCTGGAAGACCTCGGCCGGCAAGCCGGTCGCCAACCAGGAACTGGTCGTACGCATCGACGAACTGCTCGGCGGCCGCTCGGTGGAGTTCCGCTACGTACCGGCCCACCAGGTCGACGGGGACCGGCTCAACGACTGGGCGGACCGCGCCGCCAGCCACGCCGCCGTCGTCCAGGAGGCGGCGGGCAGCGCCCAGGGCTCGCCCGAGCCGCCGCCCGCCCCGGACACCCCGGTCAAGGCCGCGCGCAAAAAGGCCCCCACCGCCCGGAAGGGCGGCGGGGGCGGCACGCGGACGATCAAGGCGAAGTTCGCCGGGCGCTGCCTGTGCGGACGCTCCTACGCGGCCGGTGAGTCCATCGCCAAGAACGACCAGGGCTGGGGCCACCCGGAGTGCCGCACGGCGGCGGCCGGGTAGCGGCGGCGGGCGTCACACCGCGCCGCGCCAGCCCCCGGTCTCCTGGCCGCGCCGCTCGATGAAGTGCTTGAAGCGCTCCAGGTCACCCTTGGTCTGCCGTTGCACGACGCCCAGCTTGTCACCGACCTTCTCGGCGACGCCGTCCGGGCGGAACTCCATCTGGAGCATCACCTTGGTGTGTCCGTCGTCGAGGCGGTGGAAGGTGACGACCCCCGCCTGCTCGGCCTCGCCGGCGACCGTGGTCCACGCGACCCGCTCGTCCGGGATCTGCTCGGTGATCCGCGCGTCGAACTCGCGCCGGACGCCGTCGACCTTCGTCACCCAGTGCGTCAAGGTGCTGTCGCGCTGCTCGATGCGCTCGACCCCGCTCATGAACTCGGGGAACGACTCGAACTGGGTCCACTGGTTGTAGGCGGTGTGGACCGGCACGCCGACCTCGATGGATTCCTCGACCTGCGACATCAGGTACTGCCTCCTTCGGCTTTCGTCGGGTGGACGGCCCGGGTACCCGACGCCCGCGCGGCAAATCTTCTGATGTCCCGTCACCTCGCTGTTACCCTGCGGGTCATATGACCGTTTTGCGGTAATTCAGGGAGGGTGTGTGAAGGTCGCCTGCGTCGGTGGCGGACCCGCCGGGCTGTATCTGTCGATCCTGCTGAAACGGGACGACCCCGACCACGACATCACCGTGTACGAACGCGGCCCGGAGGGCTCCACCTACGGCTGGGGCGTCACCTACTGGCGCCCGCTGCTCGACCGGCTCCACCGCCACGACCCCGAGTCGGCCCGCGCCGTCGAGGAACACTCGGTGACCTGGCGGGACGGCGTCGCCCACGTCGGCGACCTGTCGGTACGCCACCGGGGCGACACCGGCCACGGCATCGGCCGGCACCGGCTGCTGGAGATCCTCGCCGCCCGGGCCCGCGCGCTCGGCGTCCGGCTGGAGTACGGACATGAGGTCACCGCCCCGGGCGAGCTGCCCGCCGCCGACCTGGTGGTCGCGGCCGACGGCGTGGGCAGTGCGCTGCGCACCCGGCACGCCGGGCACTTCGGCACCGCGGCGCGCCCCGGGCGCAACCGCTACCTCTGGCTCGGCACCACCAAGGTCTTCGACGCCTTCACCTTCGCCTTCGTACCGACCGCCCACGGCTGGATCTGGGCCTACGGCTACGGCTTCGGGCCCGGCCACAGCACCTGCGTCGTCGAGTGCGCGCCCGAGACCTGGCGCGGCCTCGGTCTGGACGGGGCGGACGAGGGGGAGGGGCTGGTGCTGCTGGAGAAGCTCTTCGCCGACGTCCTCGACGGCCATCCGCTCGTCGCCCGCCCCGCGACCGGCGCCGGCGTCCTGCCGTGGCAGCCCTTCCGCACCCTGACCAACCGCGTCTGGTCGCACGGCAACCTGGTGCTGCTCGGCGACGCCGCCCACACCACGCACTACTCCGTCGGGGCCGGCACCACCCTGGCCCTGGAGGACGCCATGTCGCTGGCCGCCGCGCTGCGCGGGCGCCCCGCCGTGCCGGACGCCCTCGCCCGCTACGCGGCCGAACGCCGCGCCGCCCTGCTCCCCGTGCAGAGCGCCGCCCGGTACAGCGCCCGGTTCTACGAGCACCTGCCGCGCTACCTCGCCCTGCCGCCCGAGCAGATGTTCGCCCTGCTCGGCCAGCGCCACTCACCCCTGCTGCCGTACCTCCCGCCCCGCCTGTACTACCGGCTCGACCGGGCCGCCGGCCGGCTCGAGCCGCTGCGCCGGGTCAAGCGCCGGCTCGGCCCGAAGCTGGCCCGCGCCGCCCAGACCAGGGCCCTCACCAGGGGCGGGGGATGACAGACTGACGCCATGGAAGAACGCGCATTCGACAGGTCGGGTCAGCACGCCTCGGTGATCGGCCTCGGCACCTGGCAGCTGGGCGCCGACTGGGGCGACGTCGACGACAAGGAAGCCCTGGCGGTACTGGAGGCGGCGGCCGAGGCCGGCGTGACCTTCTTCGACACCGCCGACGTCTACGGCGACGGCCGCAGCGAGCAGACCATCGCCACGTTCCTCAAGAGCCGCCCCGGCCTCGGCGTCACGGTCGCCACCAAGATGGGCCGCCGCGTCGAACAGCTCCCGCGGAACTACGTCCTGGACAACTTCCGCGCCTGGAACGACCGTTCCCGGCGCAATCTGGGCGTCGACACCCTCGACCTGGTCCAGCTGCACTGCCCGCCCACGCCGGTCTACGCGAGTGACGAGGTGTTCGACGCCCTCGACACCCTGGTCGCCGAGGAGCGGATCAAGGCGTACGGCGTCAGCGTGGAGACCTGCGCCGAGGCACTCACCGCGATCGCCCGGCCGAACGTCGCCAGCGTGCAGATCATCCTCAACCCGTTCCGGATGAAGCCGCTGCGCGAGGTGCTCCCGGCGGCCCGCGAGGCCGGCGTCGGGATCATCGCCCGGGTGCCGCTCGCCTCCGGTCTGCTGTCCGGCAAGTACACCCGCGACACCGTCTTCGCCGCCGACGACCACCGCACCTTCAACCGGCACGGCGAGGCGTTCGACCAGGGTGAGACGTTCTCCGGCGTCGACTTCGCCACCGGCGTCGAGGCCGCCGCCGAGTTCGCCGCGCTGGCCCCCGAGGGCTGCGCCCCGGCCCAGCTGGCGCTGCGCTGGATCGTGCGGCAGCCCGGCGTGACCACGGTGATCCCCGGTGCCCGCTCGCCCGAGCAGGCCCGCGCCAACGCGGCGGCCGCCGCCCTGCCGGAGCTGTCCGACGCCACCCTCGCGGCGGTCACGGAGCTGTACCAGCGGCGGATCAAGGACCAGGTCGAAGGCCGCTGGTAGCCGGCCGCGGCACGGCACTCACGGCACCAGGTGCAGCTCCCGCTCCTGTTCCTGGTCGCCGGAGGCGGCGCCCTCGTCGTGGGTGGTGAACGCGCGGGCCAGCGTCTCGCTGGCCGCCGTCACGGCCCCCGGCGTGCCCTGCACGGTGACGGTCACCGGCTCGGACAGCCGCGCGCCGGCCGGCGGTGCCTGGGCGGCGTCCGGCGCCGACGGGGAGCTGAAGGTGGCGGTGCGGACCGTCGCCCGGTCGTCCGCCGGAAGCTCGTCCGGGGCCCCGAACACGCCCTCCAGCGCGTGCACGACCGCCCGCGCGTCATCGATCCCGCCGCCGCTGAGCGTCACGGTGAGCTGCGTGTCGGACATCCCTCACGACCTCCTTGTACGGTGCTTCGGTCGTCGTCCGTGTAACCGGGGCCGGACCTCCCAAACAGCACGTCACCGTGTCAGAACCGGGTCTGAGACGAAAGAACCCGGGAAGCTGTCAGTCACATCCTGACAACCGGGAGGACCAGTGGCGGACGCGGACGCGGGCGTGACGACAGACATGGCCAGGCGCCGGGGGCGCGACGAGACCGAGGAGGAGCGCGCCGACCGGATGTGGACGGAGCTCATCCAGGAGGTCCGCGTCGCGCAGATGGGCGTGCAGATCCTGTTCGGCTTCCTGCTCACGGTCGTCTTCCAGCCCAAGTACGGGGAACTGTCGGAGGCGGACCAGACCATCTACCTGGTCACCGTGGTGCTCGGCGCCGTGACGACCGGCGCGCTGATCGGTCCGGTCTCCCTGCACCGGCTCGTCTCCGGGCGGCGCGTCAAGCCCCAGGCCGTGCGCTGGGCCTCCCGGCTCACACTGCTCGGTCTGGTACTGCTGCTCGCCACGACGACCGCGTCCCTGCTGCTGATCCTGCGCGTCGCCACGCACGACGGCTTCGTGCCCTGGCTGGTCGCGGGCGTCGTCGCCTGGTATCTGCTGTGCTGGTTCGTGCTGCCCCTGTGGACGAGGTACCGCCACACCTCGGACTGATCCCGGCTCAGCCCGCGTCGATGACCTCCGCCAGGAAGTCGTCGACGCGGAACTCCTCGCGGCCCGGCGCCACGACCGCGTGCGTCTCCCGCAGGAAGGCCGAGACCGCCGGCGCCCAGGCGAACACCACGGCGTGATGGCGGTCCCCGTCGGCGCGGGGATCGCCCAGAAACTCCAGGCGCAGCTCCTCCAGCCCCTCCGCCGACACCGGCCGCAGCCGTACGTCGCCGATCCCGACCGGGCGCAGCAGGCCCTCGGCGACCATCTCCCGGTCCAGCGTCCAGCGGGCCAGTACGTGGCCGTCGTGGCTGAAGGTCAGGGTGAGCGCGAACGGGTCGGCGGCGTCGTACCCCAGGTGGGCGAAGACGGGACAGCGCTCCGCCTCGCCCGCCTGGAGCTGTACGACGAGCGTGTGGTGCACGAGGGAGTTCACGAAGGGGCCTCCGGAAAGGAACATGCTGGAACTGTCCGTGTACCCCCGCGTTGCGCGGCATGCTCCGTCGTCCGGGTGATTGCTCAGGAGCCGCCCAGCGCCGCGCGCAGCGCCGGCAGCAGGGTCTTCTCGGACCAGTCCAGGAAGGCCGGCTGGGACTCGCCGCCGATCTGCACCAGCGCGATCTCGGTGAACCCGGCCTCGGCGTAGGGCCGCACCGCCTCGACGAAGGCGTCCGGGTCGTCGCCGCACGGGATGGACCCGGCGACGTCGTCCGGTGTGACGAACTGGGTTGCGGCCGCGAAGGAATCCGGGTGCGGCAGCTCGGAGTTGACCTTCCAGCCCAGGCCGAACCAGCGGAACTGGTCGTGCGCGCGCCGGATCGCGGTCTCCCGGTCCGGGTCGTAGCACACCGGCAGCTGGCCCACCCGCGGCTTGCCCGCGCCGCCGTGCCGGTCGAAGGAGTCCAGCAGCTCCGGCTTCGGCTCGGTGGCGATCACCAGGTCGGCGAACCGGCCCGCCAGGGCGCAGGACCGCTCGCCGGAGACGGCCATGCCGATGGGCGGCGGGCTGTCCGGCAGGTCCCACAGCTTGGCGGACTCCACGTCGAAGTGTTTGCCGCGGTAGTTGACGTGGCCGCCGTCGAACAGCGCCCGGATGATCTCCACGGCCTCCTGGAACATCTCGTGCCGTACGTCGGCGGTCGGCCAGCGCCGGCCCACCACGTGCTCGTTGAGGTTCTCGCCCGAGCCCAGCCCGAGCCGGAACCGTCCCTCGGACAGCTCCTGCATGGTCGCCGCCTTCTGCGCGACCACCGCCGGGTGGTACCGCATGGTCGGGCACGTCACGTACGTCATCAGCGGGATGCGCCGGGTCGCCTGGGCCGCCGCGCCCAGCAGGCTCCACGCGTAGGGGGAGTGTCCCTGGGAGCGCAGCCACGGGAAGTAGTGGTCCGAGGTGACCGAGAAGTCGAACCCTGCCTCCTCGGCCCGGACCAGATGGCCGACCAGTTCCCGGGGGCCGGCGTGTTCGGTCATCATCGTGTATCCGATTTGCACCATAACCGCCGGGTCCCCTGCCGGGCCGGGTGAAAACGGCCCGGCATCTCCGCCGTCAGGACAGCTGGAAACGGGCGGACCAGGCCGCCATGTCGGTGGCCGTCGCGTTGCCCCCGCACACCACGAACCCCAGCCGGGCCCCGTCGCCCACCCGCTCCCGTACCCGCCGGGCGGCGGGCAGCAGACAGCCGGCGGCCGGCTCGGTCCACAGCTTCGCGTGCTCGGCCAGCTCCAGCGACCCCTGTACGGCGTCCCGGTCGGACACCACCAGCACCTCGTCGACCAGGGCGGACACATGGTCGTAGGTCAGCCGCGAGACGGCCGGGGCGCTGAGGGTGGAGACGATCGAGGACACCTCGACCGGCAGCGGACCGCCCGCCGCCAGCGCCCGGGACATCGCCTCCGCGCCCTCGGTCTCCACGCCCCACACCCGTACGTCCGGCCGCGCGGCCCGCAGCGCCGCCGCCACCCCGGCGATCAGCCCACCGCCGCCGATGCTCACCAGGACATCGGTGAGGTCACCGGCGTCGGCGGCGAACTCCAGGCCGACGGTGCCCTGCCCGGCGATCACCACCGGATCGTCGAACGGGTGCACCGTGGTCAGGCCCTCCTCGCCCAGCCGGGCGGCGAGCGCGAACGCCTCGGCCATGCCGTCCGTCAGCCGCACCGACGCGCCCGCGTCCTCGGCGATCCGCACCGAACGCGCGGGCGCCGAACGCGGCATCACCACGGTGGCCTTCACCTCGAGGTCGGCGGCCATCACCGCCAGCGCGATGCTGTGGTTGCCGCCGCTGACCGCGACCACCCCGGCGGCCCGCTCCGCCTCGCCCAGCGACAGCAGCTTGGCCACCGCGCCGCGCGCCTTGAACGAGCCGGTGCGCTGGAGCAGCTCCAGTTTGGCGGTGACCGGGACGCCGAGCAGTGCGGACAGCCCGGGACTCGGCACCGTCGGCGTGCGCACGACATGCCCGGCGATCCGCGCCGCGGCGGCTTCGATCTCTGCGATACCGATCAAGTTCAAGGAAGTGCCTTTCAGTGCTGCTGCGCCTTCTGCGGGGTCGCCTCGCTGGGCCGGACGACAACGTACCCCTGGCCCTGGAGCATCAGCTGTACGGCCTCCCCGGAGCCGCCGCGCAGCATGGAGCCGATCGACTGCGAGCGGTGCAGGGAGGTCTGGAGTCCGGCGGTCCAGCCGACCACCGCGTCGGTGTCGACGTACACCGGGTACTGCGCGGAGACCGGGATGACCAGCGGGGTGCCCTCGCACACCAGGCCCAGCCGGCCCTGGCCGGTGAAGACGCTGTTGAACAGGCCGCCGCCGCTGATGCCGGCGCCCTTGACGGTGGCGATGCGGTACGCCAACGAGGCGTCGAAGCACAGCACGTTGCGGCCGTTGACCGTGAACTCGTCGCCCTGGTCCACCTCCACGACGAAGCAGTTCTGCGCCTCGTGGGCGAACCACGCCTCGCCCTGGCCGCGCACCGCCATCAGCGGCAGGCCCTCGCCGGTGACCGCGCGCTTGAGCATGCCGCCCACGCCCTGGCCCTTGCGCTCGAACTGGAGGCTGCCGCGGTAGGCGACCATCGCGCCCTGCCGGGCGAGCATCTCGCCCTGGACCGTGTACCGGATGCATTTGGAGTTCTCGACGGTCATGCCCGGTGCCTGCGCGGGCTGGACCATGTGCTCACTGGAAAAGAGGTCACCCTTCATGCGGGCATCCTGTCCCGGACGGGACCCCTCCGCCAAGATCGGGGCGAGATCGGGGCCGGATCGGGGCCGGATCGGGATCAACCGGGGTCAGCCCCCGAACAACTGGGTCCAGTAGGTGCCCGCCCGGCCGCCGCCGGCCAGACCGATGCCGACGTGGGTGAACTCGGCTCTCAGGATGTTGGCGCGGTGCCCCGGACTGTTCATCCAGCCCTCCACCACCGCGTCCGGCGAACGCTGGCCGCAGGCGATGTTCTCGCCGATGGTGCCCCGCGCGGCGCCGGCGGCGACGGCCCGGTCGCGGGGGCCGGCGCCGCCCGGGGAGGTGTGCGAGTAGAAGTCCCGGGCCACCATGTCGGCGCTGTGCGCCTGCGCGGCGGCGGTGAGCCGGGGGTCGGCGGCCAGCGGCCGAAGTCCCGCCGCGGCGCGCTCCCGGTTGGTGCGGGCGACGACCTCGGCGGCCGTCCGGGCCAGCCCGGCGGCGGTCAGCGGCGAGGCCCACAGCGCGGTCCAGTAGGTGTCGCCCGCGGGCCCGCCGGCGACCTGGGCCAGGCCGACGTGGATGTGCGCCGGGTCGCACAGGATACGGCGGGCGCCCTCGCTCTCCAGGCAGTACCCGACGAACTCGTCCGGCGTGCGCGGTCCGGACACCAGGTGCTCGCCCACGGACAGGTACGCGTATCCGGCGGTCAGGGCACGCTGGTAGACGGAGATCCCGTCCCGGGTCTGCACGCTCAGGGTGCCCGCCGCGGCCATCGCGGCGGCGTGTGCGCGGGCGGCGGCGGTCAGCCGGGCGTCGAGGGCGACGGGCGGGGAACCGGCGGCGGCGCGGGCGGAGTTGACCGCCCGCAGCGGGTCACCGCCGCCGCTCGGGCCGCCGCCCGGGTCCGCGGGGCTCTCGTCGACGACGTCCACCCCGAAGTCGCGGGCCAGCCCGGCCAGTCCGTCCGCGTAGCCCTGCCCCAGGGCCCGCAGTTTCCAGCCGGCGCCGCGCCGGTAGAACTCCGCGAGCAGCAGCACCGTCTCGCCCGCCGGGCGCGGCGGTGTGAACCGGGCCAGGGCGCGGCCGTCCGGGTCCGTGACGCGCAGGGCGGGGGAGGGCAGCGCGCTCAGCGGGGTGTCCGGGTCGGCGGCGCTGACGGCGACCGTCACCCGGGCCGCGCCCGGGCGCAGTGCGCCCGGGTCGACGGTGAGCGTGCCGTCGCGCAGCCGGGCGCCGGGGGCGTCCGGCTGGTTGTAGAAGACGAAGTCGCCGTCGCCGGCGACCTTGCCGCCGGCGTCCGTGACGAGCGCGGAGACGTCGAACCGTCCCGGCACCCGCACCTGAACGGGACCGGCCGGCAGGGCGACGTTCCCGCCCGGGACCAACTCCTGCATGGCACCGCCCTGTCGTCGGGCTCGCGCTTTCGATGGGGGCACAGGGAGAACGGGCGGGGCGGCACGGGGGTTCCCGGCCGGGCGGCGTCAGCCCCGCAACGAGCGGGCCCAGTCCGCCGGCACGCGGCCCGCCGGGCCGGGGGACGGCTGGTCCGCCGGATGGCCGGCCGGCGGGGCCAGCTCCGGTCCGTCCTCGCGCAGCCGGCCGGTGGCGTAGTCCCAGAACCAGTCCTCGCCGGGTTCGTAGCTCTGCACCACCGGGTGCCCGAAGGCCTGGAAGTGCGCGGTGGCGTGCTGCCCGGGTGAGCTGTCGCAGCAGCCCACGTGGCCGCAGGCGGCGCAGCGCCGCAGATGGAACCACCATCCGCCGGCCGCGTCGCACTCGACGCACCCCGCGCCGCTCGGCGGGACGGCGGGATCGAACGCCTGGTCGTCGTGGATGTCACTCATGCCGGCTCCTCGGTCGTCGGTTCCGGCTCCGCCGCGGTGAGCGGCAGGAGCACCTGGAAACGGGTGTCGCCCGGCCGGGAGTCCACCTGGAGGCTGCCGTGGTGCTTGTTGACCACGATCCGCCAGGAGATGTCCAGGCCGAGCCCGGTGCCCTCGCCCACCGGCTTGGTGGTGAAGAACGGGTCGAAGATGCGGTCGCGGATCTCCGGCGGCACCCCCGGCCCGGTGTCGCGGAACTCCACCAGCAGCCGGTCGTGGTCGCGGGCCGTGCGCACGGTCAGCGTCCCGTCGCCACCCCCGTCGTTGATCGCGGACACCGCGTTGTCGATCAGGTTGGTCCACACCTGGTTCAGCTCCGCCGGGTAGGCGGGGACGCCCGGGAGCGTGCGGTCGTACTCCTTGACCACCTTGATCCGCGGGCCGGTCTTGCCGGACAGCATCAGCAGGGTGGAGTCGAGGAGTTCGTGGACGTCGGCGACCCGGTAGGGCGCGCGGTCCAGCTGGGAGTACTGCTTGGCGGCGTTCACCAGGTGCGAGATCCGGGCCGTGGAGTCCCCGATCTCGTTCATCAGCAGCTCGGTCTCGACCGTGTAGTTGAGCCAGCCGACCGCGTTCGGCAGGATCTCCGTGCCGACGGCCGCCGCGACCTGGTCCAGCCACTCGGTGTCCAGGCCGGCCTGCACGAAGGTCGGCGCGAGCTGCCAGCCGTCCCGGATGTTGTGGTCGTCCAGCCAGTCGGTGACCGCGTCCTCCCGGTCGGCGGCCTCCATCGGGCTCAGCGCGGGCGCCTTGGCGACCCGCTCGGCGGTGCGTTCCTGGATGTCGATCAGCTCGGCCAGCGCCTCCTGGGAGAACGGCCCCCCGGCGATCACCGCGAGCTTGTGCCGCATCTTCGCCACCCGCTCGCGCAGCGAGGCGGTGGCCCGCACCGCCGCCGCGGCCGGGTTGTTCAGCTCGTGGGTGAGCCCGGCGGACAACGAGCCGAGCGCCAGCAGCCGTTCGCGCTGCCCGACCGCCCGCTGGCTGTTCTTCGAACCGAAGAACAGCCCCTCCAGCAGATGCACCGCCATCGGGAACCACTCCTGCATGATGCTCGCGAAGGTGTCCGCGGGCAGCACGAAGAACCGGGTCGGCTCGGTCACGCGCAGCGAGTTGTTGTAGGTCTGCGGCACCCGGTCCCCGAGGTACGCCTGCATCGCCCCGGCGTACACCCCGGGCCGGGCGGCCCGGTTGGTCTCCACCTCGTCCCCGCCGACCCGGCGGGAGAGCACCACGGTGCCCTCCAGCAGCACGTAGAAGCAGGTGGCGGGGGAGCCCTCGGCGTACACCGGGCCGGGTTCGAACAGCTCCACCCGGCCCTCGGCGCACAGCCGGCCGAGCTGCTCGGGGGTCAGCTTCTCGAACAGGAACAGCGCCCCGATCTCACCGGGGCTGCACGGCATCGGGCGGCCGCTCACGACTGCTCCAGATACCGGTGGACGAGCATCACGGCCATGGCTCCCTCTCCTACGGCGGACGCGACCCGCTTGGCGGACTCGGCGCGGGCGTCGCCCGCCACGAACACGCCCGGGACGCTGGTCTCCAGGTGGTACGGCGGCCGGTCCAGCTCCCAGCCGGCCGGCGGCCGGCCGTCGGCGCCGAGGTCCGGCCCGGCCAGGATGAACCCGCGGTCGTCGCGCGCCACCGTGCCGTCCAGCCAGTCGGTCAGCGGGGCCGCGCCGATGAACACGAACAGCCACTGCGCGTCGACCAGTTCGCGCTCGCCGGTCTCCGCGTCGCGCAGCGTGAGCCGCTCCAGCCGGCCGTCGCCGTGCGCGGACTCGACGACCGTGCCGCAGCGCACCACGATGTTGGGGGTCTGCTCGATCTGCTGGATCAGGTAGTGCGACATCGACGCGGCCAGCGACGGGCCGCGCACCAGCAGCGTGACCGACTTGGCGCCCCGGGCCAGGTACATCGCCGCCTGTCCGGCCGAGTTGGCGCCGCCGACGATGTACACGTCGTGGCCCTGGCAGCCGGCCGCCTCGGTCAGCGCCGAGCCGTAGAAGACGCCGCAGCCGGCCAGGTCCGCGGTGCCCGGGGCGGCCAGCTCCCGGTAGGAGACGCCGGTCGCCAGGATCACGCTGTGCGCGGCGAGCGCCGAGCCGTCGGAGAACCGTACGGTCCGCGCCGACCCGTTGACCTCCAGGCCGGTCACCTCGCGCGCGGTGAGGATCTCGGCGCCGAACTTGGTGGCCTGCCGCCGGGCCCGGTCGGTGAGCTGGGCGCCGGAGACGCCGTCCGGGAAGCCGAGGTAGTTCTCGATCCGGCTGGACTGCCCGGCCTGGCCGCCGGTCGCCGACCGCTCCACCAGGACCGTGCGCAGCCCCTCGGAGGCGCCGTACACGGCCGCGCCGAGGCCGGCCGGGCCGCCGCCGATCACCACCAGGTCGTAGAAGTCGGCGGCCGGCGTCGTCGCCAGGCCGACCCGGGCGGCGAGGTCGGTGGCCTCAGGCTCGACCAGCGCGGTCCCGTCCGGGGTGATCACCACCGGCAGCCGCTGCCCGTCCTGCCCCGCGGCCGACAGCAGTCGCCGTCCCTCCGGTTCGTCGGCGGAGTACCACCGGTAGGGCACCTGGTTGCGGGCCAGGAACTCGCGGACCTCGGAGCAGCGGGCCGAGAAGCGGTGGCCGACGACCTTGGTGCTGGGCACCGGCTTGTGGTCGTCGGCCCGCCAGGCGGCGAGCAGGTCGTCCAGGACCGGATAGAGCTTCTCCTCCGGCGGGTCCCACGGCTTGAGCAGGTAGTGGTCCAGGTCGACCACGTTGATCGCGTCGATGGCCGCGTTGGTGTCGGCGTACGCGGTCAGCAGCACCCGTCGCGCCGCCGGGTAGACGTCCATCGCCTGTTCGAGGAACTCGATGCCGTTCATCCTGGGCATCCGGTAGTCGGCGAGGATTACGGCGACCAGATCGCCGCGGAGTTTCAGTTCGCGCAGCGCCTGGAGCGCGGACTCCCCGGACTCCGCGCGCACGATGCGGTGCGCGGCGCCGTAGCGCCGCCGCAGGTCGCGGGCGACGGCCCGGGACACACCCGGGTCGTCGTCCACGGTCAGAATTACACCTGCGGTTGATTGGGAAGGAGACATAGCGCGACCGTAAGGGACAGGGGAGGGGCGAGCAATTGTCAATTTCTGTGGATCACTGAAGTCGCGGCTCGATGCACCGATGCCATCGGATCTCGCCGCCATGCTGCTCGTCGGTGGGCGTGAATCCGGCGGCAGTGGCGACGGCGGCGGATGTTCGGTGTTCGGGGTGGATGTGGGCGATGACAGTGTGCACCGGCTGCCGGCTGAGCCAGTCGACGAGTCCTCGGGCCGCTTCGGTGGCGATGCCGCTGCCCTGCCACGGGGTTCCCACCACCCAGGCGATCTCTGCCACGAGGCCGTTGCCGCAGGGGCCGACCGGCGCCTGGATCGTGCCCGTCAGGCAGGACTCGTCGCGGAGCCGGAACACCCGGTCAGCCAGGTACGAACGGTTCCGGGGAGTGAGCGGCCATGCGCCGGTAGCGCGAGCGTAGGGCCTGCTCGGTGTCCGGGGCGCCGCCGATGAAGGTTCGCAGGGCGGGATCGGACAGCACCGTGGCCATCCCGGCTGCGTGCTCGACGTGCAGCGGCAGCAGGTCCAGCCTGCTGGTGCTCATGGCCCGTGCCGTCAGGATGCTCACGCCGCGACCGCCTCGGGGCGCTCGACGAGCACGCCGTTCTTGAACTTGGCGCCGGCGCGAACGAGGGCGACGAGGTGCGCGCCGGTAACGGCCCGCCACCGTTCCTGGGCCGATTCGACGAGCTTGACGACCATGGCCAGGGCGGCGGCCGGGCCGCCCGCTCCGCGGATGACCTTGGTCCGAAGCTGGACCGAGCTGAACGCTGAACGTCGATTCGATCAAATTCATCCTTCTCTAATGGACCCAGTGCTCGGCGGGAAAGTCGTAGAAGGCCAGCAGCTCATCGGCCTCCTCGGTGGCCTTTTTGACGGCCTTGGGCCACTTCGCCTGGTAGTCGCGGGCGAACTCCTTGATCGCCTTCTCGGCGTGGTTTGCGGTCCTCGGCGTTGTAGATCTCCTGCAGGGCCTTCTTCGCGCCGGGCTGGGCGGACTGCGGCAGTGCGTTGACCACGTACCGGGTCTTGTGGACCCAGCACCTTTGGTGTCTGGCCTGCGGAAACACCTCCGCGAGCGCCCGCCGCAGGCCCGTCGCGCCGTCCTCCACGACGAGTTCGGGATCGCGCATGCGGGACATGGTTTCCATGACGCCACTCTTGCCACTAGATTTGGTGGCATGACTGCCATCACCCTTCGGGTCC
The DNA here is from genome assembly GCF_040639815.1 of Streptomyces sp. NPDC023723. NCBI lineage: Bacteria > Bacillati > Actinomycetota > Actinomycetes > Kitasatosporales > Streptomycetaceae > Streptomyces > Streptomyces sp. NPDC023723. The sequence goes on from NZ_JBFAAP010000024.1 coordinate 61,573, forward strand.
CCGACTCCATGGACAAGCCGCTGCGCGACGCCGCAGCGGGCGCTCCGTCACTCAACGACTACATCCTGCGCGCAGTGCGCCGGCAGATGACACTCGACGCTGCCCGCAAGCTCGCCGCCATCGCTCCGCTCGACCTCGAGGGCGAGGGCGACGCCCTGTGACCATCCGCAAGGGCGACGTCTGGGACGTCGACACGGGCAAAGGCACGCGCACCGTGCTCGTCGTCAGCCTCGACGGCCTCGCCGAGGCGTACGGCGCCGTCGTCGTCCTGCCCCTCCACGCCCCGGCGCAGCACCCCGACACGGCGATGAGTGTGCACCTGACCGCACCGGTCGACGCCTCCCTCGTCGCCGTCAACCTCCTTCAGCTCTCCGCACACCGCTTCGAGACCGCCACACCGCACGGAAACATCGGCTCTCAACAACAGGATCTCGTCGACAACGCCATCCGCGCGGTTCTGGACCTATAGGCGCGCCGGTACCCGGCGGACACGGCAGGGGGCCGGCACGGGCACACCGCCTCCCCGGCCAAAACCCGAGCCGGACACCTGGCGGGTCGGGCGGTTCCCGGGGATGAGGGATGAGGGACGCGCGTTCAGGGAGAGACCGCTGAGGCGTGGCGCGGCGCTGCGGCCGGGCGCCGGCCATGATGCCGAGGACTTCGCGGCCGCCGTCCTCGGTGACGCCGGTGGCGATGACGACGGCGCGGGAGGCGATCTGCTGGTCGACGCGGGCCTTGAGGCAGGTGGCGTCGAGGTAGACGTAGGGGAAGCGGATGTGGTTCAGGGGGCGGCCGCGGAAGGCGGTGAGGCTTTCGTCGAGGCCGCCGCAGATCCGGGAGACCTCGCTCTTGGAGATGCCGGTGTCCGAGCCGAGGGCTTTGACCAGGTCGTCGACGCTGCGGGCGGACACGCCATGGACGTACGCCTCGATGATGACGGCGTAGAGGGCCGGGTCGACGCGGCGTCGGCGTTCCAGGAGGCTGGGGAAGAAGGTGGCGGCTCGGAGTTTGGGGATCGCGAGTTCCAGGTCGCCGGCCTGGGTGGTCAGATCCGTTTGCGGTGGCCGTTGCGGTAGGCGGTGCGGGTCTCGGTGTGCTCGCCCCATGCGGCACCGATGTGCTGTGTCGCCTTGGCTTCTGTCAGTTCTTGCAGGACTCGTTCGGCCGCGGTCCGGACGATCTCCAGTCCGTCCGCCGAGCGTAGTGACTCCAGAAGGCGGAGCAGGTCATCATGGGCCAGGGTCATCGTGCACCTCCCGGTCGGATTCGCCGTTCACCGCGGAGACTCGCACGGTGGCCCATCCTCGTTCAGGGCGCATGTGCGGTCCACCAGGGGCACCGCGGTGGCGATCCGGGCGCACATCGGCCAAGAACGGCTACGTGGGGCGCCATCGTGCGGTTTCGAGGCGCACGCAGAATCTGCTGTTGCCGTTCGGTGGGGACCTCGCTCGTCATTCTGCTGCCGAACAGTCGCTTTCGGATCCGCGCAGCATCGACGCGATGGCGACGAGGAGAACGAGGCAGATCGCGGCAAGGATCCACAGGACGTTGTGGAAGGCTCCGTCGTAGGTGTTGACGAGGAAGTCTCCGAAGGCGTCGCGGCTGGATGCCGCCATCCGGCCGACAGGGCCGCTGATGTCACCGACAGAGACCTCCCCGGCAAGAGTGCCGGAGTTGCCGTGGAAGGGGAACGCGCTGATTCCGTCACGGACTTTGGAGGAGACGGTCGTTGTCAGGAGGGAGGCGTAGACAGCCACGGCGACGGCTTCACTGCCCAGCCGCAGAGTGTTGAGGAACCCAGCCGCCATGCCGGCCTGCTCGGGAGCCACCATCTCCAGCGCCTGCCCGTCGACAAGGCCGGCGGCGAGGGCCATGCCCGCACCGGTGACGAGCATGGGGAAGGCGACGGTGGCGATCGAGACCTCGGGCGAGTAGAGCATGAGCCCGAGGTCGCCGACGATCAGGCAGGCGATGCTGACGTAGATGATCCGCATGGCGGGGACGCCGCGGGAGACCAGCCGGGCCGCGAGCAGGGGGCAGATCAGCATCGGGACGGTGAGCAGGACCATGATCAGTCCAGCGGTGCCCGTGCTGTAGCCGCCGGCGGCGGTGAGATAGCTGGGCAGGTACGTCAGCATGGTCACGAAGCCGAAGGAGCCGGCGACCGGGACCAGACACAGCGCCACGAAGCGGCGATTGCGGAGCAGCGCCAGGTCGAGCATGGGCTGCTCCCGGCGCTTTTCCACCGAGGTGAACACGACGAGCGCCACGATGGCCCCGGCGAACAGCACGAGCACTCCCACGCTGCCCCAACCCCACTGGGACCCCTGAACGATGCCGCAGGTCAGCAGGAACATCGCGACGATGAACACGAGGCTGCCCAGCACGTCGATCCGGGCGCCCTTCTTGCGCTCCTCCCGGGTTTGGCGCGCGATGATGGGCACCAGCGCCAGGACGACGGCGAGAGCCACCGCGTGCAGGACGAACACCCAGCGCCAGCCCGCGTTCTCCACGAGGGTGCCGGAGATGGACGGGCCGGCGGAGATGCCGATGCCCGCGACGGTGCCGAAGAGCGCGAAGGCTTTGGCGCGAGCTGGGCCGTCGAAGACGGTGGACAGGATGGCGCTGCCACAGGCGAAGATCGCGGCACCGCCGAGTCCTGCGAGGGCGCGGGCGGCATCGAGAACGTAGATGTTCGCGGCGAAGATGCTGCCGACGGAAGCGAGGGTGAAGACGGCGGCACCGAGTGCGAACGCCTTGACGCGGCCGATGATGTCCGCGATGGAGCCCCAGACGAGGGTGAAGCAGGCGAAGGCCACGTTGAAGGCGTTGGCGACCCACTGCACGGGGCCGACGCTCGCGTGCAGCCCGGTCGCAACGGATGGGAGTGCGACACCGGTGCCGGAAATCGACGTGGGGACGACGAACACGGCGAGCAGGACGGCGACAAGGGTGAGTGTCTGCCGGGGGCTTTTGGCCGGCGCTCCGTCAGGGCCGTTGGCAGGCGAGCCGGATGGGGAGTCCGGTGCGGCGTCGGTGACTGCTGACATGGGTGAACTCCAAAGGTGGGCCGACAGTCGGCCCAAGGTTAGAAATTTTCCGAACCTGAGAGTGGCAGGTGGGGAGGTACGATGCAAGTGGAACCTTCGGGCCGGGGTTGTTTCCCGGACGAAACAAGGGACGGGAGAGGGCGATGCCCGACGAGGAAGGCCACCCCGGTCGCGAGGAGATGGACCTCCGCATGGTGCTCAGCGCACTGGCGGACCCGTTGCGCTACGAGGTCATCTCCACGTTCGTACGGGAAGAGGTGGGCACCGAACGCAACTGCTCGTCCTTCGGCTTCGACATCTCCAAGTCCACGCTCAGCCACCACTTCCGCATCATGCGGGAGGCGGGCCTGATTCGGCAGGTCGACCGCGGCAACAGCCGCAAGGCACACCTGCGCCACGAGGACCTGGAGGCCCGATTCCCGGGCCTCCTGGACCTCGTTCGCGCGAACCCCGGCCTACCAGCGCACCGGAAGTGACGTCGGCCGGCGCAGCAGCGTCCCGTGGTCCCACGGCAGTTCGGCCGGATCGGCGTCCAGGGTCAGGGCCGGGAACTCCCGCACCAGATGCGACAGCAGGGGTGTTGATCTGCATCCGGGCCAGGGCCGCGCCCATGCAGTGATGCATCCCGTAGCCGAACTGCAGATGCCGCTTGCCCTCCCGGTCCAGGTCGATGACCAGCGGGTCGGAGAAGGCTTCGGGATCGCGGTTCGCCGCGAAGGCGTCCGCGTAGACGAGGTCGCCCGCCATGATGCGGCCTTCGATGAGCTCGACATCGTGGCGCGCCACCCGCGGGAAGGTGGAGATGGTGCCGAGCGGTATCAGCCGGATCAGCTCCTCGACCGCCTTGGGGACGAGGTCCGGATCCGCTACGAGCCTGCTGTAGAGCGAAGGGGCACAGAGCAGCGAATAGACGACCTTGGTCAGTACGGACAGCACGTTCTGGTCGGCGCCCAGTACCGATGCGAACAGCAGGCCGACCAGTTCCTGGTCACGTCACCGCCGCACCCCCGAGGGCGAGTTCGACGGAGACCGCGGTGGAGATGCTGCCCGGGTCGACCTGGGGGATGAGCCGCGGATCCAGCTGCTCCCCCGCGCCCTCCACCCATTGGGCGGATAGGCGCTCCATGGCCTGGGACTCACCGTTCGTGGTGCCGAAACAGCTGACGGTGCGTTCCTGGCTGAGAAATTCCGGTGAGATCCCCGAGTTGAGGACCGCCCCTCGGGCCGCCGCCGCGGCGAGCTGGGCACTGCGACCCCAGTGCGGGGCATCCGGCGACTTCAAGTGCCGTGCCGGGGCGAATCCCCGGACCTCTCCGGCGAGGAGACGCTCGAATCCTGTGGAGTCGAACCGCTCGATCGGAGCGACCCCGGACTGCCCGGACCGGATGGCGTTCACGACGCTGTCAGCGTCGTGCCCGAGCGAGCTGATGGCCCCCAGTCCGGTGACAGCGACTCTGCGGCGGCCGTGTTCAGCCACGGACGTCCTCCGCCGCCACGCGCTTCTCCACCAGGGCGTAAGCGGTCGGAAGATCGTCCAGCTCGGTCAGCTCGTCCTGCGGGATCTTGATGCCGAGGTCACGTTCGAAGCGGGAGAAGATTTCGATGACGAGCAGGGAATCGGCCTCGAAGTCGTCGGCGAAGCTGCTCTCGTCGGCGGGCTCGGCCTCCAGCACATCGGCCACGATCTCGCGTATCTTCTCCCGCATCTGCCGCTTCAGACAGACCCCTTGGCGGGCTCCACCTGTCCGGAGTCGCCTGATGTCTGCTCGGCCGACCGCTCGCGCTTCGGTACGGGCACGGCCAGCGCCGCTGCGCCCGCGATGACCGCCGCCAGCCCGAAGCCCGCGGCGTAGCCTGCGGCGCCGATCAAGGCGCCGATCAGGGGCGGGGTCAGGGAAGCTGTCACGTTCTGGCCGGTGTTCTGGATTCCCATGGCACGGCCGGACCAGGAGCGTCCCGCGAGTTCCGCGACCGCCGTGAAGGCCAGGCCGTTGGTGCTCGCCGTGATCCCGCACGCGATGACCAGCAGAACGTCCGAGGCCGGTGTGGGCCACACCGCACCCAGGGCGGTCAGGCAGAGCACTGCGGCTGTGGTGTAGGCCAGTTGACGCATGGGGCGTACGCGGCTGGCGACACGGTCGGACCAGCGGCCCGCCACCACACGGGAGAGGGCACCGAGTACCTGGGCGAAGGCGAGGAGCTGACCGGCCGCGACGGCGCCGTAACCGCGCACGTCGACCAGGAAGACCAGGGCGAAGGCGCTCGCCGTGAACTGCGGGACACACAGCAGGGCACTCGTTCCATGGAGGCGCCACAGGGAAGGGCTGCGGTAGGGATTGCCAGACCCCTCCTCGGGCCTGGTCCCCGAACTCGACGTGTCTCGAGCAGGGTTGACCGTCAGTGCGCCCACCAGGAGGGCGAACAATGCACACAGTGCGGCGCAGAAGACCCCCGGGCCTCGTACCCCGAAGGATTCCGAGAGCCTCGGGATGCACAGCGCCGCGACGCCCATGCCCAACGGCGTCGACGTCTGGCGGATCCCCATCGCAAGGCCGCGCTCCTTGGCGGAGAACCAGCCCATCACCAGGCGGCCGCTGGCCGCGTACACCGAGGCGCCGGCGGCCCCGGACAGGGCGAAGAGGAGACCCAGTGGGACCAGGCCCGATACCTGAGTGCCAAGGGCGAGGAGCGCCGCGGTCGCTGTCAGGCCTGCTGTGATGACGATGCGCTCGCCGATGCGGTCGGCCAGCGCGCCCCAGGCGACCAGGGCAAGGACCAGGCCGGCGGTGGGGCAGGCGACGACGAGCCCGACCTGACTAAGACTCAGGGAACTGTTGCGACGCAACTCGTCGGACATGTAGGGCAGTCCGTAGACAAAGACACAGGCGACAGTCTGTGCTCCGGTGCCCAGCGCAAGAATCAGCCAGCGTCTCATGGAGGGGTCCTTTCTCTGTTCTCTTCTGTGGCGCCGACCGCGGGCCTCAGGAACGGCGCTGTGGCGAAGTGGTGTTGGTGGTGGCCGACGCGGTCGTCAAGGAATTTCCTCCGGCGCCCGGGATGCCCTGCCGGCTGGCCCGCTCACCGCGGACGGCGGCGATCCCGGTGCTGATGCCGAGAAGTGCGGCCGCTGTCGTGACGGAGAGGGCCGCCCCCATCCGCCCGGTGAAGTCGGAGGTGTTGAGGATCGAGCCGAAGACGGCGACGGAAATGAGTCCACCGCTCTGGCGCAGGGTGTTCTGTACGCCGGAGGCGAGTCCCGACTGTTCGGGGGGAGTGCTGGACACCACGATCGACGCGGCGGCGGACGGCGTGAAGGTGGAACCGCAGTCGATGAGGAAGATGCCGATGGCGATGCGGCTGTGCGGCGTCGACGCGTCGGTGCCGTACAGGGTGAGAGCGCCGAGCAGCATCGTCGTGAAGCCGGTGACCATCATGACCGGGTGCCCGAAGCGCTTGGACAGTGGCCGGTAGAGGAAGAAGGGGGCCAGAACCGTGCCGACGGTCATCGGGAGCAGTGCCCGGCCGGTGGCGCCCGGAGTCCAGCCACGGGCCTGCTGGAAGTAGAGAGACATCACGAACAGCGCCCCGTAGGAGAGGAATCCGGTGAATCCCAGACTGAGCAGAGCGGACGTGCGCATTCGGTACGAGAAGAAGGACAGCGGCAGCAGCGGCGAGTGAACCCGGCGCTCCACGACGGTGAAAAGCAGCCCGGCTGCCACTCCCGCGGCGAACAGGCCGAGCGTCAGTGGCGCCGACCAGCCGAGTGCGCCGCCCGCGATGAGGGCCCCGGTGATCAGACCGAGCGCGCTCATGCCGAGGAGCTGCCCCGGCAGACCGACCCGGGCGGTGCCCTGCTCGTTCGGCTTCAGGCAGAGCATCACCATGATCCAACTCAGCGTGCACGCCAGGGCGTTGATCAGGAAGATGCTGCGCCAGCCGAAGGAGTCCACGCGCGCTCCGCCGACCAGCGGACCTGCGGCGACGGCGATCGCGGAGGTTGCCACCCACACGACGGCGGCCTTCTCGCGCCGCGCCTTGTCGGGGAAGACATGCGGGATCAGCGCGAGGGTCGCGCGCAGCAGGGCGCTCGCGCCCAAGCCCTGCACCGCGCGTGCCGCGATGAGTACGGCCGGGGAGGGGGCGAGGCTGCACGCCGCGGAGGCAAGGGTGAACAGTACGAGCCCGGCGCAGAGTGAGCGGCGCAGGCCGAACCGGTGGCCCAGCGAACCTCCGGCGAGCAGTAGGGCTGCCAGGACGAGCTTGTAGCCGTTTGATGGCCCATTGGGCCTGGGCCATGGAGGCGCCCAGGTCGTGACGTAGATCGGGGATCGCCACATTGAGCACGCTGCCGTCGAGGATGACGGCGAAATAGCCCAGGCAGATCCCCAGAAAGCCCGTCGTGTTGCGCATGAGCCTCTCCCTTCTCGGGGCGGTCGCAACTTGAAGATGGTGTATTGAGTTTCGAACGTATGCAGGTCAGAGGCGTGAAGTCTGCAATACGAGACAAATATCCCGCAGTGTGAGACGGAGATGGGTGTTGGGTATCGGGTCAAGTGAACTATGGTGTACGCCAGTTGAGACACAGTGTCTCGGATGGTGATACGGGCACGATGGGACGGACGATCGTGGGGCGGACACTCGCCGAGAAGCTGTGGGACACGCATGTGGTGCGGCGCGCGCCGGGGGAGCCGGACCTCCTCCACATCGATCCGCACATGCTTCACGAGGTGACCAGCCCGCAGGCGTTCGGTGGCCTGCGTGAGGCGGGCCGCCCCGTGCGCCGCCCGGATCTCACCATCGCCACCGAGGACCACAACGTCCCCACCACGAGCCTCACGCAGATCGAAGACCCGCTCTCATGCGCGCAGTTGGAGACTCTGCGGGCCAACTGCGAGGAGTTCGGCGTACGCGTCCACTCTCTGGGCGACCTCGACCAGGGCATCGTGTTCGTCGTCGGTGCCCAGCTCGGCCTGGCCCACCCCGGCATGACACTGGTGTGCGGTGACTCGCACACCTCGACCCTGGGTGCCTTCGGCTGTCTCTCCTTCGGGATCGGCACCTCGCAGGTCGAACATGTGCTGGCCACCCAGACGTTGCCGATGACACCCTTCAGGACGATGTCGGTCACCGTCGAGGGCACCCCGCCGCCCGGTGTCACCGCGAAGGACATCATCCTCGCGGTGATCTCCGAGATTGGCACCGCCGGCGGCCAGGGCCACGTGATCGAATACCGTGGCGAGGCCATCCGGCAGCTGAGCATGGAGGGTCGGCTCACGGTCTGCAACATGTCCATCGAGGCGGGCGCGCGCGGGCCTCGTGGCCCCCGACGAGACGACGTTCGCGTACCTCAAGGGCCGCCCGCACGCCCCGTCCGAGGGTGACTGGGACCGCGCGGTCGAATACTGGACGACTTTCCGTACGGACAAGGACGCCGCCTTCGACCGCGAAGTCGTCATCGACGCCACAGAGCTGAGCCCGTACGTCACCTGGGGCACCAACCCTGGCCAGGGTGCCCCGCGCGGCGCGAGCGTCCCCGACCCGGCTTCCTTCGAGGACGACGAGAAGCGGGCCGCGGCGGAGAAGGCCCTGGCCTACATGGGCCTCGCGGCCGGCACCCCGCTGCGTGACGTCGCCGTCGACACCGTCTTCCTGGGCTCGTGCACCAACGGCCGCATCGAGGACGTGCGGGTCGCGGCCGACGTGCTCAAGGGCCGCAGGGTCGCAGACAGTGTGAGCATGCTAGTCGTTCCCGGTTCGGCAAAGGTGCGGCTACAGGCGGAGGCAGAAGGAATCGACAAGGTCTTCAAGGAGGCGGGCGCCGACTGGCGGTTCGCCGGCTGCTCGATGTGCCTGGGCATGAACCCCGACAAGCTCGCCCCCGGCCAGCGTTCGGCCTCGACCTCCAACCGCAACTTCGAGGGACGGCAGGGTAAGGGCGGACGTACTCATCTGGTCTCCCCGCCGGTCGCCGCGGCCACCGCCGTCACGGGGCGGCTCACCGCTCCCGCCGATCTGGGTTGACGAGCGCCGCTTCCCCTGCCGCTTACCGCTGAAGAAGGACCGACTACCATGCAGAAATTCACCGTTCACACCGGCCGCGTGATGCCGCTGCGGCGCTCCAATGTCGACACCGACCAGATCATCCCGGCTTCCTTCATGGAACTCGTCACCCGCACGGGCTTCGCCGAGGGCCTCTTCTCTGCTTGGCGCGACGACCCGGACTTCGTACTCAACCACCCCGAGCGGCAGGGTGCCGACATCGTCGTCGCGGGTCCCGACTTCGCCACCGGCTCCTCGCGTGAGCACGCGGTGTGGGCACTGCAGGAGTACGGCTTCGCAGTGGTCATCTCCTCCCGCTTCGCGGACATCTTCCGCGGCAACTCCCTCAAGCGCGGACTGCTCACGGTGATCCTGCCGCAGCACCAGGTCGAGCAGATCTGGACGCTGACCGAGCAGGACCCGCAGGCACAGGTCACCGTCGACCTTGTCGAGCGTCAGGTCCGTGCGGGCGACGAGACATTTCCCTTCGACTTCGACGACGTGGCCCGGCACCGGCTGCTCAATGGCCTGGACGACATCTCGCTGACGATGAACCACATCGCGGAGATCGAGGAGTACGAGACGCGGCGCCCGGACTTCACGCCGCTGACGCTTCCCGCGCGGGTCTGAACCGACAGCACTGACCCGCCGACCTCCCTGCCACGTCACAGCGATCAGCGGTCAACCCACAACCACCACCACAACATCGCCCTCGACGTCGGCACCCGCTCCATCCTCGCTCGGCGCCTGACTCCGCTCGGCACGAAAGCCATCGACATCGGCCTACTCCTCGCCGATGTCATGACCCCCGAACCCATGCGTCCAGCCTGGGCCGCAGCCGTGCGCTGCCAGATGCTCCGCGTCCCTTACCGGCGCCACCTCAGCCTGGACGAACGCCTCGCCGAAGCCGCCACCCGCCCCGTCATCTACCTCGAGACCCTGCTCTACGACTACGGTCATGATGGCGGTCCGTGCCGTCTCGGCGGCCTGTGCCATACGTCCCCCGCGTCGTATGTCCGATCCGGACGCGTTGCCCGGTGGGCGGGCCCGCCCCCGGCTCGGCTGCCGACATGCGTAGGGAAGACTGGCCGCGCAGGCCATCACCGCGACGCAGGGAGGAACCGCATGACGCGCCCGATCACGGCAGGGGTGGACGGATCGGAGGAGAGCCTGGCGGCACTGGCCTGGGCGGCCCGGCAGGCGGTCCGGCACGGGGCGGCGCTGCGGGTCGTGCACGCCTGGCGGTTCGAGCCGCGGCAGGCGGAGCCGGCGGGCGACCGGGCCGCGCAGGAGCGCTGGGTGCGCGAGACGCTGGCGCGCGCGGTGGGCTCCGTGACCGGGCAGCACCGCGGCCTGGAGGTCACCACCGATGTGGTCGAGGGTGACCCGGTGCGGGCGCTGGTCGCCGCGGCGGCCGACACCGGCGCGCTGGTGCTGGGCTCGCGCGGGCACGGTACGGTCGTCGGCTTCCTGCTGGGTTCGGTGGGCCAGCAGGTGATCGCCGAGGCCGCCCGGCCGGTGGTGCTGGTCCGGGCCGGCGCGGACCGGCCCGCCGACGAGGTGGCCGGGCACGAGATCGTCGTGGGCCAGCAGGGCGAGCCGGCGGACAGCGCCGAGGTGCTGCGGTTCGCGTTCGAGGCGGCCGCCGCCCGCGGGGCCGCCGTCCGCGCGGTACGGGCCTGGACGCTGCCGCCGCTGTTCTCCTACAGCCCCGGCTCGCTCAAGCTGCTGGACGACGCCGGGGGCCTGGAACCCTATGAGCACAAGGCCCTCGCCGAGGCGCTGGAGCCGTGGCGGGAGCGCTACCCCGAGGTGTCCGTGGTCGAGCACGTGGAGATGGGCAGCGCCGGACAGGTCCTGCTGTCGGTGGCCGGGCGGGCCCAGCTGATGGTGGTCGGCCGCCGCGCCCGCCGCTCCGCCGTGGGCGCCCGGATCGGCTCGGTCGCGCACGGGGTGCTGCACCACGCGGGCTGCCCGGTGGCCGTCGTCCCGCACGCGTGAGTCAGTCCTCGGCCGTCGGCTGGAGTGTCTCCCGGGCCCTGGGCAGCACGTTGGCGGTGTAGTCCTCGACGGCGGTGCCCAGGCCGATGTCGTGCTGGGCCTGCTCGGACAGGTACCAGCGGTGCTCCAGCAGCTCGTGGTAGATCTCCGCCGGGTCCATCGAGCCGCGCAGCTCGCGGGGCACCGCCCGCACGGTCGGCCGGAACACCTCGCGCACCCAGCGGTGGGCCAGCACCTCCGGGCGGGCGCCATGGGGGTCCCCCCGGCTCGAACGCAGCTGAGAGAGAGGGGGAGGGTCGCCGGGCGCGTAGTCGTCCTGGGTGGCCATCCAGGACTCCAGGTCGTTCAGCAGCCGCCGGGCCTGGTTCTCCTCGGCGTCCAGGCCGGTCAGCCGCAGCAGTTGGCGCTGGTGGTGCCCGGCGTCGACCACCTTGGGCACGAACGTGACGGTGGCGCCGCCCGAAGCGTGCTCGATCTGCATCTCCGCCACGTCGAAACCGAGGTCGTTGAGCCGCCGTATCCGCCGCTCTATGTAGTGGTACTTGCCCGCCGGGTACACCGAGGTCCGGGTCAGCTCCTGCCACAGGTCCCGGTAGCGGGCACAGATCTCGGTGCCGAACTCGATGGCGTCCACCGAGGGGTGCAGCGCGCCGGACGCCTCCAGGTCCAGCAGTTCGCCGCTGATGTTGACGCGGGCGAGGTCGAGGTCGTAGTCCCGCTGGCCGTCGCTCAGCCGGGGGTGCAGCTCGCCGGTCTCGGCGTCCACCAGATAGGCGGCGTAGGCGCCCGCGTCGCGCCGGAACAGGGTGTTGGACAGCGAGCAGTCGCCCCACGCGAACCCGGCCAGGTGCAGCCGCACCAGCAGCACCGCCAGGGCGTCCATCAGCCGGTGCATGGTCGCCGGGCGCAGCGTCGTCTCGAACATCGACCGGTACGGCATCGAACCGCCCAGGTGCCGGGTGATCAGCACCGGCTCCAGCGGCTCGCCCGCCGCGTCCGTACGGCCGGTGACCACGCCGAGGGCGTCCACCGCCGGGATGCCGAGCCGGTCCAGGTCGCGCAGCAGCTCGTACTCGCGCAGCGCGGGCCGCTGGGCCAGCTCCTTGACCGCGACGATCTCGGCACCGGCGCGCGCGTAGCGCACCACGTGCCGGGAGATGCCGCGCGGCAGCGGCACGAGGTGCTTGTCGGGCCACTCCTCCAGCGGGATGTGCCAGGGGAGTTCGAGCAGGAGCGCGGGGTGCTCCGGGTTGGTGGCACTGATCTGCAAGGCCATGGACCCGACTCTAAGCCGTCCGGGGTGTTCCTCAGCACGCCAGTTCCCGGGCCCGCCGCGCGGCCGCCGGCACGGACCCGCGGTGGGCCGGCCCGTGTCCGGGCAGCAGCAGGTCGCCGTCCAGCTCCTCGAACACCGCCAGTGACGCCACCGTGCGGGGCCGCTCGTGGTGGAACATGTCCGGCAGCAGTTGCGGGCCCCGGGTCCGGGCGATGGGATGGCCGGTGACCAGGGCGTCGCCCGAGATCACCACCCCCGCCTCGGGCAGGTGGTAGGCGCAGTGCCCGTCGGTGTGCCCGGGAGTGTGCACGGGGACCGGCCGGCCGGGCAGGTCCAGGGCACCGGCCCCGGGGAACGGCCGCGGCTCGGCGACCGGCAGCTGCGCGGTGCCGCCGGAGCGGGCGGCGTGCGCGATCCACGGCAGCACGCCGGGCCGCCAGGCGTTGCGCAGCACGGTCGGGACGGTGACCTGCTGGAGGAAGTCCCGCCGGGCGTGCGGCACTTCCGCCTCGTGCAGCAGGACCGGCGTGCCGTACGTGGCGCGCAGGTACTCGGCGGAGCCCAGGTGGTCGTTGTGCGCGTGGGTGATCAGGACGGCCGCCACCGCGTGCGGCGAACTCCCCACCACCGCCAGCGAGTCGAGCACCGCCTGCCGGTCCCCCGGGTAGCCGGTGTCGACCAGCGTCACCGCGTCCCCGTCGGTGAGTATCACCCAGTTGGTGTTGCTGCCGTGCACCAGGTAGGTGCCGTCCGCGACCTGTCGCACGTCGGCGCTCATCGCTCACTCCGCGTTCCGGTGGGGGGTGGTGGGCCGGGGACAGGTAATCAGACCCGCCAGTGTCACCGCACACCGCGGGGGCGGAACTGCACGCTGATCCGGCCCCCGGTGACCCGCGCCGACTTCGGTACGCAGTGCTCCCAGGTGCGCTGGCAGGAGCCGCCCATCACGATCAGGTCGCCGTGCCCCAGCGGCCGGCGCACCGTGTCCCCGCCGCCCACCGGGCGCAGCAGCAGGTCCCGGGGGGTGCCCAGGGAGAGGATGGCGACCATGGTGTCCTCCCGCGCGCCCCGGCCGGTCCGGTCGCCGTGCCAGGCCACGCTGTCCCGGCCGTCCCGGTAGTGGCACAGCCCCGCGGTGCGGAACGGCTCGCCCAGTTCCGCGCGGTAGTGCGCGGTGAGGGCGTCGCGGGCGTCGTCCAGCACCGGGTCGGGCAGCGGGTCGGCGGCGCCGTAGAAGGCCAGCAGCCGGGGGACGTCGACCACCCGGTCGTACATCTCGCGCCGCTCCGCGCGCCAGGGCACCTCGGCGGCGAGCCGCTCGAACAGCGCGTCGGCGCCGCTCAGCCACCCGGGCAGCACGTCGATCCAGGCGCCGGAGCCCAGCCGGGTGCGGCGGACCGCGTCCAGCGGGCCGGGCCGGGCCCGGTCGGTCTGGTCGAAGAGGGAGCCCTGGAGGTGCGTGGTCATGCTCCGAGCGTACCCCGTAATCGAACGTGCGTTCCATCAGTGGTCCGGCGTGAAAGTGCTGTGCGCGGGGTTCGCATACGCCGGTGCATCGGATACGTTCGCGTATCGAAACGGAGGCGGACGTGCCGGAACGAGTGACCAGGCGCCGGGCGCGCACGCGCGCCGACCTGCTGGAGGCGGCGTTCGCGGTGTTCGCCGCCAAGGGGTTCGGGCACGTGTCGATCGAGGAGGTCAGCGCGGCCGCCGGATACAGCCGGGGAGCCTTCTACTCCAACTTCGCCGGCCTCGACGAGCTGTTCTTCGCCCTGTACCGGGAACGCGCCGAGCTGATCGCCGAGCAGGTCGCCGGCGCGCTGGCCCAGGACGGACCCGGGCCGGACCTGGCCGCCGCCGTGGCCCGGGTCACCGAGGTGCTGCTGCTCGACCGGGACTGGCTGCTGGTCAAGACCGACTTCCTGACCCACGCCGCCCGCGACCCGGCCGTCGCCCGCACCCTGCTGGCGCACCGGGCCCGGCTGCGCCACGCGATCGCCGGCCGGCTCGCCCGCGCCGGCACCGCGCTGCCCGCCGTGCTCGGCGACGCCGACGGCGCGGCCGGCGCGGTGGTCGCCGCCTACGACGGAGTCACCACCCAAGTACTGCTGGACCGGGACGAGGAGCATGCCCGCGTCTGGCTGGGGCGGCTGCTGACCGCGCTGCTCACCAGCTGAACGAACCGAGTGCACGAGAAGGGACGGTCGCCATGGACGCCGACGTCATCGTCGTCGGAGCGGGCCTCGCGGGACTGGTCGCGGCCCACGAGCTGACCAGCCGGGGCCGCCGGGTCGCCCTGGTCGACCAGGAGAACGCCGCCAACCTCGGCGGGCAGGCGTTCTGGTCGTTCGGCGGGCTGTTCCTCGTCGACTCCCCGGAGCAGCGGCGGCTCGGCGTCAAGGACAGCTTCGCGCTGGCCTGGAACGACTGGCAGGGCAGCGCCGGCTTCGACCGGACCGACGACGAGGACTCCTGGGCGGTGCGCTGGGCCCGGGCGTACGTCGAGTTCGCGGCGGGGGAGAAGCGGTCCTGGCTGGACGGGCACGGCATCAAGCTGCTGCCCACCGTCGGCTGGGCCGAGCGCGGCGACCTCAGGGCCGGCGGACACGGCAACTCGGTGCCCCGCTTCCACATCGCCTGGGGCACCGGCACCGGCGTGGTCGAGCCGTTCGCCGGGTACGCCAAGCAGGCGGTGCGCGACGGACTGCTCACCTTCCACCACCGCCACCGGGTCGACGAACTGGTCGTCGAGGGCGGCACCGCGCGCGGCGTACGGGGCACCGTCCTCGCCGAGGACGGCTCGCCCCGGGGAGTCGCCTCCAACCGCGACCCGGTCGGCGAGTTCGAACTGACCGCACAGGCCGTGATCGTCACCTCCGGCGGCATCGGCGCCGACCACGACATCGTGCGCCGCCACTGGCCCGCGCGCCTGGGCACCCCGCCCGCCGAGATGGTCACCGGCGTCCCCGCCTACGTCGACGGCCGGATGCTGGACATCAGCGCGGCGGCCGGGGCCCGGCTGGTCAACCGGGACCGGATGTGGCACTACACCGAGGGCATCCGCAACTGGGACCCGGTCTGGCCCGGCCACGGCATCCGCATCCTGCCGGGCCCGTCCCCGCTGTGGTTCGACGCGCTCGGCCGCCGGCTGCCCGACCCCTGCCTGCCCGGCTACGACACCCTCTCCACCCTGCGGCACCTGCGCACCGACCAGGACATCGCCGCGTACGACCACTCCTGGTTCGTGCTCACCCGGAAGATGATCGAGAAGGAGTTCGCGCTGTCCGGCTCCGAGCAGAACCCGGACATCACCGCCAAGGACCGGGGGGCCTTCCTGCGCGAGCGGGTCGTCGGCAAGGGCGCCCCGGCGCCGGTGGCCGCGTTCCTGCGCGAGGGCGCCGACTTCGTGACCGCGGCCACCCTCGAACAGCTCGTGGACCGGATGAACGGCCTGACCGGCAAGCCGCTCCTGGACGCCGCCGCGGTCCGCCGCCAGATCGAGGCCCGCGACCTCCAGCTGGCCAACCCGTTCAGCAAGGACTCCCAGGTCCAGGGCATCCGCAACGCCCGCCGCTACCTCGGCGACCGGATCGGCCGGGTCGCGGCACCGCACCGGGTCCTGGACCCGGCGGCCGGCCCGCTGATCGGCGTCAAGCTGCACATCCTCACCCGCAAGACGCTCGGCGGCATCCAGACCGACCTGGACTCCCGCGCCCTCGGCGCCGACGGCAGCCCGGTCGAGGGCCTGTACGCGGCCGGCGAGGTGGCCGGCTTCGGCGGCGGCGGGGTGCACGGGTACAACGCACTGGAGGGCACCTTCCTGGGCGGCTGCCTCTTCTCGGGGCGGGCGGCGGGGCGGGCGGCGGCTCGCCAGGTGGGCTGAGCGGCCGGTCCGTTCACCGTGCGTCGAGTCACCGTGCGCCGAGCAGGCGGGCCAGGACGGCGGCGTGGCCGCGGGCCGGGTCCTTGGCCGCGGTCAGCAGCGTCACCGGACCCTGGCCCGCCAGCTCTCTCACTCTGCCGAGCGCCTCGGCGGCCGCCGGGGCGGCCAGCTCCGCCCGGTAGCGCTCGGCGAACTCGGCGAAGGAGCCCTGGCCCGCGTGGTACCAGCGGCGCAGTTCCGTGGACGGGGTGAGGTCCTTGGGCCACTCGTCCACGTGCGCCGCGTCCTTCTTCACGCCGCGCGGCCACAGCCGGTCCACCAGGACCCGAGTCCCGTCGTCCGGCTCGGGCGGGTCGTAGACACGGCGCACCCGCGGGTGGGTACGGACGGTCATGGCGGACCTCCCTTCGCTCGCCGGGTCAGCCGGTGCGCCGGCGGTTGGCCAGCCGCCGCTTCAGGGCACGGCGTTCGTTCTCGTCGGTCCCGCCCCAGACACCGATGGACTGCCCCGTGTCCAGGGCCCACCGCAGACACTGGTCCCGGACCGGGCAGCGATGGCAGACCGCCTTCGCCTGTTCGGTCTGCAGCAGGGCCGGGCCGGAAGTTCCGATCGGGAAGAACAGGTCGGGGTCCTCGTCGCGGCAGGCCGCGTGCTCTCGCCAGTCGTCCATCAAAGTCACCTGCGATCGTCGTATCGCGCTGCACGGAATCGGTTGCTCACCCTCGGGTGACCTGTGGACGCCGGGGCCAAACGGGCCAGAGGCCGCAAAGTCGCTTCCGGGCAAAGGAGTTCCCGCGCGTTCCTACGGGCGCAGTGCCCGGGCCGCGCCCGCCGCCACCGCCTCGGCCACCGCCGCCAGGGCCGGTGAGTCGAGCTTCCACTGCTGCCAGTACAGCGGCACGTCGACCGTCGTCCCGGGGGCCGGCTGGGTCAGCCGGCCGGCCCGCAGCAGGGGTTCGGCCTGCGGCTCGGGCACCACGCCCCAGCCCAGTCCGGCGGCGACGGCCTCGACGAACCCCTCCGAGGTGGGCACCTGGTGCCGTGCCGCGCTCGCGGCCGCGCCGCCCAGCCGGCGGACGAAGCCGTCCTGGAGGTCGTCGCGCCGGTCGAACGTCACCACGGGTGCCGCACCGAGCGCCTCCCGCAGCGGACCGCCCAGATACCGGGCGGCGAACTCCGGTGCGGCCACCGGGAGATACCGCATCCGCCCGAGCGGCCGCACCGAGCAGCCCGGCACCGCGTCCGGCGACGAGGTCACCGCGGCCATCACCAGGCCCTCCCGCAGCAGGGCGGCGGTGTGCGTCTCGTCCTCCCGGCGCAGCTCGAAGCAGAGCGGCGGATCGCGCGGCACCCGGGTGAGCGCGGCCAGGAACCAGGTCGCCAGCGAGTCCGCGTTCACCGCCACCGACACCCGGACCGGCTCACCGGCCCCGCTCAGCCCCAGCTCCGCGTGCGCGTCCCGGGCCAGCCACGCCACCTGCCGGGCCAGCCGCACCAGGACCGCGCCGGACGGTGTCGGCCGCACCGGCTTGGTGCGCAGCAGCAGCACCCGGCCGGTGCGCTGCTCCAGCGCCTTCACCCGCTGGCTCACCGCCGACGGGGTCACGTGCAGCGCCGCCGCCGCGGCGTCGAACGTCCCCTCGTCCACCACCGCCAGCAGGGTCCGCACCTGGTCCAGCGGCAGATCGTCCAGCGCCGTCGTCATCCCGTCACCTCAGCGAGAGCCTCCACCACAGCTGTCTTCATCAGAGCTAAAGATACGTAAGAATCTTTAGCTGTACGCGCGGTGATCGCGCGCTTAGCGTCGAGGCCATGAGCAACGCCCTGACCGCCGCGGCCGCCGGGTTCGGTACCGGCCTGTCCCTCATCGTCGCCATCGGCGCCCAGAACGCCTTCGTGCTGCGCCAGGGCATCCGCCGGGACGCGGTATTCGCCGTGGTCGGGATCTGCGCCCTGTCCGACGCGGTACTGATCGCGCTGGGTGTCGGCGGGGTCGGCGCCCTGGTGGCGGCCTGGCCGGGCGCGCTGACCGCCGTCGGCTGGATCGGCGGCGTCTTCCTGCTGGGGTACGGCGCGCTGGCCGCCCGGCGGGTGTTCCGGCCGGCCGGCGCGCTGCGGGCGGACGGCGCGCGGGCGGCCGGCTCCCGGCGGCGGGCGGTGCTCACCTGCCTGGCGCTGACCTGGCTCAACCCGCACGTCTACCTGGACACCGTCTTCCTGCTCGGCTCCGTCGCCGCCGACCGGGGCGCGCTGCGCTGGACCTTCGGGCTGGGCGCGGCGCTCGCCAGCCTCGCCTGGTTCGCCGCGCTCGGCTTCGGCGGCCGCTTCCTCGGCCGGTTCCTGGCCGGCACCGGGGCATGGCGGGTGCTGGACGGCCTGGTCGCCGCCACCATGATCGCCCTCGGCATCTCATTGATCGCCGGAAGTTGACGCCCGTCACACCGCTCGGCCCCACCACCCTGCGATAGTGAGCGAGTCTAAAGATGTAACGACCAAGTAGGAACGCGTGGACACGAGCGACAGCACTACCGAATCCCGGGCGCAGGCCCCTGAGGCCGACGCCCCGCGCCGCGGCTGGCGCCGCTTCGCGATGGACACCCGCCCCCTGCGCCGCCCCGCCTTCCGCAGACTCTGGGTCTCCACCATCGTCACGGCGGTGGGCAGCCAGCTCACCGCCGTCGCCGTGCCCAAGCAGATCTACGACATCACCGGCTCCTCGGCCTGGGTGGGCGCCGCGAGCCTCGCCGGACTGGTGCCGCTGGTGGTGTTCGCGCTGTGGGGCGGCGCGGTCGCCGACACCATGGACCGCCGCAAGCTGCTGCTGATCACCAACAGCGGGATAGCCGTGACCTCGCTGCTGTTCTGGGTGCAGGCCGTCACCGGCATGGAGTCGGTCGCCGTACTGATGGTGCTGCTCGCCCTCCAGCAGGCCTTCTGGGGGCTGAACTCCCCGGCCCGCAGCGCCTCCATCGCCCGGCTGGTGCCGACGGGTGAACTGCCCGCCGCCAACGCCCTCAACTCCACCGTCATGCAGACCGGCCAGGTGGTGGGCCCGCTGCTGGCGGGCGTCCTCATCCCGGTCATCGGCCTGCCCGAGCTGTACCTCATCGACGCCGTCGCCCTGTGCGTCACGGTGTGGGCGGTCTACCGGCTGCCCGCCCTGCTGCCGCTGACCGGCAACGGCAAGGGCCGCGCCGGGCTGCGCGAGGTGGTCGCGGGGTTCCGCTACATCGCCGGGCACACGGTGCTGCTGCTGTCCTTCCTCGCCGACATCGTGGCGATGGTGTTCGGCATGCCCCGGGCGCTGTTCCCGCAGCTGGCCGCCGAGACGTACGGAGGCTGGGGCGAGGGGCTCGCGCTGGGTCTGCTGTACGCGGCGATACCCATCGGCGCGGTGGCCGGCGGCCTGTTCTCCGGTACGTTCTCCCGGGCCCGGCGGCACGGCTGGATGGTGATCGGCGCGGTCGTCGCCTGGGGCGCGGCGGTCGCGGGCTTCGGGCTGAGCGGCAACCTGTGGCTCGCGGTGGTCTTCCTGGCCGTCGCGGGCGTCGCCGACATGGTCTCGATGGTCTTCCGCGGCGCCATCCTGCTGTCCGCCGCGACCGACGAGATGCGCGGCCGGATGCAGGGCGTCTTCACGGTCGTGGTCGCGGGCGGGCCGCGGCTGGCCGACGTGCTGCACGGCACGGCCGGCTCGGCCTTCGGTCCCCGCGCCGCGGTGACCGGCGGCGGAGTGCTGGTCGTCGTGGTGATGCTGGTCCTGGCCGGCACGGTGCCGGCCCTGCGCCGCTACCGGGTGGCCCGCTAGAGCGGGCCGCCGCGCCGGTGCAGGGAGTACTGCTCCAGCAGCTTGCCCCGGGTGGACTCCAGCCGGTGCGCCAGGATCTCGGCGACGGACCGCACCAGGACCACGCCGAGCTGGGGATCGTCCTCGCACAGCCGCAGCACCGCGGCGGCGTCGAACTCGTAGGCGCGCACCGCGCTGAACGCCTCGGCGCCGAAGTCCCACCGGTACGGCGGGAACAGCCAGGACCAGCCGAGCAGGTCACCGGCGCCGAGCCCGGCGACGGTCACGGTCTGGAGCGAGGTCACCCGCTGGGTCAGGGAGACGGCGCCCGAGCGGACCACCCAGAAGCGGTCCGCGGTGCCGCCCGCCTCGAAGATCCGGGTGTCCTCCGGGAAGCGCACCTCCCGGGCCAGTTCGGTCAGCCGCGCCCGCTGCGGAGGGGGGAGGACGTTGAGCAGTTTGATCGCTTTGGTCATGACACGGAACTCCTCGCCGGCGATGCGGTTCCGGTGTTTTCCCTACGACCATTTCAGCGCCCGACGCGGCCGCGGGCACCTCGGCGGCCCGCGGAGATTCCGTGACGGCATGGGAAAGCCCTGGCTGGACGGGGGGAACCAGCCAGGGCCGTCAACGGTGGCGGCGGGGGACCGGGGGGTCGACCCCGTCACCACGTATAGATGAACGCTAAACCAATTGCGGGGGTTCAGTGAAGCCGGGGGCGGAGTTCGTGACCGGACTCACCCAGGGGCGGGGCGGGCGGCGGGCGGGCACACGGCCCGTTCAGGCATCGTCCTGCGCGGTCACCCGCACCGTCTCCAGCGCCGGATCGGTCGGGTCCGGCAGGTACATCCCGGCGGCCAGCCCGCTGGTCAGGTAGCGCAGTACCGGTTCGGTCAGCCGCTCGCCGGGCAGTACCGCGGGGATGCCCGGCGGGTACGGCGTGATCATCTCCGCCGCGATCCGGCCGGCCGCCCGGGCCACCGGCACGTCCTCGGTCGGCCCGAAGAACGCGTCGCGCGGCAGCCGCGCCTGCGCCATCCGCAGCCCGGCCGGTGCCGGGACCGCCACCCGGGGCGCGTCCGGCAGTCCGGACGCGGCGTGCGCGAGGTCCTTGAGCGCCGTCAGCAGTTCCCCGGTGGTCTCCTGGTCGTCGCCGTGGGTGATCTGCGCGCCGATCCGCCGGTGGTCCGTCAGGTGCGCCACGATGTCGTGCCGCTCACGCAGCCAGTCCGCGGCCTGGTAGCCGGAGATGCCGAGCCCGTCGAGGTCGATGACGACCGGCAGCGGGTCGAAGCCGTCGGCCAGCCCCGGCCCGCAGAAGTCCGCGCGGTCGTTGACGTGCATGCCGTCGATCTGCTCGATCGCGGACCGTACCTGGGCCGCCAGGTCCAGCGCGCCGCCCATGACCTCCTGGCCGCGCAGCGCCATCTGGCGGCGCCAGCCGTCCAGCCCCGCGTAGATCAGCGCCGACGGGCTGGTGGTGCTGAGCAGGTCCGCGCGCATCCCCAGCAGCTTCGGCTCCACCAGGTCGCCCTGGAGATGGAAGACGGAACCCTGCTCCAGGCCGCTGCCCATCTTGTGGATGCTGGTCACACAGATGTCCGCGCCCGCGTCCATCGCCCAGGACGGCAGGTCCGGGTGGAAGGGCAGATGCGCGCCCCACGCCTCGTCCACGATCAGCGGCCGCCCGCGCCGGTGGCAGACCTCGGCGACGGCCCGCAGGTCGGCGCTGGCGCCGTACGGCGTCGGACTGGTGATCAGCGCGCCCCTGGCGTCGGGATGCGCGGCGAAGGCCGCCTCGTACTCGTCGGCGGACGGCGGATGGGCGAGATGGCGCTCGGCGTCCCAGCGCGGCTCCACCCAGACCGGTTCGATGCCCGACAGCACCAGCCCGGACACCACCGACTTGTGCGCGTCCCGGCCGATCAGCAGCTTCTCGTGCGGTCCCGCGACCGCGAGCATCGCCGCCTTGACCGACAGGGAACTGCCGCACGTCGAGAAGAACGTGTGGTCGGCGTGGACCGCGTCGGCCATCAGCTCCTGGGCGCGCTGGAGCACCCGGTTCCGGGTGAGCCGGTCGTCGAGCCCGCCGGTGGCCAGTACGTCGCCGAGGAAGACCGCGTCGCCCAGCACCTCACGGACGGCCGGGTCGGCGCCCCGCGCCTGCTTGTGCCCCGGGGGCGTGAACGCCAGCCGGCCCTCGCGGCGGTAGTCGGCGAGCGCCCGCAGAACCGGGGCCTGAGTGTGATCGATGGCCATGCCCCTGCGGTTTCCCCGCTCCGGCCGCCCCAATCGGCACCGGCCGGCCGGTCAGCCGCGCTCGGTGCGCCGGCCCGGCGTCAGCACCTCGTCCAGCACCCGCAGCACCGCCCCGTAGGCCACCGTGCGCACCTCGGCGTCCCGGGCGCCCTCCGGGTCGGTCGGCCGCAGTTCGTCCCGCCGGGCCCGCCAGGTGCGCTCCTCCTGGGCCGCGCAGGCCCGTGCCCGGTGCATCCGCCGCAGTAGTTCGTCCGCGTCCACCACATCCGTCATGCACACCGCGTACCCCGCACCCGGCGGCCGCATGGCCGCTGGACCGTACGGAGGTCGTGAGGTTTGCGGGTGCGGTCAGAGGTCAGCCGGAACACAAGGCAGCCGCGGGCAGGGCGGGCTCCGGCCCGGTTCCACACGATGTGCCGCACGATCAGGGAGCTGACGGATGTGTGAGAGGCCCATGACCCCTTCCGCCGCCGAGCGGACCGGTGACCAGCGGAGCCGGCCCACCCGGCCGAGCAAACCCGCCGAGGCGCGCCGGGCCGTGGAGCGCGCGGTCACCGCGCGCTGCCGCGAGGGCGGCACCCGGTACGACGCCGACGCCCTGTCGGACGCCGTACTGGTCGCCTCGGAACTGACCACCAACGCCATCCTGCACGGCGGCGGCGTCACCGACTTCCGGGTCGACGTCGTCGGCCCCGGGCTGCGCCTCTCGGTCAGCGACCGCAGCGACGCGCTGCCCGCGCCGGTGCCCGCCGCCGACCGGCAGGGCCGCTGGACGGTGGGCGGCCGCGGCTGGCCCATCGTCTGCCGGCTCGCCCGCGACGTGCGGGTGTCCGGCCTGCCCTCCGGAGGCAAGTGCATCAGCGTCCTGGTACCGCTGTCCTGAGTACTTTTCGAAAAGCGGAGTTTGTTCCCCGAGGGGAAGGGCAGTCGCAGTTTCGTGCTTCGGACCGGAGGCGCAGCAGCGGGAGCGGTATGGCTGCTTCGACACTCCAGTCGACCGCAGCGCCGTTCCCGCGGAAAGTCCCCTGGAGACCACCGTTCAGGAGCGGATCGCATGCTCATTGACACGCCCACTGGCCGTCCCGCGACAGCCGAGTCCACCCCCACCGTCACCGAGCCGACGAACGCGCCGTCCCGGCGCCGCCACGACGACGCCCCCGACACCGCGAGCCTGTTCACCCGGTTGGCGGCACTGGCGGAGGGTCCCGAACGCGACGCGGTGCGCGACGAACTCGTCACCGCGTGGCTGCCCATGGCGCACCGCATAGCCGGCCGCTTCCGGGACCGCGGCGAGTCCGTCGAGGACCTGCGCCAGGTCGCCGCGCTGGGCCTGGTGAAGGCCATCGACCGGTTCGACCCGGAGCGGGGCGCCTTCGAGAGTTACGCCGTGCCCACCATCACCGGTGAGGTCAAGCGGCACTTCCGGGACCGGATGTGGGCCCTGCGGGTGCCCCGCCGGGTCCAGGAACTGCGCAACAAGGTACGGGTGGCGCGGCGCGAGCTGACCCAGAACCCGGGCAGCCCCGAGCCCTCGACGGCCGACATCGCCGCCCACACCGGGCTGACGGAGGAGGAGGTCGGCGCCGGGATGGAAGCGCTGGAGAGCTTCAGCACGCTCTCCCTGGACGCCGAGCTGTCGGCCGGCGACGACGGCTACAGCCTCGCCGACACGCTCGGTGCCGCCGACAACTCCTACGACGTCGTGGTGGACCGCGAGTCGGCCAAGGAGGGCCTGCGCCGGCTGCCCGAGCGCGAACGCGCCATCCTCTACATGCGCTTCTTCGAGGACATGACGCAGAGCCGGATAGCCGACCAGCTCGGCATCTCGCAGATGCACGTCTCCCGCCTCATCAGCCGCAGCTGCGCCCGGGTCCGGGACGAGGCGATGGGCCGCCGCCCGGCCCGCCGCGGCCCCGGCCGCCGCCCGCCGGCCTGACCACCGGCGCTCCCGGGTCCCCGCCGCACCCGCCGCGGACGCACGTCGTCCGCGGCGGGTGCGGCCGGTTGCGAGGAGCCGCCGCGCCCGCCTGGAACCGGCCGGTCCGCAACGCCGTCCCGGCCGCGGGGTGTGCGCGGTGCGCGGCGGGGCATCCGGGAGGCTCGAAGGGGAGGACGAGATGACCACGCGAGTACTGCCCACGACCGCCCGCGGCCGGGTCCGCCGGGCCGCCGACGGAACAGCCGGCGAAGGCGCCGCCCGCGCCGGGCTCACCGCCCGGGGGGTGATCTATCTGCTGGTCGGTGTGCTGGCGCTGCGGATCGCCTTCGGCGACGGCAGCCAGGAGGCCGACCGCTCGGGCGCCCTGGAGGAACTGGCGGCCCAGCCGTTCGGCGCGGTCCTGCTGTGGGCCCTGGGCATCGGCCTGGTGGGCATGGCCCTGTGGCGGCTGTCGGAGGCCGCCTTCGGCGCCGTCGGCCCGGACGGCCGCAAGGCGAAGAAGCGGCTGGCGGCCGCCGCCCGGTGCGTGTTCTACGGTTTCGTCGCCTACTCGGTACTGGCGTTCGCGGCCAGCCCGGCCAACGGGTCCGGCGGCTCCAGCGACCAGCAGTCCCGCGACGTCACCGCCCGGGTCATGGAGGTGCCCGCCGGACGCTGGCTGGTCGGGATCGCCGGCGTCGGCATAGTCGTCGCCGGCGTGGTGATCGGCGTCCAGGCCGCCCGGCGCAGCTACCGCAAGAAGCTCAAGACGGGGCAGCTCGCGCCCTGGTCGCGACGGCTGGTGGACGTGACCGGCGTGGCCGGGGGAGTGGCCCGGGGCCTGGTGTTCGCCACGGCCGGCGCCTTCGCGGTACGGGCCGCCGTCGACTACGAGCCGGACCGGGCCAAGGGCCTCGACGACACCCTGCGCTCCTTCGCCGAGACCCCGCTCGGGCCCTGGCTGCTGGTCCTCGTCGCGGCCGGCCTGGTGCTGTTCGGCGTCTTCTCGTTCGCACTGGCCCGCTGGCGTCGCGTCTGAGCGACGTGGGAGGGGGAACACGGAGAAGATGAACGAACACGAGATTCCGCCGGACGGCCGTCCCGTGGACGTCTACCTCGACCTTCTGCGCGTCCGGATGGACACCGAGGACTACCGGATGCTGCTCAGCGTCGTGGAGCCGGTTCTGCGGGCGATCGACGACCAACAGATGCCCACCATCGACTTCTCCCTCGACGGCCAGGACGCCGACGCCCTGCCCCAGGAGATCCGCGACGAGGCCGCCCTGGTCATCGCCACCGCCGTGACGGGCCGGCTCGACAACGAGGTGATCGAGATCAGCACCGAGGAGACCGGGCCGATCAGAGTGGTCACCGACGCGGCCACCGCCTCCGACCCGGACCGCCTCGGCGAGATCGCCGACTACCTCAAGGAACGCCACCGGCAGAACGAGGAACTGCGCGGCATCGCCGAGGCCAGCGGTCTGCCCAGCGACTTCTGACCGCCGTCACCGCTTCGGCGTCGCCACCGGCACCCCGAGCGGCCGGGCGAGGCCGGTCACCGCCTCGTCCAGCCGCTCCAGATGCCGCAGCACCCGGCCGGTGATCCGGCCGTACCGGGGCACGCCCGCGGTGTCGTACTCCAGCAGCGAGGCGATGCTCGGACCGGTCTCGACCTCACCCGCCGCACCCGGGTCCGCGACCCGCGCGGCGATCGTCCCAATGTTGCGCACCGTGCGCCGCACCGCCCCGCGCAGCCGGGGGTCGGCCGCGATGGACGGATGGGTGGGCAGCAGCTCGGCCGTCGCCGCCAGCGACCGCGCGTGGTACGCGCAGGTCTCCAGCAGCGCCACCACATAGCGGGCGGTGTCCCGCCGGGCCCGCAGCGGCGTGATGGGGTGGGTCAGCGGCTGGGTGGCGCCGCGCAGATCGCCCAGCGCCTGGTCCAGGTCGCGGGCCCGGTCCAGCAGATCGGCCGCCGGCCCGCCGCTGAGCTGGTCCACCGCGCCCTCGGTGACGTCGGTGAGCCGCTCCAGGACGGTGCCGAGCAGTTCGTCGGTACGGCTGTCGGTGCGCACCGGCAGCACCAGCGCCGCCGCCACCACCCCGCAGGCCGCGCCGAGCGCCGTCTCCTCGATCCGCAGCACCAGCACCGACAGGCTGTACGTGTGCAGCAGCGTGTACAGCAGGCCCAGCATGGCGGTCACGAAGAACGACATCAGGGTGTAGGACAGCGGCGCCGTGTAGAACATCGCGAAGATGAGCACCAGGACCAGCGCGAACGCCGTCCAGGTGTGCTGTCCGACCAGCCCGGCCAGCACGATGCCGGCCACCACCCCGAAGACCGTGCCCAGCAGCCGCCGGTAGCCCTTGACCAGGATCTCACCGGTCGACGCGGTGTTGATGAAGACGATCCAGCAGGTGAGCACCGCCCAGTACCAGCGCTGCGAGGAGAGCAGCTCGCCGCCGGCGATGGCCAGCGTGGAGCCGACCGCGACCTGCACCGCGGCCCGGGTGGTGGGCCGCCGCAGCCCGGTCTGCTCCGCCGCCTCGTCGGCCGCCGCCTCCCCGGCGTCGATCGCCGCGTCCTCGGCGTCCAGCTCCTCGCGGGAGCGGGTGGTGGCGGGGGAGTCGTCGGACTCGTCCTGCGGACCGTCCAGCGCCACCCGCAGACCCATCACCGCGCGGGCCGTCTCGCCGATGCCGCGGAACACGTCCTGGACGGCCGGGGAGGCGGCGGGCAGGTTCTCCTCGTCGCGGTAGCCGAGCAGCCGGTTGCGCAGATGGGACAGCGCGGTGCCGCGCGCCTCGGCGGGCGGCCGTACCACCAGTTCGCGCAGCGCCGACAGGTCGCGGCGCAGCAGGGCGGTGGCCTCGTCGGCGCCCGGCAGCCGGCCCATCGTCGGGGCCGGGGCGCCCGGCAGATGCAGGGTGAGCGTGTCGGCCCGGCGGGCGCTGCGCGCGGTCAGCAGCAGCAGCCCGAGCCGCTCGGCGGCGATCTCGGCGTCCGCGATACGGCGCTGCACCAGCCGGGTGGTGGACGCGTCCAGCGTGTTGTCGTCCAGCCGGGTCTGGATCATCAGCGCCGTCTCGTGCAGCCGGGCGTGGCCCTCCCGCAGGTCCGCCAGCACCTTGTCGATGTCGTCCGGACCGGCGTCGAGGAGCTCCAGCTGGGCGGAGAGCAACTGGGCCAGCCGGGCCCGGAACGCCTGCCGCAGCCGCTGGAGGACGCCCGCCGGAGTGGCCGGCACGATCCCGAACCGCACCACGGCACTGCACGCGAACGCCACGGCCAGCGACAGGTACAGCTTCGGCAGCCCGGCCACGGTCGCGCCGACGAACAGGGAGACGAAGTAGAGCTGGAAGCCGATCAGGCCGAGCGCCGTGCCCCGGTCGCCGAACCGTCTGCCGTAGACCGCGCAGAAGATCAGCACCACGAAGAAGGCGTCGCCGAGCACCACGTGCGAGGCGAGCAGCGCGGCCAGCGACACCGAGGCGAGCGCGACCGGCAGACCGAGCGCCAGGGTGACGGCCTGCGCGGCGGGCTGCTTCTCCCGGATGGCGAAGGTGGCGACCATCGCCGCCATCGCGCCCGCCACCAGATGCGTCACGTCGGAGCCGAGCAGCGCCAGCACGGCGAGCGCCAGCGCGATCGCGCCCACCGTCCGCAGCCCGGCGACCAGCCGCAGCAGTCCCGGATCGGAGGCGGCGACGCGGTCCCGCAGTCGCGTCCGCACCGAGCGTCCCGCTGCCCTCACGCCGCCGTACACTCCCCATCCGTCGAACGCCGAGATCCACTTCTCAGCATGTCACGCCGTGAGCGGACCCCGCCCGCCGGGTCAGGTCCGGGCCGCGCCGGCCCCCTCGACGTGCGCCCGCACCTCATCCGGCGACATGTAGGCGTCGGTGTATTCAAAATCCTTCAGCTTGGCCGGCTTGCGGGCCTGGAAGCCGGTGCGCACGAAGTCGTCGCCGGCCACCGCGTTGAGCAGCCAGTTGGTCATCACCCGGGTCTTGGCGACGCCGGTGCGCAGCGCCGACCAGTGGTAGCCGCGGGCCACCGCCTGCGCGGGCACCCCCCGCAGTTCCACGCCCAGCGGCTTGGAGACCGCGTCCGCGCCGCCGAGGTCGACCACCAGCCCCAGGTCCTTGTGCACGTACGGCCGCAGCGGCCGGCCGCGCAGGGCGGCGATGACGTTGTCGGCGACATGGGTGCCCTGGCGCATCGCGTGCTGCGCGGTGGGCGGGCAGACCGCGCCGTCCTGACCCTTGGCGAGGTCGGGCACGGCCGCCGCGTCACCAAGTGCGAAGACCCCGTCGTGGTCGGGCAGGCACATCTCGGCGGTGACCGCGAGCCGGCCCTTGACCGTCTCCGCGCCGAGCGTGGCGATCAGCGGACTGGCGGCGACGCCCGCGGTCCAGATGAGGGTGCGGGTCGGGATCACCCGGCCGTCGGTGAAGGTGACCTCCTCCTCGGCGGCCTTGGCGATGGAGACGCCCAGCGAGATCTCGATGCCGCGCCGGCGCAGGATCTCCAGGGCGCTGCGGCCCAGCTTGTCACCCAGTTCGGGCATCAGCTTCGGGGCGATGTCGATCAGGTGCCACTTGATCAGGTTGGGGTCCAGCCGGGGATAGCGCTTGACGGCGGCGCAGGTCAGCCGTTGCAGACAGGCCGCGGTCTCGGTGCCCGCGTAGCCGCCGCCGACCACCACGAACTGGAGCCGGGAGGCCCGCTCGGCGGGGTCCTCGCTGGCGTCGGCCAGATCCAGCTGGGTGATGACGTGGTCCCGGATGTACGCGGCCTCGGCCAGCGTCTTCATGCCGAACGCGGTGTCGGTCAGCCCCGGGATGTCGAAGGTGCGGGTGATGCTCCCGGGCGAGAGCACGATGTAGTCGAACGGCTCGTTCACGATCTTGTCGGTGATGGTGCGCACCACGCAGACCTTGGACTCCAGGTCCACGCCGATGGCGCCGCCGGGGATGATCCGGGTGCGGTACTTGCTGCTGCGGCGCAGGGACACCGCCACCGACTGGGGGGTCAGGACGCCGGAGGCGACCTGGGGCAGCAGAGGAAGGTAGAGCTGGTAGGCGAAGGGCGTCACCAGCGTGATCTCCGCCTCGCCCGGAGAGAGTTTCCTCTCCAGACGGCGGACGCACTCCACACCGGCGAAACCTGCGCCGACCACCAGAATCCTGGGTCGTGTCACGGTGTCCATCCCTTTCCGCGGCTCCGGGCCGTCTGCCTCGAACGTCCTTCGCCTGCCCGGGGATCGCTGCTTCGCACCCACCGATCTCATCGCGCCGCCGCGCGTTTCGCCACTCGGACGCGCCCGCCCGGCCGCTCAGCCGCGCTCCCGCAGGTGGCACAGGAGGAGACAGACGTCGTCGTCCCGCTCGGAGTCGCTCAGCAGCGGGTCCAGGATGCCGTCCGCCGCACCCCCCAGGTCGATCTCCAGCTCGGCGGGCCCGAACGACCCGAGCGCCGCCGCCAGCCGCTCGATGCCCGGGTCTATGCCCCGGGCCCGCCGCTCCACCAGACCGTCCGTGTACAGCGCCAGCGTCGTCCCCGGCGCCACCCGTACGGTGTGGTCCGCGATGTCCTGCTTGAGCGGGATGCCGAGCATCGCGCCGGGCTTGGCGTCCAGGATCGTCACCCGCCCGTCCGGCCCGCGCAGCACCGGCGGCGGATGCCCGGCCGCCGCCCAGGTCAGCGTCGGCTCGTCCGGGTGGAACCGGGCGATGACGGCGGTGGCGTACAGGTCGGGCTGGAGGTTGTGCAGGAAGTTGTGCAGCCGGGTCAGCAGCCGGCCGGGGCTGCCGCCGTCCACGGCGTAGGCGCGCAGCGCGGTGCGCAGCTGGCTCATCATGACCGCCGCGTGCAGTCCGTGCCCGGTGACGTCGCCGACCACCGCGATCACCGAGCCGTCCGGCTGGCGGAACGCGTCGTACCAGTCGCCGCCGATGTTCATTCCCTGGGTGGCCGGCAGATAGCGGGCCGCCATGCCGAGGAAACCGGGCGTCGGAAGTTCGGTGAGCAGGGCGCGCTGGAGGGTCTCGGCGATGTCCCGGTTGTGCTCGTAGCGCCGCGCGTTGTCGATGGCGATGCTGGCCCGCCGGGTCAGCTCCACCAGCATCACCGCGTCGTCCCGGTCCCAGCGCTCGCCGGGCGGCGACATGGTCAGCACGCCCAGCGGCTCCCGGCGGGTGGGCAGCGGGATGCACAGCACCGGCCGCGCGGAGTGCGCCGGGGACGTCGGGTGGTCGTCCACCCCGGCCAAGTGCCCCGGGTGGTCGGCGGCGTACTGCGGGCGCCCGGTGCGGGCCGCGGTGACCGCCGCCGGGTGCGCCGCGGCGCCCCGCGGGTCGTCGTCGGTCTCGAACAGCCACAGGTCGACGTTTCCGGCGTAGCCGGGCACCAGCAGGTCCGGCAGGCGGCGCAGGATCTCGTGGTGGTTGAGCGGCGTGGTCAGCACCGCGCTGGCGTCCGCCAGGAACGTCAGCCGGCGGCGCGCCTCCTCCGCCTCGGTGCGCGCCTTGCGCTCGGCGGCGAACGCCTCGCGCTGGGCCCGCCCGGCGGCGTCCAGTTCGGCGTGCAGCGCCACCACGCCCTGGTTGGTCTGCTGGAGCTCCTCGCGGTGGAAGGCGACCAGTTCCTCCTGCTCGCGCAGCTTGCGCAGCACCAGCGCGGTGTCCTCGTCGGCGCCGAGCAGCGCCTCCGCCAGCGCCGCCGGGTCGTCCGCCGGGCCCGGCTCCGGCGACCGGTCCGGCTCCGGGCAGGCCAGCGTCATCCGCCACGGCGGCTGGCCCGCCGCCGACACCTCCCGGGACGGTGTCACCAGCACCTCGAGGCGGCCCTCGCCCGAACCGCGGGCGATCGGGTTCAGCGTCAGCCGCCAGGTGCCGCCCTTGGTCAGGCACTGGCGCAGATGCGCGCTGAGCGCCGCGGACAGCCGGGTCCGCTCCAGCGGCGGCACCCCGTACGCGGCGACCAGCCGGGCGGTGGCGATCCGCGCCCGCGCCGCGTCCAGAACACCGGAGATCTGCCAGGTACGCATCGTCACCGGTCCGACGGGTTGGAGGTGAGTACGGCCACGGCGGTGTCGTCGCGCACCGGGCGGGCCGGGCTGCTGGTGTCGTGCGGGGTGGCCGGGGCCGTGCGGGCGGGGTGACGGGTTCGGGGCGTGGCGTGGGGGACGCCGGGGGTCTGCCTGGTACGCATCGTCACCGGTCCGACGGGTTGGAGGTGAGTACGGCCACGGCGGTGTCGTCGCGCACCGGGCGGGCCGGGCTGCTGGCGTCGCGCAGGGCCACCGCGGCCGTGACGGCGGGATCGAGCGCGGGGCGGCACGCCTCGGGCGGCGGCGTCCAGCGGCTGGGCAGCCCGTCGCTGTGCAGGATCAGCAGGTGGTCGTCACCCCAGGCGGCCTCGTCCTCGCGCAGCGTCCCCGGCCGGTGCACGCCGACAATGCCGGGCCGGGACACCAGCGGCCGCCACACCCCGGCCGCGCACAGCCGCGCCCCCACGTTGCCGACCCCGGTGAACCGCAGCCGCCCGGCCCCCGGATCCACCTGGGCCACCGCGACGGCCGCGCCCCGGGTGGAGCCGAGCGCCGCGTCCAGCCGGCGCAGCACCTCGGCGGGGCCCAGCCCGGCCGCGCCGCGCAGCGCGTCCACGGCGGCCGTTGAGGCCCGGGCCGCCTCCGGCCCGTGGCCCAGTCCGTCCGCCAGCATCAGCGTCACCCGGTCCCCGGAGCGCACCCACGCCCAGGCGTCCCCGGAGTACTCCGCCCCGGCGAACGGCACGTTCACCCCGCCGGCCCGGACCGCGGCGGTCGGTCCCGGGGCGTCGGCGCCGGTCCGGGGCAGCGCGGCGCCGACCCGGGCCAGCGCCACCGTGCCCCGGCCCAGGACGCTGTGCAGCGCGAACTCGTGGGCGACACGGCGGCAGGTGCCCAGGCCCGCGCCGAGCGACCCGGCGGTGGAGAAACCGTCCCGCAGCGCCGCGTCGACGTCGGCGATGCCCGGACCGTGGTCGACCGCCGCGATCTGCACCATCGGCGCCGCGTCCAGACCGGCCGCGAGCACCGGCGGCGCCACCACGTCGATCAGTACCTGGCCGCCGCCCGCGTGCTTGAGCAGGTTGGTGGCCAGTTCGGTGGCGACCAGCGCCGCGGCCGCCGTGCGCGGCTCGTCCAGCGAGGCGGCGGAGGCGGCGTGCTCGGCCGCGACCCGGGCGTCCCGCACCCGGGTCGAGTCGTGCACCGGCACCTCCCACACGCGTGGCATCAGAACTCCTCCCGCGGCCTGGGCGGCCGGCCGGTCCAGGAGGTCACCCGCACCGTGGTACCGGCGCCCGGGGCGCTCTCGATCGAGAACTCGTGCACCAGCCGGCGCGCCCCGCCCAGGCCCATGCCCAGCCCGTCGCCGGAGGTGTAGCCGTCGCTGAGCGCCTGCTCCACGTCCGTGATGCCCGGCCCCTGGTCGCTGAAGGTCAGCCGCAGACCGTGCGCGGAACCGTCGACCAGGTGCTCCGACTCCACCGTGCCGCCACCGCCGTACACCAGTGTGTTGCGGGCCAGTTCGCTGGCCGCGGTCACCAGCTTGGTCTGGTCCACCAGGCCGAAACCGAGCTGGGCGGCGGCCTGCCGGACGTGCTGGCGCACCCACATCAGGTCCAGGTCCGAACGGACCGGCAGGCGGGCCTCCACGCCCGCTGCCGTGCCCATCACGGACGCTCCTGGCGCGGGGCGCCGGGACGCGCGTCCAGCAGCTCCAAAGCGGCCTCGGTGCTCAGCGCGGTATGCAGTCCGGGCAGCGTCAGACCCAGCTCCACCAGGGTGATCGCGACCGCGGGACGCATGCCGACGATCACCGTCCGGGCCGCGAGCAGGCCGGACTGGGCGGCGATCTCGGCCAGCACCCGGCCGAGGAAGGAGTCGACGATCTCCACCCCGGAGATGTCGATGACCACGCCGGTGGCCCCGCTGCCCACCACCGTCTCGGACAGGTCCTGCTGGAGCTGCTGGGCGGTGTTGTCGTGCAGGTCGCCCTGGAGGGTGACGAGCAGCACCCGGCCCAGCCGGAGCACCGGTACACGTCCGGCGGCGGGGCCGGCAAACGCCTCGTTCACCGCTGATCCGTACCGTTCGACGCGGTGTTGACGATGCCGGCCCCCAGCTTGTGCAGCGCGTAGCCCAGCGCGTCGGCGAGCCCGGCCCGGGTGATCACCCCGCCCAGGTCCAGACCGAGGTGGACGATGGTCTGCGCGATCGCCGGACGGATGCCGGAGACGATGCACTCGGCGCCCATCAGCCGGGCCGCCTGCACCGTCTTCATCAGGTGCTGGGCGACCAGCGAGTCGACCGTCGGCACCCCGGTGATGTCCAGGATCGCGTACCGCGCCTGCTGCTCGACGATGGACTCCAGCAGGGTCTCCATCACCACCTGGCTGCGGGCGCTGTCCAGCGTCCCGATCAGCGGGACCGCCACGATGCCGTCCCACAGCTTGATGACCGGGGTGGCCACCTCCATCAACTGCAGCCGCTGCCGGTCGATGAGCGCCTGCCCCTCGCTCAGCGCGGTCTGCATGACCAGCACCCGGAGCGTGCCCATGAGCACGCTCAGCGTGGTCGTACAGGCCCGCACATGGTCGGTCGGGGCGTCCCGCAGCTGCTCCAGGAGCATGTTCTCCACCGGCGGGCGCAGCCCGGCCAGCTCGCTGGAGACCTGCCCGGTGCTCAGGCCGGCCCGGGACCGCGCCGCGGCCATCCGCCCCAACTGCTCCCGTACGCCCGCGAACCCGGCGGCGTCGGGGTCCTCCACCCGGCCCACGTCCGCGACCTCGGCCAGCGCGTCGACGACGGCCTTGCCCGCCTCCACCGCCTCGTCCCGGGAAACCGTGAACACGGCCCGGAACAGGGGCTCGTCGGCCCAGCGCTGCGCGATCTGCTCCCGGCGGCCGCGCAGGAAGTCGCGGACCTCACCGGTCGGCGTTCCGGGCGTTGTGTCCGCTACGTGCTCCGGCACCTGTTTCACTCCTCATCCGCAACTGCGTCGCGCGAACCGTTGCGGGAACGGGCCGGCGACGTGACTCTGCCGGGCGCCCACTGTAACCACCCGCCGACCTCGTACGACACCTCGTGCGGCACCTCGGCGGACGGCCGGCGCGAGCCGCGGCCCAAGGAGGAACGCCGGTTGCCGTCAGTCGTGCTGTTCCTGGTCCCGCGACTGCTCCTGGCCCGGTCCGGCGGCCTGCCCGTCGACCAGCGCGAGGGCGTCCTCGACGCTCTCCGAGACCGGGACCGTGATGCTGACACCGGTGAGATCCAGTATTCGCCGCACCGCGGCGGCGGGCCGGATGATGTGCACACTGCCCGGCAGCTCCCGGGCCTCCTGGTAGACCCGCAGGATGATGTTCATGCCGGAGGAGTCCATGAACGGCACCGCCGACAGGTCCAGCAGGAAGTGCCGCCGGCCGTGGTGCAGCTGATTGGCCAGATGGTGCTGGAACTCGGTGGCGGTGTCGACGTCGAGATACCCCTCGACCGTGAGCAGCGCCACGTCCTCACGGGGCAGGGTCACCTCGACGGACAGCGGATCCTGGGCAATGGGCACGTGTACCTCCAACAGGTGCGGACAACCGGCTCGGTTACCCCCGTACGTCACTTCGATGCGCGTCTCTCCCGGAACGCACGGGTGATCAACATCTCATCGCCCCTCCTTCCGGTGTCGTCAGCGCGCTCGCGCGTCTACCCCCTCCCGGGCCGGTCATGCCTGCCGGGTTCTCAGCCGAGGCGGACGCCCACCAGACAGGTGTCGTCGTCCGTGTCCGACCTGCTGTAGGTGAGCAGCCGGTCCAGTTGCTGGTCCAGTGCGGTGGGCGCCGCGCGGACCGTGGTCAGCAACTGGCTCAGCGACTCCTCCACGGACCGGTCCCGCCGCTCCACCAGCCCGTCGGTGTACATCAGCAAGGTGTCCTCGGCGGCCAGTTGCGTCTCGGCCTCCTCGTACCGGGCCTCCGGGACCGCGCCCAGCAGGATTCCCTTGACCAGCGGCAGCGGCGCCGCCGACCCGTCCCGCACCAGCACCGGCGGCAGATGGCCCGCCCGGGCCCAGCGCAGGGTGCGCCGGGACGGGTCGTACAGCCCGCACACCGCCGTCGCGGTCACCCCGCCGGTCAGATGGTGCGCCACGATGTTCAGCCAGGACAGCAGCTGGCCCGGGCCCGCCCCGGTCACCGCGAGGCCGCGCAGCGCGTTGCGCAGCACCACCATGGTGGTCGCGGCCTCTATGCCGTGCCCGGCCACGTCCCCCACGCACAGGAGCACCAGCCGGTTGGGCAGCACCACGGCGTCGTACCAGTCGCCGCCCACCAGCTGCTCGGTCTCGGCCGGCCGGTAGCGCACCGCGACCTGGAGGCCGTCCATCCGCAGCGGCGCCTGCGCCGGCGGCATGATGGCGTGCTGCAGCTGAAGGGTCAGCCGGGCGCGTTCGCTGGCCTGCTGCTCGGTGTGGGCGAGCTGGTCCCGGGTGGCGGCCAGCGCCACCTCGGTCCAGTGCTGCGCCGAGATGTCCTGGCAGGCACCGCGCAGCATCAGCAGCCGGTCGTCGGTGTCCAGCACCGGCTCGGCCACCACCCGGATGTGCCGGGTCACGCCGTCCGGCCGGGCCAGCCGGAACGCCGCCGAGGCGGGCCGCCGGTGGTGCATCAGGGTGCGCAGGAACCGGCCGATGGTGACCGCGTCGTCGGGGTGGGCGTGCGCCTGCAACTGCTCCAGCGGCACCGGCGTACTCGTCTCCGGGCGCCCGTACAGGTCGAACAGCTGTCCGTTCCAGGTGATCTCGCCGGTCAGCAGGTTCTCCTCGAACCCGCCGATCCGGCCGAGCCGCTGGGCGTGCTGGAGCAGACTGGCCAGCCGCGCCGTCTCGTCCTCGATGCGCCAGATCAGCAGGACGGCGTTGCCGTGCCGGCTGACGCTGATGTCCGCGAGTGCCGACAGCGGCACCTGGTCGACCAGCGCGGTCAGGTTCATCCGCCGGGCCCGGAACGGCTCCCCGGTGGCGTACACCCGTTCCACGCTCTTGAACAGCTCGCTGTCCCCGGCCGCCATCGGGTACGCCTCCAGCAGCAGCGCGCCGCCCACCACCGCGCGGGGCCGGCCGGCCGGGTCGAGGAAGCGGTCGTTGACGTGCTGGATCAGGAAGTCGACCAGGTTCCCGGCGGCGTCCAGGTGCGGCACCAGGACCAGCGCCGGGTCGTGCAGTCCGTCGGCCAGGTCCATCAGCTCCACCGCGTCCGGCAGCAGCCGCGGCTCCGGCCCGGCGCCCGGGGCCGACGGGTAGGTCTCCAGGGTGTGCGCGCACAGTTCGGCCAGCGCCTCCAGCTGGCGCACCACCTGCGGGGGCTGCGGATCCAGCGGCCCGGGCCAGGCGATCTCCAGCACGCCGTGCACCCGCCCGCCGGTCCCGGCGGGCAGCGCCACCCGCCCGCCCCGCGGATTCTGGTGCCGGCCCACGCTGGGCAGCCCGGTGTCGGCCAGCGAGCCGATCCACCGCCCGTCCGCGCCGGTCAGGCCGCTGCGGGCCACCGTCGCCACGTCCGGCGGGACATACCGCCAGCGGGCCGCCTCGGCGGGCGAGAAGCCCGCGCTGCCGGCCAGCGTCAGCGAGCCGTCGGAGCCCGCCGACCAGATCGCCACGGCCACCGCGCCCAGTGGCCGCAGCGCCTGCTCCAGCAGGGCGTCGGCGACGGCCTGGGTGTCGTCGGCGGCCAGCGCCCCGCTCTCGGCGGCCCGCAGCCGCACCGCGGCCGACTCGGCGGCCTGCTCCTCGTCGGCCGCGGCGGCGGTGGCCGCGAGGAACGCGTCGGTCACCTCCGACATCCGGTCCCGGGCGGCCTGGTTGATGACGTCCACCGCGAACTCCAGCGGCGTCACCTGGGCCTGCTCGGCCAGCTCGGCGAGCTGCCGGGCGGCCTGGGCCGGGCCGCAGCCCAGCCGCTCCACCAGGATGCCCTTGGCCAGCTCGATCAGGGCCCGTCCCTCGGCCTCCGCCTGGGCCCGGCTCACCTCGCGGCTGAGCCGGGCGACGGTGGCCGCCAGCCGGCCCACGGGCGACTCGGGGGAGACCTCCACGAGGTCGCCGCCGGACCCCTGGGACCCGTCGTCCTGCGTACGTTCTGGGATGCTCACGTTGTCACTGCTCCTCGGGCGGGGGGCACGCGGCGCGCGCCCCCCGGCCCACCGGTGTACGGGACGGGGGCCGGTCCGCTCATGCGGGCAGCCACCGTCGTACGCGGGCCATCAGGTCGTCGGTGTCCACGGGCTTGGTGACGTAGTCGCTGGCGCCGGAGGCGAGGGACTTCTCCCGGTCGCCGGGCATCGCCTTGGCGGTGACGGCGATGATGGGCAGCTCCGCGTACCGGGGCATGGCGCGGATCTCGGCGGTCGCCGCGTAGCCGTCCATCTCCGGCATCATCACGTCCATCAGGACCAGGGCGATGTCCGTGTTGTTCAGCAGGGTGTCGATGCCCTTGCGGCCGTTGTCGGCGTGCAGCACCCGGAAGCCGTGCAGCTCCAGGATGCCGCTGAGCGCGAACAGGTTGCGGGCGTCGTCGTCGACGACGAGGACCGTACGGCCGTCCGCCGCGGCGGAGGTGTCCGGCGGGGCCGGCCGGACCGGCTCCTCGGTGCGGACCAGGGACAGCACGTCGCCGGGCTCCTCGGCGGACAGGTGCAGGGCGATCCGCTCGCGCAGTTCGTCCAGGCTGGAGAGGAACTCCAGCGCCCCGCCCGGCGCCCCGGACCGCAGCGACTCCTCCAGCGCGGCGTCCGCGCGGTGCCCGCTGTGCACCAGCACCGGCACGCTGGCCAGCGCCGAGTCGCCGCGCAGCGCGGTCAGGAAGCGGGACGCCTCGCCGTCCGGCATGCCCAGCTCCAGCACCACGCAGTGGCAGGGGTCGGCGGCCAGCGCGCCCGCCGCCTCCTGCGCTCCGACGGCGGTGATCACGTCCAGCGGCGGCCGGTCGCCGGTCTCGTCCCGGCCGTGCGCGAGGTCGGCGACCACGCTCTCGGCGACCAGGGTGAGCAGTCCGCGCGGCCGCTCCTCCACCACCAGCAGCCGCCGGGGCCGCTGCCGGGGCGCGGCGGTCAGCTCGGGCACCGCCGCCGGACGGTCGAGGGCGTCGGCGGGCATCCCGGCCCGCTCGGGGTCCGCCGCCCGGCCGGCCCCGAGCAGTTCCTCGAAGTCGGGCCGGGCCACCGGCAGGAACAGCGTGAACGTACTGCCCTGGCCGGGGACGCTGTCCACGGTGACCGCGCCGCCCAGCAGCTGGGCGATCTCCCGGGTGATGGACAGGCCCAGGCCGGTGCCGCCGTACTTGCGGCTGGTGGTGCCGTCCGCCTGCTGGAACGCGCCGAAGATCGTCTCCAGGTGCTGTTCCGGGATGCCGATGCCGGTGTCCCGCACCCGGAAGGCCACCACCGCGCCGCCGCGCAGCACGCCCTGCGGCACCTCGCCGTCGGCGGCGGGCTCGATCCGCAGCTCCACACTGCCCCGCTCGGTGAACTTCACCGCGTTGGACAGCAGGTTGCGCAGCACCTGGCGCAGCCGGGAGTCGTCGGTCAGCAGGTCGGCCGGCGCCCCGGCCGAGGTGGTGATGGTGAAGTCCAGGCTCTTCTGCGTGGTCATCGGCCGGAAGGTGGCCTCGACGTACTCGATGAGCTGGCGCAGCGTGACCCGCTCCGGGGCCACGTCCATCTTGCCGGCCTCGACCTTGGACAGGTCCAGGATGTCGTTGATCAGCTGGAGCAGGTCGGAGCCGGCCGAGTGGATGATGCCCGCGTACTCGACCTGCTTGGGGCTGAGGTTGCGGGACGGGTTCTGGGCCAGCAGCTGGGCCAGGATCAGCAGGCTGTTCAGCGGGGTGCGCAGCTCGTGGCTCATGTTGGCCAGGAACTCCGACTTGTACTTCGAGGCCAGCGAGAGCTGCTGGGCGCGGGCCTCCAGCTCCTGGCGGGCCTGCTCGATCTGGAGGTTCTTCGCCTCGATGTCCCGGTTCTGCGTGACGAGCAGCGACGCCTTGTCCTCCAGTTCGGCGTTCGAGCGCTGGAGCTCGTCCTGCTGCACCTGCAACTCGGTGGAGCGGACCTGGAGTTCGGCGGTCAGCCGCTGCGACTCGGCCAGCAGTTCGTCGGTGCGGGCGTTGGCCACGATGGTGTTGACGTTGACGCCGATGGTCTCCATCAGCTGGGACAGGAAGTCGTGGTGGATCTGGGTGAAGGCGGACACCGAGGCCAGCTCGATGACGCCGAGCACCTGGCCCTCGACCACGATCGGCAGCAGCACCAGCGCGGTGGGCACCACCTGGCCGAGCCCGGAGGAGATCGTCACGTAGTCCGGCGGCAGCTCCGTCACGTTGATGGCGCGGCGGCTGCGGGCGGCCTGGCCGACCAGGGTCCGGCCGAACGGGATCCGGGTGGGCCGGTCGTCGTCGTCCGGGTAGCCGTAGGAGCCGACGAGCCGCAGCTCGGGCCCGCTCGCGCCGTCCTCGGCCAGGTAGAAGGCGCCGTACTGGGCGGAGACCAGCGGCACCAGCTCGTCCATGATCAGTTCGGCGACGACCGCGAGGTCGCGGTGGCCCTGCATCAGGGAGGAGATCCGGGCCAGGTTGGTCTTGAGCCAGTCCTGCTCCTGGTTGGCCCGGGTGGTCTCGCGCAGCGACTCCACCATCGCGTTGATGTTGTCCTTCAGCTCGGCGACCTCGCCGGACGCCTCCACGTTGATGGAGCGGGTCAGGTCGCCCTCGGCGACCGCGCTGGTCACCTCGGCGATGGCCCGGACCTGCCGGGTCAGGTTCCCGGCCAGCTCGTTCACGTTCTCGGTGAGCCGCTTCCAGGTGCCGGAGACGCCCTCCACCTCGGCCTGGCCGCCGAGCCGGCCCTCGGTGCCGACCTCGCGGGCCACCCGGGTGACCTCGTCGGCGAACGCGGAGAGCTGGTCGACCATCGTGTTGATGGTCGTCTTCAGCTCCAGGATCTCGCCACGGGCGTCGACGTCGATCTTCTTCGACAGGTCGCCGCGGGCCACGGCGGTGGTCACCAGCGCGATGTTGCGCACCTGGCCGGTGAGGTTGTTGGCCATCGAGTTGACGTTGTCGGTGAGGTCCTTCCAGGTGCCGGCCACGTTCGGCACGTGCGCCTGGCCGCCGAGCCGGCCCTCGGTGCCGACCTCGCGGGCCACCCGGGTCACCTCGTCGGCGAACGCGGACAGCGTGTCCACCATGGTGTTGATGCCCTGGGCCAGCGCCGCGACCTCGCCCTTGGCCTCCACCGTGATCCGCTGCGACAGGTCGCCCTTGGCGACGGCGGTGGCGACCTGGGCGATGGAGCGGACCTGGTGGGTCAGATTGGACGCCATCACGTTGACGTTGTCGGTGAGGTCCTTCCAGGTGCCGGAGACCCCGCGCACCTGCGCCTGCCCGCCCAGGTTCCCGGCCGTGCCGACCTCGCGGGCCACCCGGGTGACCTCGTCGGCGAACGCGGAGAGCTGGTCGACCATCGTGTTGATGGTGTTCTTCAGCTCCAGGATCTCGCCGCGCGCGTCCACGGTGATCTTCTGCGAGAGGTCGCCCTTGGCCACCGCGGTCGCGACCTGCGCCACGTTGCGCACCTGGTTGGTCAGGTTCCCGGCCATGAAGTTCACCGAGTCGGTGAGGTCCCGCCAGGTGCCGCGCACCCCCTGCACGTCCGCCTGGCCGCCGAGCCGGCCCTCGGTGCCGACCTCGCGGGCGACCCGGGTGACCTCGTCGGCGAAGGCGGAGAGCTGGTCGACCATCGTGTTGATGGTGTTCTTCAGCTCCAGGATCTCGCCGCGGGCGTCGACGTCGATCTTCTGCGAGAGGTCGCCCTTGGCCACCGCGGTGGCCACCTGGGCGATGTCCCGCACCTGGGTGGTCAGGTTCCCGGCCATCGCGTTGACCGAGTCCGTCAGATCGGCCCAGGTGCCCGAGACGCCCGGCACCTTCGCCTGGCCGCCCAGCCGCCCGTCGGTGCCGACCTCCCGGGCCACCCGGGTGACCTCGGAGGTGAACACGGACAACTGGTCCACCATGCCGTTGAAAACCTTGGCGATGTCGCCCATCAAACCGTCGGCGTCGTCCGGCAGACGCGTGCCGAAATCGCCGTCCCGCACGGCCGTCAGGCCGGCCAGGAGCCGTCGC
The DNA here is from genome assembly GCF_040639815.1 of Streptomyces sp. NPDC023723. NCBI lineage: Bacteria > Bacillati > Actinomycetota > Actinomycetes > Kitasatosporales > Streptomycetaceae > Streptomyces > Streptomyces sp. NPDC023723. Next base: position 103,002 of record NZ_JBFAAP010000024.1, read on the forward strand.
AGCTCCTGATCGCCCCAGGCGGCGTCGACGACCCCGGCGCTGTCGCTGGTCATGCGCACCCTCGTTCCGCTCCCCAGGAGTCCTCGCGGCGAAGGACTCGGAACCCCCTGCCCGGGCCGATCCGCGGCCCGGACTTTCGTGTATGCGTTTGCGCAGTTCAGCGGAACTGCCCAGGGAGAAAAATACGCCAGCGGAGCAGGTGCGCGCCGGGCGGGGAAGGAAAAGGCCGCCCGGACCGTGACCGTCGCTCACGCCTTCGGGTCGAGCCGGGCATGCTTTCGGCACCGAGGGGTACTCGGCGCGGTTTCGGTGCGGCGGCGCGGGCCGCCGCGCCCGGCCCCGGTCCCCGCCGGACCGGGCGGCGCGGAGTGCCGCGGCGCGCGCCGAATGCCGGTGGCCGGGGAGGGTAGTTGGCTGCTGTGGAGCCGGGCGGACCGGCCGCCCGGACCGGGCCAGCACCGGTCACGACACCGGAGGGAAGGAGCAGCGTGCCGATGGAGAGAATCTGGTCGTACGCGCCGGGGAGCGGTCATGTCGAGGGGGAGGACCTGTCGGGCTGCACCGTCGTCGCGAGCGACGGCACCATCGGCCACGTGGACCGTCAGGCGGACCACTTCGGGATGCGGCACCTGGTGGTCGACACCGGCGTCTGGGTCTTCGGCCGCAGCGTGCTGGTACCGGTCGGCGTCGTCACCGGCGTGGACGTCGGGGCCGGCAAGGTCACGGTGTCCTGCACCAGGGCCGAGGTGAAGGCCGCGCCCCGCTTCCACACCGACAGCGAGACGATGGACCGGGAGTACCTGGCGGCGGTCGGCGACTACTACGACCGGCTGCCGCCGGGGGAGACGCCCGGCACCTGAGGCCGGCGCGGGTCCGGCGGGCGCCGGGTCACCAGGGCAGGAAGACGTGGATGTCCTTGCCGCGCTCGTCGGGCACGACGCTGACCTGGTCGCACAGCGTGTGGATCAGATGCCAGCCGATGCCGCCGCCGCCGTTGCTCGGATGGAAGGGCCGGGGCGCGGGCGGCGTCGGGTTGGTGTCGTGCATCACCACGTGCACCCCGTCGAAGGTGCGCCGCAGGCGCAGCTGGAAGGGCCCCGGGGCATATTGCACCGCGTTCGCGGCCAGCTCCGTGACGACCAGGAGAATGTCGTCCCAGTGCTCGGCGGCCGCCGGCCGGGCCACGCGTGCGAGGTCGTAGAGGAATTCCTCCGCGACCAGGCGCGCACCGGTGACATTGTGCAGCTCCCCGGTGAAGCTGGCGGTGCGGTCCGTGATCTCCTCGGAAGCCAGTGTCCTGTCCCAACGCGACTCGGCTGCCATTTCGCCTTCCCGGCCCGGCCTCAGCCCGGCTGTCTCGTCCTTTCCCGTGCGCCCCCTTCGTCTGCTAGTTCCCGTGCCGGCAGAGCCTACGCGCCCGTTCGCACGGACACCGGAAGATGACCCGGGGTGACGGGGCGGTGGCCTGCCGTGCCCGCCGTCCCGGGCCGGGCGGAATTCCGCCGCCGGACGCCGGCGGAAAGGACCCCGAAGGAGAGGAATGCCGAATTCCTCTTACCGGCCGAACCGAGACATGTCAATTCCCGGGAATGCGGGGCGGATTGGGCGGGCACCCGGTGGAGCGGAACACACCGGAGCATGTCGCGACAGGAAGTGCTCCGCCGTTCGAATCCGCCTACTCCAGGAGATTCTGATGACCAGTTACGGCAGTTCCTCGCCCGCTTCCTCCCGGTCCGGTACCAACGGCCTGGCCGTCGCGAGCCTCGTCTGCGGAATCGTCGGACTGCTCGTCTTCAGCGTGGTCCTCGGACCGGTCGCCATCGTGCTGGGCGCCGTCGGCATCCGGCAGGCGGCGGCCAAGGGCGGTGCGGGAATGGCCAAGGCCGGCATCGTGCTCGGCATCGTCGACCTCGTCCTGTTCGGTGTGCTGCTCGCGGTGAGCGCGTCCAACGGCGGATTCAGCTGGTACGTCGGCGGCTGACGAAGACGTTGTCGCTCTCCTCCCAGTCCGCCGGGCCGTCGGCCCGGCCCGCCGACCGGTCCGGCAGGGCCCGCGCGGGCCGGGCGGAGCGCGTCTCGTACATGGCGTCGATCTCCAGGGCGCAGGCCCGCGCGATCTCGGCGCGGCGCAGCTTCAGCGACGGCGTCAGCAGCCCCCGGGCCACGTCGAACGGCTCCGGCAGGACCCGGAAGACCCGGATCGACTCCGCCCGCGACACGGCGCTGTTGGCGGCGGCCACGGCCCGCGCGATCTCCTCGCGCAGCGCGTTCTCCTCCCGGGCCTCCCGCGCCGGGGCGTCCCCCGGCAGCGCCAGCCCCGCCCGCCAGTGCGTCAGGAACTCCGGATCGAGGGTGATCAGCGCGCCCACACAGGGCCGGCCGTCGCCCACCACGACCGCCTGGTGGACCAGCGGGTGCAGCCGCAGCCGCTGCTCCAGGACGGCCGGGGCCACCCGGGTGCCGCCGCTGGTGACCACGAGGTCCTTGGTGCGGCCGGTGATCGTCAGATACCCCTCGTCGTCCAGCCGCCCCAGGTCACCGGTGGCCAGCCACCCCTCGCGCAGCGCCGCTGCGGTGGCGGCCGGGTCGCCCACGTACCCCTGGAACACCGACGGGCCGCGGACCAGGATCTCCCCGTCGCCCGCCACCCGGATCTCGGTGCCGGGCAGCGCCGTGCCCACGGTGCCGGACTTCTCCCGGCCCAGCGGCTGCATGGTGACCGCGCCGGCCGTCTCGGTCAGCCCGTAGCCGTCGTGCACCTCGATGCCGATGCCCGCGAAGAACAGCGACAGCTCGCGGCCGAGCGGTGAGCCGCCGCACGCCGCGCGGCGCACCCGGCCGCCCAGCGCCCCGCGCAGCCGGCGGTACACCGTCCGCTCGAACCGCGCGTGCTGGAGCCGCAGGTCGAGGCCGGGCCCCGGCCCGGTGCCCAGTCTTCGGCGCTCCAGGGCCTCGGCGTAGTCGCGGGCCGTGCCGGCGGCCCGCTCGAACAGGGTGCCCCGGCCCGCCCGCTGGGCGTCGCGCAGGAAACTCTTGTAGATCTTCTCCAGCACCGACGGGACGGCGTAGAGGTACGTGGGCCGGAACGAGCGCAGCGCGGCGGTCAGCGCCGCCTCCGTGGTCTCGGGCTCGTGCGCCATCAGCAGACCGCCGCGTACGCACAGCCCCTGCACCATCAGGCCGTACACGTGCGAGAAGGGCAGGAACGCCAGGACCGAGCCCTGCTCCCCGGCCGGCGCCGCCGTCGAGCCCCACCCCGCCAGGAGGACGTCGCAGGGGGCGGCCAGCGCGCGGTGGCTCAGCGCGCAGCCCAGCGCCCTCCTCGAGGTGCCGGAGGTGTAGGCGACCACCGCGGTGGCCTCCGGCAGCACGATGCGGCGCAGCGAGTCCACCGTGGCCGCCGCCACGTCCGCGCCGCGGGCCGTCAGCTCGGCCAGGGCCCCCGCGTCCAGCTGCCAGACGTGGCGCAGCGCCGGCAGCGACGCGCACACCGAGCCGACGGTCATCACGCACCGCTCGTCCTCCACCACCACGGCCACGCAGCCGGCGTCCCGCAGCATCCACCCGACCTGGTCCCGGGCGGCGGCCGGGTGGACGGGGACCACCTCGGCGCCCACCGTCCACAGCGCGTACGCCAGGACCGTCCACTCGTACCGGGTGCGGGCCATCACCGCCACCCGCTCGCCCGGCGCGATCCCCGCGGCGATCAGCCCCTTGGCCAGGTCCACCACCTCGTCGCGGACCTCCACCGCCGTCACTTCCCGCCAGCCGTCCGCGGCTCCCTGCGCACGGCGGGCGAGCAGCGGCAGCGCCGGGTTCCCCTCCGCGGTCTCGAAGAGCCGGTCGGCCAGCCCACCGGTCGGCGGCGGGACGGCCCAGGGAGCGAGAGCGGAGTCGCGCATGCACTGCTCCTGATGGGTACGGGCTGTGACGGAAACCGTCGGACAGCGTTGTCGGCGGGCCCGAATCTAGCCGAGGCGAGGGCGGCGGGGGACCGGGACGGCCGAACTGGGGCCACGCCTTGATGATCCCGGCGAGAAGGGGGGACCCGGACCCCATGAGCTATACGAATCCCGACCCCGAACCCGAGCGCAGCACCGGCCTCGAGCCGGGCGGCGGCGTACCGCCGGGCGAGACCCCGCCCGCGGAGAGCAGCCTGCCCGAGGCCGGCCCGCGCGAGACGCACAACCCGGCCAAGGGCTGGGGCAAGGGCCCGCTGACCCTGATCATCGTCCTGGTCGTGCTGGTCGCGGCGTTCTTCCTCGCCTACGCGATCACCCTGATGGTGTGAGCGACGGGACGCCGGCTAACCCTGGGTGCGGCGCACGCAGCCGGTGACGACGTCCCGCAGACTGCCGGTGCGCTCCAGCAGCTCCCGCTGCACCCGGGCCCCGTTGCCGCGCCGCAGCAGCTCACCGCACGCCTCCCGGACCCGCTCCAGGTCGCCGTCGGCCGCCAGCGCCTCCCCGACATGGTCGAGCAGCGCCCGTACCACCGTCTCGGCGGGCATCGGGCGCATGGTCAGGGGGTGCAGCAGCTCGCCGGTCAGCCCGGACCGGGCGGCCCGCCACGCGGCCAGCCGCAGCAGGCTCACGCTGTGCCCGGCCGGCTCCCGGCCCGCCCGCCACTCCTCGGCGGCGGTCTCCACCAGGGCCCGGGCCAGCGCGGCGAGGAGTACGGCCGTGTCGGAGTGCAGACAGACGTCCGCGACCCGGAACTCGACCGTCGGGTACCGCTCCGACAGCCGGATGTCGAAGTAGATCATCTTCTCGTCGAGGATGGTGCCGGTGGCCACCATGTCGGCGACCCGCCGGTGGTAGCGCTCCGCCGACCCGAACAGCTCGGTGGGACCGGCCGACGGCCAGCGCTGCCAGACCCGGCTGCGGTAACTGCTGTACCCGGAGTCCTTGCCCTGCCAGAACGGCGAGTTCGCGCTCAGCGCGGCGAGCACCGACAGCCAGGGCCGCACCCGGTCGGCGACCGCGACGCCCTCCTCGTCGGAGTCCACCGAGACATGTACATGGCAGCCCAGGACGAGCTGCTCCTGCACCACGACGCCGTACTGGCCGGCCATCCACTGGTAGCGGCGGTTGACGCCGACGGCGGGGCTGACCGGCAGCGGGGAGGTGGCCAGCGCGGCCACCGTGCAGCCCAGCTCGCCCGCGTGCCGCGCGGCCTCCTTGCGGCAGCGGACGATCTCCGCGTGCAGCGGTTCCATCTCGCTCTGCGGATGGGTGGCGAACTCCAGCATCTGGTCGTGCAGTTCCTTCTCGAACACGTCCTGCTCGCCCGGGTCCTGCGCGGCCCGGGCGAGCACCGCCGCGGACATCGCCCGCGGCTCACCGCTCTCGGGGTCGACCAGGAGGAGTTCCTCCTCCACTCCGACGGTACGCACCTGATGCCGCCTCTCTGGGGCCCTGGAACGGCGACGACGAGGGTTCTCGAGTCGTAGGAACCTGACTGCCCCCTCAGTCGCCGTCGAACACCTGGCCGCAGAGCCGGGACCTCACCCGGCGGCGGGCATCAGCCACACCGTGGCCAGCGGCGGCAGCGTCAGCGTGACCTGGCCGTCCTCGGTCCGGACGGGGCCGGGGCCGGTCACGTCCGAGCCGCCGTAGCGGGCCGCGTCCGTGTTCAGGACCTCCTGCCAGCCGGGCACGTCGTCGCCGGTGGCGAGCCGGTAGTCGTGCCGGACCACCGGGGAGAAGTTCGACACCGCCAGCAGCGGGCGCCCCTCGGCGTCGTAGCGCAGGAAGGCGAAGACGTTGTCCTCGGCGGCGTCCACCGCCACCCACCGGAAACCGGCCGGGTCGGTGTCCCGCTGCCACAGCGCCGGCGCGGCCAGGTAGCGGGCGTTGAGATCCCGCACCAGGTCCCGCATGCCGCGGTGGTCACCGGCCGAGTGGTACCCCTCGTCCAGCAGCCACCACTCCGGGCCCGCCTGCTCCGACCACTCCGCGCCCTGCCCGAACTCCTGCCCCATGAACAGCAGCTGCTTGCCCGGGTGGGCCCACATGAAGCCCAGGTAGGCGCGGACGTTCGCGCGCCGCTGCCACCAGTCGCCGGGCATCTTCGACACCAGCGCCTGCTTGCCGTGCACCACCTCGTCGTGCGAGATGGGCAGCACGTAGTTCTCGCTGTAGGCGTACACCATCGAGAAGGTCATCTCGTGGTGGTGGTACTTGCGGTGCACCGGCTCCTTGGCGACGTACTCCAGCGAGTCGTGCATCCACCCCATGTTCCACTTGAACCCGAAGCCGAGCCCGCCCGCGTCGGTGGGCCGGGTCACCCCGCCCCACGCGGTGGACTCCTCCGCGATGGTCACCACGCCGGGGCAGCGCCGGTACACGGTGGCGTTCATCTCCTGGAGGAACGCCATCGCCGCCAGGTCCTCCCGGCCGCCGTAGACGTTCGGCTCCCACTGTCCGGAGTCGCGCGAGTAGTCCAGGTACAGCATCGAGGCGACGGCGTCGACCCGCAGCCCGTCGATGTGGAACTCCTCGCACCAGTACACCGCGTTGGCGACCAGGAAGTTGCGCACCTCGGTGCGGGCGAAGTCGAAGGTGTACGTCCCCCAGTCCGGGTGGGTGGCCCGCCGCTCGTCCCCGGGCTCGTACAGCGGGTCGCCGTCGAACCGGGCCAGCGCCCAGTCGTCCTTCGGGAAGTGGGCCGGCACCCAGTCCATGATCACGCCGATCCCGGCCCGGTGCAGCGCGTCGACCAGGTACTTGAAGTCGTCCGGCGCACCCAGCCGCGCGGTCGGCGCGTAGAACCCGGTGACCTGGTAGCCCCAGGACGGCCCGTAGGGGTGCTCGGCGACCGGCATCAGCTCCACGTGGGTGAAGCCCAGGTCCTTGACGTACGCGGGCAGCACGTCGGCCAGTTCCCGGTAGCCGAGCCCCGGCCGCCAGGACGGCAGGTGCACCTCGTACACGGAGAACGGCGCCTGGTGCACGGGCGTCGCCGCCCGCTCCCGCAGCCAGTCGGCGTCACTCCACTCGTAGTGCGACGCGGTGACCACGGACGCGGTGTTCGGCGGCTCCTCGGCGGCCCGGGCCATCGGGTCGGCCTTCAGGAACCGGTGCCCGTACCGCGAGTGGATCTCGAACTTGTACTTCACCCCCTCGCCGACGCCGGGCAGGAACAGCTCCCACACGCCGGACGAGCCCAGCGAGCGCATCGGGAAGGCGGTGCCGTCCCAGTGGGTGAAGTCGGTGGCCACCCGCACACCCTGCGCGTTCGGCGCCCAGACCGTGAAGCGGGTACCGGTGACGCCCTCGTGCACCATCGGCTCGGCGCCCAGCGCCCGCCACAACTGCTCGTGCCGGCCCTCGGAGATCAGATGCAGGTCCAGCTCACCGAGCGCGGGCAGGAAACGGTACGGGTCGGCCGTCTCCCGCGTCCCGTTCTCGTACTCCACCAGCAGCGTGTAGGCGGGAATCCGGTCCAGCGGGAGCACGGCGGAGAACAGGCCGTCCCCCTCGGAGGCGAGGGGGTGCGGCTCGCCGTCCACGACCACGCGCACCGCCCGCGCGAACGGGCGCAGCGCCCGGAAGGCGACCCCGCCGGGCACCGGGTGGGCGCCGAGCAGCGCGTGCGGGTCGTGGTGGGCGCCCGCCAGCAGCCGCCCCCGGTCGGTCGCGTCCAGCGGCGGCGCGGTGCCGGCCGCCCCGGTGGGCGCGGCGGGACCGGACGGCTCGGGGAGCGAGGTGTCGCGGAGGGCCATGTCAGTCTCCTCTCACGGCGAGTCGTTCGATCGCCGCCATGGGTACGGGAAGCCAGTCGGGACGGTGCCGGGCCTCGTACAGCACCTCGTACACGGCGCGGTCCGTCTCGTAGGCGCGCAGCAGGCCGTGCTTCTTGCGCGGGTCCCAGCCGGCCCGGACGGCATACCCCGCGCAGTACGCCTCGCGGCAGCGGCGCGCCCACTGAGGGCGCCACGGGCGGCGCTGGCGGGCGGCGTAGTCGAAGGAGCGCAGCATGCCCGCGATGTCCCGCACCGGGGAGTGGGCGCTGCGCCGCTCGGTCAGCGGCCGGGACGGCTCGCCCTCGAAGTCGATGACGAACCAGTCCCGCCCGGCCCGCAGCACCTGCCCGAGGTGCAGGTCGCCGTGGATGCGCTGGGCGGCCGGGCCGACGTCGCAGGTGGCCAGCGCGGCGAACGCGGCCCCCAGCCGGGGCACGAAGGGCCGCAGGGCCGGCACGGCGTGCGCGGCGGCGGTCAGCCGCTCGGTCATCGCCGCCGCGGTGCGGCCGTTCTCCCCGGGCGTCCCGGCCGGGAACGCCGAGGCCAGCGCCACGTGGACATCGGCGGTGGCCCGGCCCAGCGCGTGTGCCTCGGCGGTGAAGTCGTCCCCGGCGGCCAGCGCGTCCAGCGCCAGCGTCCAGCCGTCGGTGGCGCCCGGCAGGAACGGCTGGAGCACGCCGAGGGTCGCCTCGAACGGGTGCGTGGTGCGCAGCCAGGCCACCGGCGCCGGCACCCGGCCGCAGCCCTGCCGGGCCAGCGCCCCCGGCACCTCCAGGTCCGGGTTGATGCCGGGCTGGATGCGCCGGAACACCTTGAGGATCAGCTCGTCGCCGTAGACCAGCGAGGAATTGGACTGCTCGGCGTCCAGCAGCCGGGGGGCGAGCGCGGTGGCGGGCACCGGCCGGGCCGGGTCCGCCTCGAAGCGGAGCGGGCCCGCCGTGCCGGGCTGCCGCAGCCGCTCCAGGAGCAACTGGGCCATCCGCGGGTCCCGCAACGCGTCGTACACCGTCAGACCGGCCAGCGGGCCGTCCTGGACCCGGCCGATGACCGCCCGGCCCAGGCGTGGCGCGGGCTGCTCGCGCACGCCCAGCAGCAACTGGTAGCAGTCGCCGGCCGGCTGCGCGCCGCCGGGCGCGGGCACCGTGCCGTGCCCGGCGTGGATCAGCAGATGCAGACAGCCGGGGAACAGCTCCGTCATCGACAGCAGGCCGAGGTCGGCCACGGGCCGGTCCTTGCCCGCGAACCAGCGCTGCCGGGGCAGCCACTGGCGCAGCAGACCGCCGAGCGACTCCATCGGGTCGGCGGGATGGTGCGGGTGTCTCGGGCGCAGGGGTGCGGTCTTCGGCATGGTGACGCGTCCTTTCCTCGGCCCGAGCTCACGCCCGGCGGCCGATGCGGGATGCGACTCGGGTGAGCCGGAACCAGTAGAAGCCGTGGCCCCCGAGGGTCAGCAGGTAGGGCAGTTCGCCGATGGCCGGGAAGCGGACGCCGCCGAACAGTTCCACCGGATGACGCCCGGCGAACTCGCGCAGGTCCAGCTCGGTGGGCTGGGCGAACCGCGCGAAGTTGTTGACGCAGAGCACCAGGTCGTCCTCGAACTCCCTGAGGAAAGCCAGCACCGCCGGGTTGGAGGAAGGCAGTTCCCGGTACGAACCGAGGCCGAAGGCCGGATTCTGCTTGCGGATCTCGATCATCCGCCGGGTCCAGTGCAGCAGGGAGGACGGCGAGGCCATCGACGCCTCGACGTTGGTCACCTGGTAGCCGTAGACCGGGTCCATGATGGTGGGCAGCGAGAGCCGGCCCGGGTCACTGGTGGAGAAGCCCGCGTTGCGGTCCGGCGTCCACTGCATGGGGGTGCGCACCGCGTCGCGGTCGCCGAGCCAGATGTTGTCGCCCATGCCGATCTCGTCGCCGTAGTACAGGATCGGCGACCCCGGCAGCGCGAGCAGCAGGGCGGTGAACAGCTCGATCTGGTCCCGGTCGTTGTCGAGCAGGGGCGCGAGCCGCCGCCGGATGCCGATGTTGGCGCGCATCCGGGGGTCCTTCGCGTACTCCGCCCACATGTAGTCGCGTTCCTCGTCGGTGACCATCTCCAGGGTCAGCTCGTCGTGGTTGCGCAGGAAGATGCCCCACTGGCAGCCGGACGGGATGGCCGGGGTCTTGGCGAGGACTTCCGAGACGGGGTAGCGGGACTCGCGGCGCACCGCCATGAAGATGCGCGGCATCACCGGGAAGTGGAACGCCATGTGGCACTCGTCGCCGCCGGAGGCGTAGTCCCCGAAGTAGTCGACGACGTCTTCCGGCCACTGGTTGGCCTCGGCCAGCAGCACCGTGTCCGGGTACTGCGCGTCGATCTCGCGCCGCAGCCGCTTGAGGAAGGCGTGCGAGGCGGGCAGGTTCTCGCAGTTGGTGCCCTCTTCGGCGTACAGATACGGCACCGCGTCCAGCCGGAACCCGTCGATGCCCAGGTCCAGCCAGAACTTCAGCGCGCCCAGCATCTCCTCCTGGACGGCCGGGTTCTCGTAGTTCAGGTCCGGCTGGTGGGAGAAGAACCGGTGCCAGTAGTACTGGCCGCGCACCGGGTCGAAGGTCCAGTTGGACGCCTCGGTGTCCACGAAGATGATCCGGGCGTCGGCGTACCGGGTGTCGTCGTCCGCCCAGACGTAGTAGTCGCCGTACGGGCCGTCGGGGTTCTTCCGGGACTCCTGGAACCACGGGTGCTGGTCGCTGGTGTGGTTCATGACGAAGTCGATGATCACCCGCATGCCGCGCTGGTGGGCGGCGTCGACGAACTCCACGAAGTCCGCCAGGTTGCCGAACTCGGGCAGTACGGCGGTGTAGTCGGAGACGTCGTAACCGCCGTCCTTCAGCGGTGACTTGAAGAACGGCGGGAGCCAGAGGCAGTCCACGCCGAGCCACTGGAGGTAGTCCAGGCGGGAGGTGAGGCCCTTGAGGTCGCCGACGCCGTCGCCGTTGCTGTCCTGGAAGGAGCGGACCAGGACCTCGTAGAAGACGGCCCGCTTGAACCAGTCCGGGTCGCGGTCCTTGGCGGGCGTGTCCTCGAAGGTGTCCGGGACGGGCTCGTTGACGGTCATGAGGTTCCCGGCTCCCCGTTCTTCGGCGCGGCGGACGGCAGGTGGACGTGGAAGACGTGCGCGGGTGCCCGGCCGGGCGTCAGCCGCACGTAGTTGGCGCTGCCCCAGTGATAGGTCTCGCCCGTGAGTTCGTCGTGCACCGGCACGGTGTCGTGCCGGCCGAGGCCGAGGTGCGGCATGTCCAGCGAGATCGTGGCCTCCTGGGTCCGGTGCGGGTCGAGGTTGACGACCACCAGCACGACATCGGACCCCGCGCGCTTGCTGTACGCGATGATCCGGTCGTTGTCGGTGTGGTGGAAGCGGAGGTTCCTGAGCCGGTGCAGTGCGGGGTGGGTGCGCCGGATGTCGTTCAGGCGGGTGATGAGCGGGGCGAGGGTGCGGCCCTCGCGGGCGGCGGCGTCCCAGTCGCGTGGTTTGAGCTGGTACTTCTCGCTGTCGAGGTACTCCTCGCCGCCTTCGCGCAGGGGGGTGTTCTCGCACAGTTCGTAGCCGCTGTAGATGCCCCAGGTGGGGGAGAGGGTGGCGGCGAGGACGGCGCGGGCCTCGAAGGCGGGGCGGCCGCCGTGCTGGAGGTAGGCGTGCAGGATGTCCGGGGTGTTGGTGAAGAGGTTCGGCCGCATGTAGGCGGCGGCTTCGCCGGACAGTTCGGTGAGGTACTCGGTCAGTTCCTGTTTGCTGTTGCGCCAGGTGAAGTACGTGTACGACTGCTGGAAGCCGATCTGGGCGAGGGTGTGCATCATCGCCGGGCGGGTGAACGCCTCGGCCAG
>NZ_JBFAAP010000025.1:0-113521 GCF_040639815.1 Streptomyces sp. NPDC023723
TTTTGGCACGCTGTTGAGTTCTCAAGGAACGGACGCTTCCTTTGTACTCACCCGAGAGACTCTCTCAGGCTTTCCTCCGGGCGCTTCCCTTCGGTGTTTCCAACACTATCAGGATTTTCCAGCCCCTCTGACCACCCGCCTGCGGGCATGCAGAAGCAGATCTGGAGTTACGATCTGATGAGTTGAGACCTGCCGCTCGGACAGGACTATCGACTCTACATCGGCCCGCGGAACGGGTGCAAATCGATGGGGACTGTGGTCTAGACCTCTTACCGGTAGCATCATGCGGAACCGGTACTTCCTATGACATAGCCTGCTGCACAACATTCGCACCCTTGGGAGGCTCCCCATGACCACCGTGACGTCGCCGATGGCAGGACGCGCCATCGGACTGGCCGCCGTGCCGGATCCGGTCTTCTCCGGGGCCATGGTCGGCCCGGGCACCGCGATCGACCCCGTACGAGAGCCGTCGGAGGCGGTCGCGCCCGTGGACGGGGTGATCGTGTCCCTGCACCCGCACGCCTTCGTCGTGGTCGACGAGAGCGGGCACGGCGTGCTGACCCACCTCGGTATCGACACCGTGCAGCTCAACGGGGAGGGTTTTGAACTGCTGGTGAACAAGGGAGACACCGTCACCCGCGGGCAGGCGGTCGTGCGCTGGAGCCCGGCCGCCGTCGAAGCGGCCGGCAAGTCCCCGGTGTGCCCGGTCGTGGCGCTGGAGGCCACGGCCGAGTCCCTCTCCCAGCTTCGCGAGGACGGCGACGTCGGGGTCGGGGAGGACCTCTTCCACTGGCAGTGATCCTCCTCGTGGAGACATGGGTGCCGTCGGACGACGGCCGGCCGGACACACACCGCGGCGGCGGGGCTCGCCGCGCTATCGGAGACGGGTGAGATGGAGACAACGCTGCGAGGCGTCGGGGTCAGCCACGGGGTGGCGATCGGCGAGGTCCGGCACATGGGCACGGCGGTGCTGGAGCCGCCGGCCAAGCAGATCCCGGCCGAGGACGCCGAGCGGGAGCAGGGGCGTGCCCGCAAGGCCGTGGAGGCGGTGGCGGCGGATCTGATGGCCCGCGGCAATCTGGCCGGCGGCGAGGCCCAGGCCGTCCTCGAGGCGCAGGCCATGATGGCCCAGGACCCCGAGCTGATGGCGGACGTGGAGCGGCGGATCGCCGTCGGGAGCACGGCCGAGCGCGCGGTGTACGACGCCTTCGCGGCGTACCGGGCGCTGCTGGCCGGTGCCGGGGAGTATCTCGCCGGGCGCGTGGCCGACCTCGATGACGTGCGGAACCGTATCGTCGCCCGGCTGCTCGGGGTGCCGATGCCGGGTGTGCCGGACAGCGAGGAGCCGTACGTGCTCATCGCGCGGGATCTGGCGCCCGCCGACACGGCGCTGCTCGACCCCGCTCTGGTGCTCGGGTTCGTCACCGAGGAAGGCGGGCCGACCAGCCACAGCGCGATTCTGGCGCGGGCGCTCGGGGTGCCGGCCGTGGTGGCGCTGCCGGGCGCCGGTGAGCTGGCCGAGGGCACGGTGGTCGCCGTGGACGGCAGCAGCGGCGAGGTCTTCGTCGAGCCGAGCGCGCAGGAGCGGTCGCGGCTGGCGGCGCAGGCGGCCGAGCGCAAGGCCGCGCTGGCCGCCGCGACCGGCCCCGGGGCCACCTCCGACGGGCACAAGGTGCCGCTGCTGGCCAACATCGGCGGGCCGGCGGACGTGGCCGCCGCGGTCGAGGCGGGAGCGGAGGGTGTCGGTCTGTTCCGCACCGAGTTCCTGTTCCTGGACGACAGTGAGCGCGCGCCGGGCGAGGAACAGCAGGTCTCGGCGTACCGGCAGGTGCTGGAGGCGTTTCCCGAGGGCCGGGTCGTCGTGCGGGTGCTGGACGCGGGCGCGGACAAGCCGCTGGCCTTCCTCACGCCGGGCGACGAGCCGAACCCGGCGCTGGGTGTGCGGGGGCTGCGGACGCTGCTGGACCATCCGGAGGTGCTGCGTACGCAGCTGACGGCGCTGGCGAAGGCGGCCGAGGGGCTGCCCGTGCACCTGGAGGTCATGGCGCCGATGGTGGCGGACCGGGCCGACGCCCGGGCGTTCGCCGACGCCTGCCGGGCGGCCGGGCTGCGGGCGAAGTTCGGCGCGATGGTGGAGATCCCGTCCGCCGCGCTGCGGGCCCGGTCGGTGTTGCAGGAGGTCGAGTTCCTGTCGCTGGGCACCAACGACCTCGCGCAGTACACCTTCGCCGCCGACCGGCAGGTCGGTGCGGTCTCCCGGCTCCAGGACCCCTGGCAGCCCGCGCTGCTCGATCTGGTGGCGCTGTCCGCCGAGGCGGCGAAGGCCGAGAGCAAGAGCTGTGGTGTCTGCGGTGAGGCGGCGTCCGATCCGCTGCTGGCGTGTGTGCTGACCGGGCTGGGCGTCACCTCTCTCTCCATGGGGGCGGCCTCGATTCCGTATGTGCGGGCGATGCTGGCGAAGTTCACGCTCGCCCAGTGCGAGCGGGCCGCTGCCGCGGCCCGGGCCACGGACAGTGCCGAGGAGGCACGGGCGGCGGCGCAGGCGGTGCTGTCCGGCGAGTAGGACCGGCACCGGCCGGCTGTCCGGATGCTTCGCGGGGCGCTCCACCGGTGGTGGGGCGCCCCGCTCGCGTTCAGTGGCGGTGTCCCGGGGCCGGGTCGTCGTCCCCGAGGTCCGGTGGCTCGCAGTAGTCGACGTTGGACTCCGGGGAGATCAGGTCGCCGGATTCGGCGTCGGTGCAGTAGGCGTCGAAGACCTCTGCCGCGGTGAGCGGGGCGAGGCCGTAGCCGCGCAGGCGCCAGCCGTAGACGCGGTCCGGGACGGCGGGGGCGCTGGTGCGGATGACCAGGCCGCCGGGGCGGTGGGTGGCCAGGCCCAGGGCGAGGACGCCGGTGAACTCCAGGAGTTCGGCCTCGTCGAGGTGCGGGGTGCCGTTCTCGTCGTCGTCCGCGTGCAGGACGGACAGGAGGGTCTCCGGTGCCGTCGCGACGCTGCAGACGAGGTGGCGCCGGCCCGCGGGGGCGGTGTCGAGGACGCGGGTGACGAGGGCACTCGCGCGGTCGTAGGCGGCTCGGCCCAGGTCCTGACCGCAGGAGGCGCAGGAGCCGAGGCGGGCCAGGAGCGTGGCCGCGTATTCCCAGGTGGCCTGGCGGACGGCTTCGTCGATCAGGGTGGGGACGACGTCGGCCAGGGGCTGGCCGTCGTAGGGCACGGTGGGGCCGGTGGCGGCGAGCGCGGCGGTGAAGCGGGTGCGGCTGGAGGGGGCGTCGGGGTCGAGGCCCGCCTCCTGGCAGTACGCGGCGTACTCCTCCGGGTCGAAGAGGGCGATCGTGGTGTGGGCGCCCTGTGCGGCGCGGGTCCGCAGGACGGCCTCCACGTGCCGTAGGTAGGCGGGATGGTCGTCGAAGGTGAAGGTGCGGTAGCGCCGCATGACGCGGAAGTCGTGCTCGTCGGTGAGCAGGCCGATGGTGCCGGCGATCTCGCGGCGCAGGACGCGGCGGGCGGTGTGGCCGGCGGTCCGGTCGGTGTACGTCATGTCTCCCCCAGATGCGCGGTCGGTCAGTGCGCTGTCGATCACGAGCGATCGATCAATGCTCACTCACCGTAACCGCGACCACTGACAGTGGGGTCATGAGCGCTTGCGGGCGAGCTCCTCGTAGAAGGCCAGGAGGACGAGGTCGTCGACGGAGCCGGGGTTGACCGCCTTCTCCAGGGGGGTGCCTTGCAGGAGGCGTTTGACCGGGACCTCGATGCGCTTGCCGGTGAGGGTGTGCGGGATGCCGGGGACCTCGATGACCTCGTCGGGGACGTGGCGGGGTGAGAGGTCGGCGCGGATGGCCTGCTTGATGCGGGTCAGCAGCGCTTCGTCGAGGGCGGTGTCCGGGGCCAGATGGACGAAGAGCGGCATCCAGTAGCCGCCGTCGGGCTGTTCGACGCCGATGACCAGGGATTCCCTGATCTCGGGGAGGCGTTCGACGACTTCGTAGATGTCGGCCGAGCCCATCCGGACGCCCTGCCGGTTGAGGGTGGAGTCGGAGCGGCCGTGGATGATCACGGAGCCCCGGGAGGTGACGGTGATCCAGTCGCCGTGCCGCCAGACGCCGGGGTAGGTGTCGAAGTAGCTGTCGTGGTAGCGGCTGCCGTCCGGGTCGTTCCAGAAGCGGATCGGCATCGACGGCATGGGGGCGGTGACGACGAGTTCGCCGACCTCGTCGGTCAGCGGGTGGCCGGCGGGGTCCCAGGCCTGGAGGTCGGTGCCGAGGGCGGGGGCCTGGAGCTCGCCGATGTACACGGGCAGGGTGGGGACGGCTCCGGCGAAGCAGGAGCAGACGTCGGTGCCGCCGCTGACGGAGGCGACCCAGAGATCCGCGCCGGCCTCGGCGAACTCGTCGTGCAGCCAGCGGAAGCCGTCGGGCGGGAGCGGCGAGCCGGTGGTGGCGACACACTGGATCCGGGAGAGGTCGTGGTCGCGGGCCGGGTGCACGCCGGCCTTGCGGCAGGCCATGACGTAGGCGGCGGAGGTGCCGAAGAGGGTGGTGCCGGTGCGTTCGGCCACGCCCCACTGGGCGCCGGCGTCCGGGTATCCGGGGCTGCCGTCGTAGAGGACGATCGTGGTGCCGGTGAGCAGGCCGGAGACGAGGAAGTTCCACATCATCCAGCCGGTGGACGTGTACCAGAAGAAGCGGTCCCGGGGGCCGAGGTCGCAGTGCAGGCCGAGCTGTTTGAGGTGCTCGACGAGGATGCCGCCCTGGGACTGGACGATGGCCTTGGGCAGGCCGGTGGTGCCGGAGGAGTACAGGACCCACAGGGGGTGGTCGAAGGGGACCTGTTCGAACACCGGGTCGGTGTCGGCGGAGGTGACCGCCGTCCAGTCGAGGGCGCCTTCGGGGGTGTCCGTGCCGAGCAGCGGGATGTGCACCACCGCGCGGAGGGCGGGCAGTTCGCGGCGGAGTTCGGCGACGACCTCGCGGCGGTCGTGTTCCTTGCCGCCGTAGCGGTAGCCGTCGACGGTGAACAGGACGACGGGTTCGACCTGCTGGAAGCGGTCCAGGACGCTGCGGGCGCCGAAGTCGGGGGCGCAGGAGGTCCAGACGGCGCCGACGGCGGCGGTGGCCAGGAGGGCGACGACGGCCTGCGGGATGTTGGGGAGGTAGCCGCTGACGCGGTCGCCGGGGCGGACGCCGAGGGCGCGTAGTTCGGCGGCCAGGGAGCCGACCTGGCGGCGCAGTTCGGCCCAGCTGACGGGGCGGGTCTCGTGGGTCTCGTCGACGTGCAGGAGGGCGGGTTCGTCCGCGCGGGTGGCCGCCGCGCGCAGGGCGTGCTCGGCGTAGTTCAGCGTGGCGCCGGGGAACCACTGGGCGCCGGGCATGGCGCGGTCGCCCAGTACGCGCGCGTACGGCGTCGAGAACCGTACGTCGAACCAGTCGGTGACGGCTTTCCAGAACGTCTCCAGCTGGTCGACGGACCAGCGGTGCAGGGCCGGGTAGCCGCCGGCGGCCGGGGCGCCGTGGTGGTCGGCCGCCCAGCTCTGGAAGGCGGTGATCCGGGCCCGCGCGACGCGCTGCGGGTCGGGCTGCCAGAGGGGCTGCGGCTGCGCGTTCTCGGTCGTCATGGGTCGGCTCCTGAGCGGTGCGGCGGCTGACAGGGACGATGCCATGTGATCGACTTCCGCACCAGGGCGCGCCCCGCCACCTGGTGGCTCGTGAAGATCTGGGACCGGCGCGGGTGAACGGAAGTTGAACGGTGCCTGTGGGCAGTGCGGTCAGTGGCAGGGTGAGCAGCATGGACGGTCGTGACCTGGTGCGTTCGGTGAAGGCGGTCGGTTCGGTGGGGACGGGTCAGGGGTTGCGGACCGTGCGGGCGGCGTGGCGCAGGCGGCGGTCCGACGCCGTGGGGCTGGAGCCGCGGGGGGCGGAGCGGGCGCGGGTGCCCGGGCTGCTGCGCGAGGTGGAGCCGGGGCCCGGGGGCGGTGTCATCCGGTTCGACCGCTCGGAGCTGCGGATTCTGGTGGCGGTGAACGGGGCGGTGTTCTGGGGCTGGGACGGGGCCGGTCCGGAGCCGTCGTACGCGTTGGCCGGGCGGTGTCCGGAGCCGGATCCGCGGGCGGCGCTGGAGCCCGACAAGGACGGTGGCTGGCGGGTGGTGGCCGAGCGGGCCACGATCGCCGTGTCGCGGCACGGCGCGGTCGAGGTGCGGACGCCGGGCGGGGTCACGCTGCGGCGGGATCTGCCGCCCCGCTGGTGGGAGCCGGCCGGGGGTGGCCGGGCGCGGTGGATGCAGCGGGCGGAGGTGAGCGCCGACGCGCGGTTCTTCGGTCTCGGGGGGCGGGCTTCGGGGCCGCGGCTGCGGGACGGGCGGTACCGGCTGTGGAACACCGATCCGGGGCGTTCCTTCGGTCCGGGGGACGATCCGCTGCATCTGACGATGCCGGTGCAGATGGTGGTGGCCGACGCGGGGACGCACCTGGTGTTCTACGACAGTTCGTGGGACGGCACGGTGGTGCTGCGGGAGGGCGCGGAGGGTGCCGGGTCGGGGCACGACCGGCCGGGGACGAGTGTGCTGCGGATGGACGGCGGGCCGCTGCGCTGCTGGGTGTCGGTGGGGACGCCGGCGCGGGCGCTGCTGGCCTGGGCGGCGCTGACCGGGGCGCCCGCGCTGCCGCCCGGGTGGGCGCTCGGTCACCAGCACGCGCGGCGGGGGTTCGGGGACGAGCGGGAGGTGCGGCGGATCGTCGCCGGGTACCGGGAGCGCGGTCTGCCGCTGGACGCGGTGCACCTGGACATCGATCACCATGACGGTCACCGGGTGTTCAGTGTCGACGAGGAGCGGTTCGCGAAGTTGCCGCAGCTCGCCGAGGAGTTGCGGCGGGACGGGATCCGGCTGGTGTCGGTCGTCGGCCCGGCGGTGGCGGCGGAGCCCGGTGACCCGGTGTACGACGGCGGGGTGGCCGAGGACGCGTTCGTGCGGGATGCCGGGGGCCGGGTGGTGCGGGGGGTCGCGTGGCCGGGGGACGCGGTCTTCCCGGATTTCACGCACGCGCGTGTGCGGGCGTGGTGGGGCGGGCTGTACGAGGAGCGGCTGGAGCAGGGGTTCGCGGGGTTCTGGCACGACCGGAACGAGCCGACGTCGTTCGCCGCGTTCGGTGAGGCGACGCTGCCGCGTTCGGCCCGGCACTGGCTGGAGGGGCGGGGCGGTGACCATCGGGAGGCGCACAACGTGTACGCGCTGTGCATGGCCCGGGCCGGTTACGAGGGGCTGCGCGAGCTGGCGCCCGGGCAGCGGCCGTTCGTCTTCTCGCGCTCGGGGTGGGCCGGCGTGCAGCGCTACGGCGGCGCCTGGTCCGGGGAGGTGGCCACGGGCTGGCCGGGGCTGCGGGCGTCGCTGGCGCTGGTGCTGGGGCTGGGGCTGTGCGGGGTGCCGTACTCGGGGCCGGACGTGGGCGGCGTCGACGGGAGTGCGTCGCCGGAGCTGTATCTGCGGTGGTTGCAGCTGGGCGCGTACCTGCCGCTGTTGCGGACGCACGCGGGGGCGCGGGCGGGGCGCGGCGAGCCCTGGGAGTTCGGGGACGAGGTGCTGGAGCACGCGCGCGTGGCGCTCGTCGAACGGCGGCGGCTGTTGCCGTACTTCATGACGCTGGCGCATCTGGCGCGGCGTACCGGGGCGCCTTACGCGCGGCCGCTGTGGTGGTCGGCGCCGGAGGACCGGGCGCTGCGGGACTGCGAGGACGCGTTTCTGCTCGGGGACTGTCTGCTGGTGGCGCCGGTGCTCGACCCGGGGGCGGACCGGCGCGCGGTGCGGCTGCCGCGGGGCCGGTGGTACGACACGGTGACGGAGCGGGCGTACGAGGGGCCCGGGCAGGTGCTGGTCGACGCGTCCCTGGCGCGGATTCCGGTGTTCGCCCGCGCGGGTGCGGTTTTCCCGGTGCGCGGTGCCGACGGCGGGCTGGAGCTGGAAGTGTGGGCACCGGCCCGGGGGCGGACCGGGGGCGGGCTGGTGGTGCCGGACGCGGGTGACGGCTGGGCGGAACCGGAGCTCGAGCGGTACACCGCGCGGTGGCAGGGCCGGCGGGTGGTCGTGGAGCGGGAGGGCGAGGGCGGCTCCGGGGAGGCGCCGTATCCGGTGCGGGTGCGCGGCCTCGGGTGAGGCGGCGGCGAGGGCGGGCGGCGGCTGCCGGGCCGGAGCGGGGTCGGGCCCGGTCCGGGTGAGCCGCCGGTGCCCCCGGGCGCAGCGGTCCCGGAGATCAGATGTAGCGGCCCTCGAACCAGGCTCGCGCGGCGATCGTGTGCAGCGGGAAGGCGAGGTCCTCGGGGCGGCGCAGCAGGTGCCGGCCGGCTGTTTCGGCGTTGGGGGCAAAGGGCGGCAGGCCCTCCGCCGGGCGCTCGGGGAGCAGGCCGAACAGCAGCAGGTGGCCGTCGGGCGCGCTCAGGGCGTCCATCAGGCGGACGTCGCGGCTCGCGGCGTCGATGGCCGTCTCCTCCCTGAGTTCGCGGACGACGGCCTGCCGCCAGTCCTCGCCGTCGTCGACGTAGCCGCCGGGCAGCGCCGTGCCCCCGCGCGCGGGGGCCACGGTCCGGGTGATGACGACCAGGCCGGTGCCCTTGGTGTCGTAGACGGGCTGGAGGGCGACCGCGACCGGCAGGGGGTTGCGGTAGGCCGTGGTGCCGCAGGCCGGGCAGGTGCGGGGCCAGCCGGAGACGCCCGCTCCGTAGGGCGTGCCGCAGCTGGAGCAGTGGGAGCCCGGTGCGGGATGGGGAACGGAGGTCGGAGTGTCGGACACGCGGCGGACTGTAGCCGATGGCGGAGCGGTGCTCTCCGGTGGGCGGCCCGGTCAGGAGCGGCCGGTCAGCGATTTCGCGGACACCGGGAAGTCGAAGTAGGTGTCCGGGTAGGTCTCCGGCTTGAAGGTGTAGTGCCACCACTCCTCGGCGAGGTTGACGAAACCGAGGTCCTCCAGGGTGCTCTTGAGCAGCAGCCGGTTGGCGCGCTGTGTGCCCTGGACGCGGGGGTCGGCGGTGTGGGAGAGGGTGTCGAAGCAGTCGTAACCGGTGCCCATGTCGACGGAGTTGTCGGGGAAGCGTTCTGCCTGGGGCGCGGTGCAGGGCACCAGGGGCTGTCCCGGCTGGTAAGGCCGGGTCGGTGGCGCGGGAAGTTCGACGAGGGTGAGGTCGACCGTGGAGCCGCGGCTGTGGCCGGACTTCTCCGCGATGTAACCGTCCGCGAACAGCCGGGTCTTGTCGACGTCCGGATAGAACTCCGCCTTCATCGCCTGGTCGTCGAGGTCCTGGGCCCAGCGGACGAAGTGGTCGACGGCGCGTTGCGGCCGGTAGCAGTCGTAGACCTTGAGGGAGTAGCCCTGGCGCAGCAGGCTGGTCTGGGCTTCGGCGAGGGCCTGGGCCGCGGGGCGGGTGAGGATGCACAGGGGCTGCTGGTAGCCGTCGACGGGCTCGCCGACGAAGTTGTGCGGGGTGGCGTAGCGGATCTCCTCCAGGATCGTCGGGGCGAAGCTGCGCAGGGCGACGAAGTCGGCGGGCGCCTTCGGGTCGGTCCCGGCGTGCGCGGTGGCGGGGACGGTGGTCACGGCGAGCAGGGCGGCGAAGGTGGTGACGAGGCGGCGGGCCCAGATGGTCGGTCGTGTCATGTCTCTTACATATCGGGAGGGCGTTCGTTCCCGAAAGCGGTTGTATGCGGTCGGAGTGTCGGCCGGGATGCCGTTCGGGGTGTTCGACCGGTGGCGTCGCCGACCTTGACGGCCTCTGAGCGCCGATGAACACTTCCGGCACCGCACATGGGCCTGGGAGCCGCCATGAGCAACGGAGACATCTTCGTCGGCGAGGTCATCGGCACCGCGATCCTGATCCTCTTCGGCGCCGGTGTGTGCGCCGCCGTCACCCTGAGACACAGCAAGGCGCGGAACTCGGGGTGGGCGGTCATCGCGTTCGGCTGGGGGTTCGGCGTGCTGGCCGGCGCGTACACCGCCGCGCCGCTGTCCGGCGGCCACCTGAACCCGGCCGTCACCCTGGGGATCGCCGTCGACACCGGGGAGTGGGGCAAGGTCTGGGTGTACGTGCTGGGGCAGTTGGTGGGCGCCATGACGGGTGCCGTGCTCTGTTACCTCGCGTACTTCGCGCAGTTCCGGGCCAATGTGCGGGCGCCCGGGAGCACCGAGGGGACGGCGGACGGGCCGGTCGGCACGCTGGGCGTCTTCGCCACCGTCCCGGAGATCCGGCACCCGGTCGCCAATCTGGTCACGGAGATCATCGCGACCGTCGGGCTGGTGCTGCCGGTCCTCGCCTTCGGACTGACCGAGGGGCTCGGCGAGTCCGGGACGCTGGTGCTGATCGTCTCCCTGCTCGTCGTCGGCATCGGTCTGTCCCTGGGCGGGCCGACCGGTTACGCCGTCAATCCGGCGCGCGACCTCGGTCCCCGGATCGTGCACACCTTCCTGCCGATCCCGAACAAGGGCGGCTCCGACTGGGGTTACGCGTGGATCCCGGTGGCCGGCCCGCTGATCGGCGGGGCGCTCGCGGGTCTGCTCCGCAACGCCGCCTTCTGAGCCGTACCACTTTGAGCCGTACCACTTTGAGCCGTACCGCTCCTCAAACCTCCAGCCCTAGGGACAGCCATGACGGACCACTCCGAGCCGTACGTCGCCGCGATCGACCAGGGCACCACCTCGAGCCGCTGCATCATCTTCGACCACGACGGCGCGATCGTCGCCGTGGACCAGCGCGAGCACCGCCAGATCTTCCCGAAGCCGGGCTGGGTGGAGCACGACGCCACCGAGATCTGGTCCAAGGTGCAGGCGGTGGTCGCCGGGGCGCTCGCCAAGGCCGGGCTGCGGGCCGGGCAGCTCAGCGCGCTCGGCATCACCAACCAGCGCGAGACGACCGTGCTCTGGGACCGGGCGACCGGCAAGCCGGTGCACAACGCCATCGTGTGGCAGGACACCCGTACCTCGGCGCTGTGCCGGCGGCTGGGCGGCCCGGACGGCCCGGACCGTTTCCGGGAGCGGACCGGGTTGCCGCTGGCCAGCTACTTCGCCGGGCCCAAGGCGGCCTGGCTGCTGGCCAACGTGCCGGGGCTGCGGGACCGCGCCGAGCGTGGCGAGATCGCCTTCGGCACCATCGACTCCTGGCTGATCTGGAACCTCACCGGCGGCACGGACGGTGGCCGGCACGTCACCGATGTGACCAACGCCGGACGCACCCTGCTGATGGACCTGGAGTCGCTCCAGTGGGATCCCGCCATTCTCGCCGCGATGGACCTCCCGGCGGCGATGCTGCCCGAGATCCGGTCCTCCGCCGAGGTCTACGGCACCGCCGTCGGCCAGCTCTCGGGGGTCCCCGTGGCCTCGGCGCTGGGCGACCAGCAGGCGGCCTTGTTCGGGCAGGCCTGCTACGACGTCGGCACGGCGAAGAACACGTACGGCACCGGGAGCTTCCTGCTGCTGAACACCGGGAACCGGCCGGTGGCGTCGAAGCACGGGCTGCTGACGACGATGGGCTACCGGATCGGCGACGCGCCGCCCGTCTACTGCCTGGAGGGGTCGATCGCGGTCACCGGCGCCCTGGTGCAGTGGTTCCGCGACCAGCTCGGCATCATCCGCGGCGCCGACGAGATCGAGTCGCTGGCGGCGAGCGTGCCGGACAACGGCGGGGCGTACGTGGTGCCCGCGTTCTCCGGTCTCTTCGCGCCCTACTGGCGTTCCGACGCACGCGGCGTCATCACCGGGCTGACCCGGTACGTCACCAGGGCGCACCTGGCGCGGGCGGTGCTGGAGGCGACCAGCTGGCAGACGCGCGAGGTGGTGGACGCCATGTACCAGGACTCCGGGGTGCGGATCAGCACCCTGAAGGTCGACGGCGGCATGACCCGCAACGAGCTGCTGATGCAGCACCAGGCGGACGTCCTGGGCGTCCCGGTGATCCGGCCGAGGGTCTCCGAGACGACCTGCCTGGGCGCGGCGTACGCGGCGGGGCTGGCCACCGGGGTGTGGCACGACCTCGACGAGCTCAAGGCGCACTGGCACGAGGACGCCCAATGGGTGCCCGCCATGGCGGCGTCGGTGCGGGACCGCGAGTACCGCAACTGGCGCCGGGCGGTGGAGAAGAGCTTCGGCTGGCAGGAGGAGGACCAGCCGGGCGGGTGAGTCAGGTGGTGACCGTCCGGCGGTGGCCGGCCGGGTAGGCCACCGCGTGCTGGACGACACCGATCAGGACGTCCTTCACCGACTCCCGGTCCCGGGCGTCGCACAACACCATCGGTACGCTCTCGTCCAGGTCGAGGGCCCGGCGGACGGCGTCCACCGGGTAACGGGCGGCGCCCTCGAAGCAGTTCACGCCGACCACGAAGGGGATCGAGCGCCGCTCGAAGTAGTCGACGGCGGCGAAGCAGTCCTCCAGGCGGCGGGTGTCGGCGAGCACCACGGCACCGAGGGCGCCCTCCGACAGTTCGTCCCACATGAACCAGAACCGCTCCTGGCCGGGTGTGCCGAAGAGGTAGAGCACCAGGCCCTCGCGGAGCGTGATGCGGCCGAAGTCCATGGCGACGGTGGTGGTGTGCTTGCCCTCCACGCCGCTGAGGTCGTCGACCGGGCGGCCCGCCTCGGTGAGCAGTTCCTCGGTGCGCAGCGGCCGGATCTCGCTGACCGCGCCGACCAGGGTGGTCTTGCCCACGCCGAAGCCGCCGGCCACCAGGATCTTGAGCGTGACGGGTTCGACCGGGGGCCTGCCACGCTCGGGACGCCCGAAGATCATCGGTCTGCTCTCTCCTGCTGGGTACGTGCGCTGCTGGACTGGGGGTGTGCGGCGGTTCGACGGCGCGGCGGTACGGCGGTCACAGCGCCCGGAGACCGTCGATGACGTCGCGCAGAATGCTTTCGTCGGGGAGCTCGGCCGGCGGCACCGGCCGATTGACGTGCACGAAGTCGGCGTCCACCAGGTCGCCGACGAGGACCCGTACGACGCCGATCGGCAGATCGAGACCCGCGGCGAGTTCGGCGACCGACTGGGGTTCGTCCCGGCACAGTCCGACGATGTCGACGTGTTCCGGAGACAGACTGCGGTCCGCCTCCGGGTCGTCCGCGCGGTCCTCGGCGACCACCAGCGCGATCAGGTCGAGACGGTGCTGGGCCGGGCTGGTGGTACGGCCCCGGGTCATGGCGTACGGACGGACGACCGGGCCGGCCTCGTCGTCGAACCAGTGGTGTCTTCCCGGTGTTCCCTGCGTTCCCTGTCTTCCCTGACCGTCTGCGCTCATGTCACTCCACTACCCGCCCGAGGGCACATCGGTACGGGGCGCGGCGCCCAGGTGCGCGCCGACCCGCTTGACGAGGAGGGTCATCTCGTAGGCGACCTGGCCGACGTCGGAGTCCGCGTCGGACAGGACGGCGAGGCAGCTGCCGTCTCCGGCGGCCGTGACGAAGAGGAACGCGTCGTCGAGTTCGACGATCGTCTGCCGGACACTGCCCGCCTCGAAGTGGCGGCCCACGCCCTTGGCGAGGCTGTGGAAGCCCGAGGCGACGGCGGCGAGGTGCTCGCCGTCCTCCCGGGTCAGGTCCTTGGAAGCGCCCGTGGCCAGGCCGTCGCCGGACAGGACGAGGGCCTTGCGGATGCTCGCGACCCGGTCCACCAGGTCGTCGAGGAGCCAGTTCAGCTCCCTGCCGCCCGCCGTGCTGTGGCCGGTCGCCTTCGGTGCGGTCATCGACCGTCCCCCTCTGTCGTTCGTTGTGCTTGTGGTGCTTGTTCTTCTCGTGCCGGGTCGTCGGTGGCGCTCTCCCGGCGGCCACGCTGCCAGCCACGCTGGAGCGAGGCCATGCGGTTGCGTACTTCCTCGGCGTCCCGGTCGGTGGGATCGGACCCGTCCTCGGCGGGCCGCTCACGTTCCCGCTTCAACTGCGGGGCGAGGCTGGCCTGGCGGACCCGCCGGGGCAGGGGACTGTCAGAAGGCCCGGGTGTGTCGGGGGCGTCGGGCGCCGCGCCCGTCGCCCCGGTGTCCGCCGGGGACGTGCCACGGCGGCGGGACGGGAGGGCGGGCAACGGGTCATGGTCCGCGGCCGGCGCGGAGGCCCCGTCCGGCCCGCCCGCGCGGGGCCGTTCGGCAACCGGGCGCCCGTGCGAGCTGACCAGCTTGGGGGTCCGGCGGCGGGGCAGCGGGACGGGGGCGTCGGGCGCCCGGCCGGACTCGTAGCGGTCCTGGCGGTCGTGCCGGGCGGCCGGTTCGTCCGGTGCCCCGGCCGGGTCCGGGCGGCGTGGACGGAACAGGCCGTCGCCCTCCCGCCCGGTCGGCTCCGGGTGGCCCAGGGCGTCGGAGCCGGCCAGCGCCTCCAGTTCGACCGGACCGTCGAGCAGCGCCGGGGAGCCGCCGGGCAGCCGTACGGGCACCTCGGCCAGGGCGGCGCGGCGGTCCTGGTCGCGGCCGGCGGCGTGGGCGGGGCGGTCCGGGCGGTCGAGGCGGAAGCCGACGCCGTTGGTCTCCGGGGCGTCCTCCGTCAGCAACGCGTCCGGGATGAAGACGACCGCAGTGGTGCCGCCGTACGGGGAGGGCTGGAGCGAGACGCGGACGTTCTGGCGCTGGGCGAGGCGGCTGACCACGAACAGGCCGAGCCGGTCGGTGTCGGACAGCTCGAACTCGGGCGTCTCGGCAAGGCGGAGGTTGGCGTCCAGGAGCGCGTCGGCCGTCATGCCGAGGCCGCGGTCGTGGATCTCCAGGGTGAAGCCGTTGGCGACCCGTTCGCCCAGTACCTGCACCGCGGTGTGCGGGGGCGAGAACACCGTGGCGTTCTCCAGGAACTCGGCGACCAGGTGGGTGAGGTCGGCCACCGCGGCGCCGGTGACGGCGATCCGGGGCAGCCGGCGGACCTCGACGCGCTCGTAGTCCTCGACCTCGGCGACGGCCGCGCGGACGACGTCCATGAGCTGGACGGGCTTGCGCCACTGCCGGGAGGGAGCGGCGCCGGAGAGGATGACCAGGCCCTCCGCGTGCCGGCGCATCCGGGTGGTCAGGTGGTCGAGGCGGAACAGGTCGGCGAGTTCCTCGGTGTCGTCGGTGCGGCGCTCCATGGTGTCGAGCAGGGTGAGCTGCTTGTGCAGCAGGACCTGGCTGCGGCGGGCCAGGTTGACGAAGACCTCGGAGACCCCGGAGCGGAGTTCGGCCTGCTTGACGGCGGCCTCGACGGCGGCGCGCTGGAGGGTGTTGAGGGCGTGGCCGACCTCGCCGATCTCGTTCTTGTCGTACTCCAGGCGCGGGACCTCGGTCTCCACGTCGACCTGTTCGCCGGCCGAGAGGCGGCGCATCACGCTGGGCAGGCGTACGTCGGATGCCTCGTGGGCCTCCGCGCGGAGCTGCTTGAGGTCGCGGATGAGGCCGCGGCCGATGCGGACGGACAGGAAGACGGACAGCAGCACGGCGACCACGCCGAGGGTGCCGGCCACGACGGCCTTGGTGATGACGGCCATCGCGACCGGTTCGGCCCGGTTCTCGTACCGGTCGGCGGCCCCGTCGTCGAGGGTGCCGAGGTCGTCCAGCGCGGCTCCCGCGACGGTGTCCCAGCTCTTGGCGTCGAGGCCGCCGGGCATGCCGGCGCCGGAGGCGACGACCGTCCCCTCGGCCGCGCGCAGCGGGGCGGAGGAGGCGTCCTGCCAGTACCGCTCGTAGCGCTTGCGCTCCGCGGCCGGCAGCAGCGGCAGCGTCACGTCGTACAGCAGGGTGCGCTGGGCCACCAGGTCGGAGATGTCGTCGATCTCGTCGCCGCCGAGTCCGCCGGTGACCAGGGCGGAGCCGAGCAGGGCGTCCTCGCGGGAGAGCAGTTCGCGGGCCCGGGAGAGGTTGACGAGGGCGCGGTACTGCTTGTCCAGCGTGACGTTGTCGATGACGTTGAGGTCGGCGAGCAGCAGGTGGCAGGGATCGACCAGGCGGTTGTAGAAGCCGAGGGCCTGGGACCGGTTCACGATGCCGCCCTCGACGCTGCGCCGGAGCGAGCCGAGGCCGGCCAGGGCGTCCAGGGCGGCGGTCAGCCGCTCGTCCTCGCCCTGGCTCAGCGCGTCGCGGACGTCGGGGTCGGCGGCGTGCCGGCGGACGTCGGCGACCGCCTCGTCGGTGACGGCGCGGGTGCGGCGCAGGGCGGAGAGGGCGTTGGAGGCGCGCGGGTCGGCCAGGTAGACGAGGGTCTGGCGGCGTTCCTGCTGGAGCGTGCGGACGGTGTCCTCGACGGGGTAACCGACCTTCTCCACCAGGATCGACACGCTGAACAGCCGGCCGGCCTCCCGGCCGGTCAGCACGGCGGCGAACGCCCAGATCGCCGTCAGCGCGACCAGCGGCACGAGCAGCAGAGCCACGATCTTCCGGCGGATGGACTTTCCGCGAAAGCGCATGGCCTCCCCCAGCTCGACCCCCATCGGTGCCGATTCACGTCAATAAACGGCGCGAGCCTACTACTGACGGGCCGATGGTTCGAAGACCGGTCCGGAAGCTGAACTTCCGTACCCACGCCGCGAGATCGTGAGTTGTCCGGTCATTGCGGGAGATTGCCGCCCCGGCCGGATGCCGGCGGCGGGCCGCGGCGTGGCGGGCGCGGTGGAAGGGCTGGCCGGATTTCTGTGCCCGGCGGGAATCTTGCGGGGGCGTCGATCGTCATTGTCTACGGGATATGGGAGCGGAATCGGCCACAGGAGCCGCGTGCCGCATCCGTGCGGCGTAAAACAGCGCAAGCCGGGCAGCCACAGGGGAACCGGGCCTTCGGAGACGGGCGAGCGGTCTGCTGGCGGTGGGGAGTGACACGTTGATGGGCACGGCGGAGCTGAACGGGACGCCCGGGAACGACGGGGCGGCCCGGTCGAGAACACGGACCGGATCCGCGGGAGTGGGTCCGGGGTCCGGGACACCGGAGCACGGTGTCCCGGCGGCGCGGCACGGTGGCGGCACACGGGCGGCCGTCGGCGGCGGGCGGCCGGCTTCCGGCGATGCGGGGCGGCCGGCAGTCGGCGGTGCTGGGCGGTCGGCAGTCGGCGGTGGTGAGCGGTCGGCAGTCGGGGCCGGTGCGGTGCGGGAGCAGCCGGGTTACCGGCCGTTGTGGGTGGAGGAACCGGCGCGGCGGCGCCGGCTGCCGGACCCGGTGCGGACGGCGGCCGTCCGCGCGGTGATCATCGTCGCCGTGACGCTGATCCAGGCGATGGTGGCCTTCCTGTGCACGATGGCCGGCTCGTGGCTGGCCTTCCCCATGCTGCTCAGCAGCGTGGTCAGCACGGTGGCGGCCACCTGGGGCGTGCTCGACGTGTGGGTCACGCGCCAGGTCTGGAACCAGCGGCACGGCGTGGTCTCGATGCCGAACAGCACCGCGCGGGCGCTGCGCCGCGAACGCCGCCGGGCCCGGCGGCAGGCCCGGTCCGCCGAGCGCGCCCAGGAGCGGATACGGCGCCGGGGGCGCGGGGGGCAACAGCTCTCGCACCCCTGAGGAGGCACGGGAGTGCACGCCGGGACCGTCTCGGCCCCCCGGCGTGCCCGGGTGAAAGGGTGTCCGTCACGATCGCCGACAAGACCCGCACCCGCCGCCAGGAGGCCCCCGCATGTCCCCCACCTATGACGTCATCGTGATCGGACTCGGCGGCATGGGCAGTGCCGCCGCCCACCACCTGTCCGCGCGCGGCGCCCGGGTGCTGGGGCTGGAGAAGTTCGGGCCGGTGCACGACCGCGGCTCCAGCCACGGCGGCTCCCGGATCACCCGGCAGTCCTACTTCGAGGACCCGGCGTACGTGCCGCTGCTGCTGCGCGCCTACGAGCTGTACGAGGACCTGGAGCGGGCCACCGGCCAGGAGATCGCCGTGCTGTGCGGCGGGCTGATGGTCGGCCGTCCGGACTCGCGTCCCGTGGCCGGCTCGCTGCGCTCGGCCCGCGCGTGGGACCTGCCGCACGAGGTGCTGGACGCCGCCGCGATCCGCCGCCGCTTCCCGACGCTGACGCCCGGCGACGACGAGATCGGCCTGTTCGAGGCGAAGGCGGGACTGCTGCGCCCGGAGAACACCGTCGCCGCCCATCTCCAACTCGCCGGCCGGCAGGGCGCCGACCTGCGCTTCGACGAGCCGATGACCCACTGGGAGCCGTACCGGGACGGCGTGCGGGTGCACACCGCCGCGAACACCTACACCGCGGGCCGGCTGGTGATCTGCCCGGGTGCGTGGGCGCCGCGGCTGCTCGCCGACGTGGGGGTGGACATCACCGTCGAACGGCAGGTCATGTACTGGTTCCGGCCGGCCGGCGGCATCGAGCCCTTCCGGCCCGAACGGCACCCGGTCTACATCTGGGAGGACGCGGCCGGGGTCCAGGTCTACGGATTCCCGGCGATCGACGGTCCCGACGGGGGCGCGAAGGTCGCCTTCTTCCGCAGGGAGTCGGCGCCGACCACGCCCGAGACCATCGACCGGACCGTGCGTGAGGAGGAGATCCGGGCGATGGCGGAGCAGGTCTCCGGTCTGCTCCCGGATCTGCCGGGCACCTTCCTCAAGGCGGCGACCTGCATGTACTCCACCACTCCCGACGAGCACTTCGTGATCGCCCCGCACCCGGCGCACCCCGAGTCGGTGACCGTGGCGTGCGGGTTCTCCGGGCACGGCTTCAAGTTCGTGCCCGTGGTCGGGGAGATCCTCGCCGACCTGGCGCTGACCGGCACCACGGCCCACCCCGTCGGACTGTTCGACCCGGCCCGGTTCGCCGCCCGCTAGAGGGGCCGCTTGAACATCCGGGTGGCCGTGATCTCGCTGTGCACCGCCTCGCCCTCGGTCTGCTGGGGCAGACCGGGCCGCAGGTGCTCCTCCACGCTGATGTACTTCAGTCCGGCCCGGAGGTCGGCGTCGTTGCGCAGCCGGATGACCAGCGGGAACTCGGCGAGCGCGGTGGTGTCGAACAGGCCGGTGGTGTAGAGGAGCTGGACGCCGAGCGCGTCGGAGACGGCCCGCTGGAGTTCCAGCAGATAGGTGGCGTTGGCGCGGCCGATGGGGTTGTCGAGGAAGAGCGTGCCGGCGTGCCGGTGCTTGTCCCGGCCCCGGTCGTTGCTGCGCAGCGCGGCCATCGTGCAGTACAGGGCGATGGCCGCGGTGAGCAGCTGGCCGCCGGAGAAGACGTCGCCCATCTGTCCGACCGGGACGCGCTCGGCGCGCAGGACCGCGTCCGGCTTGAGGATCTCGACGGCGACACCGCTGGGCCGCAGGGCGGCGGCGACCCCGCGCAGCAGCAGGGACATGCCGTCCCGGCGCAGGTCGGAGTTCTTCTTCACGGCGGCCCGGGTCGCCTCGTCGATCACCTCGCCGAGCCGCTCGGTGAGGGTGGCCTGGTCGGGTTCCTCGAAGCGGATGCGCAGGAACTCCTGCCCGGACCACTCCCCCAGTCCCTCCGGCAGCCGGGACAGCCGCTGGGCGGAGCGGAGGGTGGCGAGCGCGGATTCGACCAGGCCGCGCAGCCGGTCCACGATCGAGTCGCGGTTGCGTTCCAGCTGGGCCAGTTCGTCGGTGAGGACGCGCAGCCGCGGGGCGAAGGCGTCGGCCCACTTCTGGGCGTGTTCGGGCAGGGCGGCGGCCGGCAGTTCGCGGATCTGCTGCCGGGCGGGGGTGCGGACCTGCTCGTAGCGGGTGGAGTTGGCGTGCCGGACCAGGATGTCGCTCGCCTCGCGCACCGCGCCCTCGGCGGCGGACAGGTCTCCGGCGCAGCCGCGCAGCGAACGGCGGGTCTCGGCGGCGGACTGCCGGGCCTCCTCCAAGGTGCCCGGATACGGCTCGGGTTCCTCCTGTTCCTCCTCGGCCGGCTGTTCGCGCAGCAGGTCGCGCAGCAGGGCGGCGATCTCGTCGAAGCCGCCGGCCGCGTCCTCGGCGGCGCGGTGCCCGGCGAGGAGTTCGGCGTGCGCCTCGCGGGACTGGTTCAACGCCTCGGTGCGGGCGGCCAGTTCGGTCGTGGCCGTGCGCAGCAGTGCCTGGGCGTGCTCGGCGTCCCGGGGGACCAGTTCCTCGGGCAGGGCGGTGTGCGTCGCCCCGTCGTCCTGCGGGGCCAGCCGCTCCGCCTCGCCGCGCAGCCGGCCGAGCTGCTCGCTGGCGGTGGACATCCGGGTCTCCAGAAGCTGCACCAGTTCCTCCGCGCGGGCGGCGGCGGCCTGCCGGGAGGGTCCGTCCGAGCCGTCGGGCGACTGGAGCAGCTGTTCGGCGCGGGTGCGGACCTTGTTGCTGAGCCGGTCCAGTTCGGCGCGGGCCGCGCTCTCGTCGCTCTCCGCGCGGGCCTGTTCGGCGCGCAGGTCGGCGCCGACCCCGACCTTCTCGTAGAGCTGGGAGGCGGCCCGGTACGCCTCGCGCAGCGCGGGCAGTGACGTGCTGGACGCCTCGGTGCCGTCCTCCGGTACGTCGTCGGGGGCGCCGGCGATCTCGGCGCGCTCGGCGCGCAGCGCGCGGGCGGTGCGGCGGGCGTCGTCGGCGGCGCGCTGGGCGGCCCGCCGGTCCTCGTCGGCGGCGCGGGCCCGCTCCAGACAGACCTGGGCGCGGGCCTCGGCCTCGGCCGCCTCGTCGGCCAGTTCGCGCAGCCGGGCCTGCCAGCCGGCGCGTTCGCGCAGCCGGAAGGCGAGGCCGGCGAGGGCGTCGGCGGCGCGTCGGGCCTTCTGGGCGGCCTCCTGCCGTTCGTCGCGTACGTGGACGGCCTCGGCGGCGGCCTCGTCGGCCTCCGCGCGCACGGTGCGGGCCTCGGCCAGTTCGGCCTCGCACTCGGCGGCGAAGGCGTCCGCCTCCTCGGCGGTCCGTACCAGTTCGGTGAGTCGGCCGGCCGGGCAGCCGGTGCGCCAGGAGGCGAGCCGCGCGGCCAGTTCACGGTCCTTGCCGAGCCGGGCGGCCAGTGCCCGGATCTCCTCGTCCCGCTCGGTCGCCCGGGCGCGCAGCGCCTGCCGCTCCTCGTCGGCGGCGTGCTCGTCGTGCATGGCGGGGTTCGGCGGTACGAGGAAGACGCCCTCGTCGCCGGGGCCCTCGGCCGGGGTGGGGGCGAGCAGGGCCGCGGCGGTGCCGACGGCGACGGCGGAGCGCGGCAGCAGGGCGGCGTCGCCGAGGGCGGCGCGGGCCCGGGCGTGCGAGGCGGGGTCGGTGATGATGACGCCGTCGACCAGCTCGGGCCGGGCGGCGAGCACCCGGGCGTGGTCGGCGGGGTCGACGGCCTGGGCGAGGTAGCGCCAGCCGGGCAGGGCGGGGATGCCGTGCTCGCCGAGGAACTCGACGGTGGCCAGGACGTCCGGGCCGGGCGGCAGCAGTCCGCCGTCGCCGAGCGCGCCGAGGATGCGGGCGTCGTCGGCGGCGGCGGTGCGCAGGTCGAAGAGCTGGCGTTCGGCGGAGGAGACGGAGGCGTCGAGCAGCTCGCCCAACTCGTCGGCGAAACGGTCGAGCTGCTCGGGGGTGAGGGGGGTGTCGCCCGGGGCGGGCAGGCCGGACGGTGCGTCGGCGCCGTCGCTGTCGGGGCCGGTGCCCGGCCGGTCCCGGCGGGGCCCCGGGATACCGGGGCGGGCGGTGGCGCCGCCGGACGCGGAAGCCAGGCCGAGCAGTTCGGCGAGGCGTTCCTCGGCCGCCAGGGCGCCGGCCGTGCGGTGTTCGGCGTCGCGGGCCGACCGGGCGGCAGTCCCGGCGTCGGCCGCGCGGGCCGCGGTCAGTTCGGCGCGGCTCTCGGCGGCGGCGGCCTCGCGGGCGTGCTCGGTGGCCCGGCGGGCCGCTTCCCGGGCGGTGTCCCAGGCGGCCACGGTGGTCTTCTCGGCGTCGCTGGCGGCGAGGGCGGCGCGGGCCGGGTCGGCGTCGGGCGCGCTGTCGTCGAGCCAGCCGGCCCGGACCGCCTCGGCGGTCTCCTGCTCGACCTCGGTCAGCCGCTGGCGCAGATGACCGGCCTCGCTGCGGGCGCGCTGGGCCTCGGTGGCGGCGGCGGTGGCGTCCCGGTGGGCGGCGTCGCCGGTGTCCTGGAGGGCGGCGGAGCGTTCCTCCTCCTCGTTGGCCCGATCCTCGGCCTTGCCGGCCGCCGCGTGCAGGGCGCGGACCAGGTCGACGGCGGCCTTGGCGCGGGCGGCGAGTGCGGGCGCGGCGTCCCGTTCGGCCTCCTGGATGGCGGCGGAGACGCGGGTGACGCGGTCGGTGGCCGCGCGATGCCGCAGTACCGCCTCGGCGGCCTGCCAGGCGGAGTGCAGGGTGCGGGCGTCGGCCAGTTCCCGCTTCTGCGCGGCGGCGGACTTCTCGGCGGCGGCCAGGGCCAGCGAGGCGTGCCGGTAGGCGAGTTCGGCGGCGACCAGGGCGCTGCGCTCGCGGGCCGACTCGGCGTGGGTGACGGCGTGGGCGGCGGCGGTGACCCGCTGGGTGAGGTCCCCGGCGCGGGCCCGCTCGCGGGTGCCGCGGGCGGCGAGCCGGCGGGCCAGGGTGCGGGTGCGGCGCTCGGCGGCGGTGTGGATCTCGCGGGCCCGGGCGCGGGCCCCGGTGGCTTCGACGATCCGGCCGAGCAGGTCGACGGAGCCGGCCGTGAAGTCCCGTTCGGCGATCAGTTCGGCGCGCCGGCCCAGCTTGTTGCCGAAGCCGCTGACCAGGTCGGCGAGTCCGTCGGTGTCCCGGGTGTCGGTGACGGCGCGCAGCAGCAGGTCGGTGAAGTCGGCGTCCTTCTTGACCGCGAAGAGGCCGGCCGCCTCGCCCTCGTCGGCGTTCATCTCCCGCTGGTAGCGGAAGAGTTCGGGGTCCAGGCCGAGGTCGCCGAGGTGTTCGATCCAGCGGTCGTGGATCTCCTCCCAGTGCACCTCCAGGTGCGGGTACGCCTTGCCGGCCTCGGTCAGGGCGTCCCGGAAGCCCTTCATGGTGCGCCGCCGGCCCTGCGCGCCGGAGGCGCCCTCGACGGGCGGGCGGACGGCGGTGGACTCGGCGACCGGGAGGTTGTCCAGGGCCAGTCCGGGGCCGGGCCGGAAGGAGTACCAGGCCTCGGCGAACTTCCGCGGGTCGTTGGAGACCTGGCGGCCCCGCCACTCGCTGGCCTTGCCGACCACGACGCACTCGCCGGTCAGGACGTGCTGCCACTCCAGGGCCACGTGTCCGCAGTCGTCGGCGAGCAGGAACTTGCGCAGCACGCCGGAGCTGGCGCCGCCCAGGGTGTTGCGGTGGCCCGGCAGCATCACCGAGAAGATGAGCTTGAGGAGGACCGACTTACCGCCGCCGTTCTCCAGGAAGAGCACGCCGGCGGGGGCCGGGCGGCGCGGCGGGCCGACCGGTTCCGCCTCGAAGAACTCCGCCTGGGTGGGCGCAGGGTCGGGCACGGTCTCGCCCACCCCGCGCAGGTCAAGCACGGTGTCGGCGTAGCGCGCACCGGCGGGGCCGATGGAGTAGAGGCGGACCCGGGACAGCTCGTACATGGCGGACTCTCGGCAGTCTTCGTGAGGTCGGTCGGTGGGGGCTCAGGCGGAGTGGAACGGCAGGCCGGCGTCGGCGACCAGGTCCAGGTCGTCGGTGTCCTCGGCGGGCAGCAGGGTCGGGGTGCCGTCGGTGACGGGGACGACGCCCAGCTCCAGCAGTTCGGTCAGGGCGGCGCTGCCGGCCAGGTCGCGGACCTGGAGCTGGTAGCGGGCGGTGGTGCGGTAGGTGCCGCCGTGGTCGTCGCCGGTGCGCTGGAGGAAGCCGGAGTCGGTGAGGAAGGCGACGGCCTTGGCGACGATGCCGGTGGTCGAGCCGGGCAGCCGGCGGGCGTCCTTGGTGGCGCCGGTGGCGCTGCGCCGGACCCAGATCCGCCAGGCGGACTCCAGGCCGGGGGCGTCGCTGACCGGGTCGGTGTTCTCGCCCTGCTCCGCGGCGCGTTCCTCCAGGCGGCGGCAGGCCTGGCGGACGAAGCCGTCCACGCCGTTGACCGTGACGCGGCCGATGTAGCCGTCGTCGGCGAGGTCCTCGGGGCGCGGGAAGGCCAGCGCGGCGACGGCGAGGTGGGCCAGGCCGTGCAGGAAGCGGTCGGCGGAGTCGGTGGCGGCGCGGCGCGCGTAGTCGCCCATGCGGACGGCGAACACCGAGTCCTCGGCGGCGGTCACGGCCATGCCCGCGCGGGGGGACACCTCCAGGACGATCAGGCCGAGGCCGGTCGCCACGGCGTCGGCGAGCCGGGCGAACGGCGGGTCCTCGCGGTAGCGGCGCAGCAGGTCGGCGTACTCCTGGTCGCGGGCGGGCAGCAGCTTGGGCTGGAGACCGAAGGCGACCAGCCGGGCCGCGTCGGCGGCGTCGGCGGGGGTGACGGCGGGCGCCTTCTCGGCGGCGGCCGGCTCGGCTTCGCTCCAGTCGACGGGCTCGGTCACGGTCGGTACTCCTCACTGCGCCTGCGGTTGTCCGTGGTCATGCGGCTTGCGGCCGCGTCGCCGCCCGGCCGGGCACGGCCGGCATCCCCGTGCCGCCCGTCTCCCCGGCGCCCGTCCGCATCGCCGCCCGGCCGGGCACGGCCGGCATCCCCGTGCCGCCCGTCTCCCCGGCGCGCGTCCGCGTCGGCGCCGTCCGGTCCGGTGCCGTGCCCGTCACCACCGGCGTCCCGCGCCGCCCGGCCGCCGGCCCGGCCCCCCGCGCCCACGCCGCGGTGCGCGGTCCCGGCCGGGCCGGAGGTCCAGCGGGCTGATGCCCTCGGCCGCGGACCCGGCGCGCTCCGGACGAATCGCGGACCGGACGCCGCGTGGGACACGCCGCCACCGACCAGCGCGCCGCCATGCCCCCCGCAGTCGGCATCCGACCCCGTCCAGCCACCGGCACACCCACCCGGCCGAAGACCGCGCCGGGCACGCCGGGCACGGCGGGCACCCGCGCACCCCCCGTTCACGCCGCCTCCGTCCGGGCCGCCGCCATGCCGGCCGCGTCCAGCAGGGCGGTGCCGACGATGAGATCGGCGCCGCCGAACTCGGGGTCGTCCAGCTCCGTGCCGTCGTCCACGGCGAACAGCAGCTTCCGCTCGCCCTGCCGGTAGGCGGTGCCGACCGGCGGACTGGCGGCGTGCACCGCGAGCAGGGCGACCAGGTAGGGCAGTTCGGGTTCGCGGCGGCGGGCCTCGGCGAGCAGCCCGGAGAGCCGGCGCGGCGCGTCGTGCGGCAGGTCGAGCAGTTCCCTGGCCGCGGCCAGCTGCGCCTCGCTGAAGCGGCTGTCGTCCGGGGTCGCGATCAGGTCGGGCTCGGGCATCTCGACGCCCAGGTGCTCCCGCTCGACGGGCGGGGTCAGCAGCAGGTCGACGAGGTCGCCGACCCGGACCGAGACGGGCGTGCGCAGCCCGGTGCCGTGGGCGAAGAAGGCGTCGGTGACGCGCAGCGCCCGGGCCACGGGCAGCGGCAGGAGGGGGGCGAGCAGGTGGCCGTAGAGGTCGGTGCCGGAGGAGGTGAGTGGGGTGGCGAAGGCCTGCCGGTCCTGTTCGGCGCGGAACAGCGGGCCCGCTTCGAGGAGCCGGGACTGGAGCTGGGTGTGGCGGCGGATGCAGTCCTTGACGATGTCGACCAGCTCGGCGGCGCGCCGCTTGTGCTCGGGCTCCTCGGACTCGTCGCGGGCCTTGCGGATGTTGGTGAGGATCGCGTTCTCGTGGCGGTACCGGTCCGCCACGTGGTCCAGGGCCTCGGCGATCATGTCGGGGACGGCTTCCAGCCAGTCCACCGCCCGCACATTGCGCCGGGTGGCGTCCAGGGCGCGGCGCAGCGTCTCCGAGTACTGCACGGTGCGGTAGCGGGCCTGTTCGGCGGCGAGCTGGGCGTCGGCCAGCCGGCCGCGGCTGATCAGCACCTCCAGTTTCACCTCGGCGGCGATCTGGGCGCTGGTCACGTCGGTGTCCAGGGCGCCGACCAGGACGTTGACCGCCTCGTCGGTGGTGCGCAGGTACACCGTGCCGCCGGGGCCCGGGACCTCCTCGATCAGCTTGAAGTCGTAGTCGCGGCGCACATAGCTGCCGTCCGGCTCGAACGTGCCGTAGACGGCGCGGAAACCGCGGTCGACGCTGCCGACGTTGATCAGGTTCTCCAGGACCCAGCGGGCCACCCGCTCGTGCTCGGCGGCGGGCCGGCCGGGGGCCTGGGCGGCGACCCGCGGGAGCAGCCGGGCCACTATCTGGTCGTGGTCGGCGCCCGTGTCGAAGTCCATGTTCAGGGTGACCAGGTCGATGGCGGCGAGGGCCACCTCCGCCATGCCGTAGACCGAGTACTCGCCGGCCAGGTTGGCCTTGCGGGCGTCCAGGTCGTGCAGCGGGGCGGTGCAGGCCAGGGCGCGCAGCCGCCGCGCCAGCCCCTCGTCGGCGGCCGGGCCCGTCGCGGGGCGCGGCCCCGCGCTGAGCTGGGGCGGAGCGCTGTCCGTCGATGCAGGCGAAGTCACGGTGCACAGACTAGGTCCTAGGTCTGACATCGGCCCAAACGACCGCAGACGTCCCCTGCCGCGGACCGGCCGGGGCGGGCCCCGGCGGTGCCTTCGGCGCGGTCAGCCGTCCTCGCCGACCCGCCGCCGGTACACCTCGAGCACCCGCTCCAGCGAGGTCGAGAGGTATGCGGCCAGGAGCCGCTCGGCGCCCGCCCGGTCGCCGGCTTCGAGGGCTTGGAGGACCTCGCGGTTGCGGGCGATGTACGGCTCGTGCAGACGGCGTGGATCGTCCACGACGTGGAAGGCGAGCCGCAGTTCGGCGAAGACGCTGCGCATCACCTCGTCGGTGCGTTCGCTGCCCGCGAGGGAGACCAGCGCCTGGTGGAAGTGGATGTTGGCGGTGCCCACCCGTTTCCAGTCGCTTTCCTCGGCCGCCCGCCGCCCGTCCTCGACGGCCGCGGCGAGGTCCGCCAGCTCGTAGGGCGGCGCGCCGAGACCGCGGACCACCGCGCACTCGACCAGGGACCGGGTGCGGTAGATGTCCTCGACGTCGTCGACGGTCAGCACCCGCACGAAGACGCCCCGGTTCAGCTCGTGCACCAGCAGCCGCTCATGGGTGAGCAGCCGGAACGCCTCCCGCAGGGTGTTGCGGGAGATCCCGAGCGCGCCGCCGATGCTGTCCTCGGACAGTCGGGTGCCGGGTGGGAAGAAGCCGTCGGCGATCCGGCTCCGGAGGATGTCCGAGACCCGCTCGGCGGTACTGGTGCGCCCCAGGAGGGCGCGGTCGTCGGCGAGTTGCGCCAGCTGCTCTGCCATGCCCGGAATTCAACCTCAGACACAAGAACGAAACAACAGGGGTATTGAGGGATCGTTGAACGATCCCCTACGGTACGAGTCCGGTACCCGCCATCGGTCCCGGACTCGGCTCATCAGCACGCACCCTCCGTCCTCCTTCTGCGAGGTGCCCCATGAGCACAACCCCTCCACCGCAGGCCCCGCTCACCGTCGTCCCGCGCCCCGCCGGCGGCCCGGACGGCTCCGACGACGGCGCCCTGGCCTGGCTGCGCGCCCTCGGCCCGCGCGGCCGCCGCGCCTTCGCCGGCGCGTTCGGCGGCTACGCCCTCGACTCCTACGACTACTTCACGCTGCCGCTGAGCATGGTCGCGCTGGCCGCGTACTTCGGCCTGGACAGCGGCCAGACCGGACTGTTCACCACCGTCACGCTGGTCGTCTCGGCGGTCGGCGGCGCGCTCGCCGGCGTGCTGGCGGACCGGATCGGCCGGGTCAAGGCGCTGCTGCTCACGGTGATCACGTACGCCGTGTTCACGGTGGCCTGCGGCTTCGCGCCCAACTACGAGACGCTGCTGGTCTTCCGGGCTCTCCAGGGGCTCGGTTTCGGCGGCGAGTGGGCGGTCGGCGCGATCCTGGTCGCCGAGTACGCGAGCGCGAAGCACCGGGGCCGCACGCTGGGCGCGGTCCAGAGTTCCTGGGCGGCGGGCTGGGCGCTGGCCGCGATCGTGTACACGGTGGTGTTCTCGGTGGCCGACGACGCGCTGGCCTGGCGGATCATGTTCTGGACCGGCGCGCTGCCCGCGCTGCTCGTCCTGTGGGTGCGGCGCAGTGTGCACGACGCCCCCGAGGCCACCGCCGCGCGCGAACAGAGCGCCCGGAAGGGCTCGTTCCGGGCGATCTTCGCGCCGGGCACGGCCGACTCCCCCGGGCTGCTGCGGACCACGGTCTTCGCCGGGCTGCTGTCCACCGGCGTCCAGGGCGGCTACTACACGCTGGCCACCTGGGTGCCGACGTACCTGAAGGACGAGCGCGGTCTGTCGGTGGTCGGCACCGGCGGCTATCTGACGTTCCTGATCACCGGCGCCTTCATCGGCTACCTGACCGGCGGTTACCTCACCGACCGGCTGGGGCGCCGGCGCAACATCTGGCTGTTCGCCCTGCTGTCGGCCGTCTGCATCCTGGCGTACGCCAACATCCCGGCCGGCGCCGACACCCTCCTGCTGGTGCTGGGCTTCCCGCTCGGGTTCTGCATGTCGGCGATCTTCAGCGGCTTCGGCTCCTACCTGGCCGAGCTGTACCCGACGGCGGTGCGCGGCACCGGCCAGGGATTCACGTACAACACCGGACGGGCCGTGGGCGCCGTCTTCCCCACCACGGTCGGCTTCCTGGCCGACAGCTGGGGCGTGGGCGGCGCGCTGGTCTTCGGCGCGATCGGCTACGGCATCGCGGCGGCGGCGCTG
Organism: Streptomyces sp. NPDC023723; assembly: GCF_040639815.1. NCBI lineage: Bacteria > Bacillati > Actinomycetota > Actinomycetes > Kitasatosporales > Streptomycetaceae > Streptomyces > Streptomyces sp. NPDC023723. The sequence continues at coordinate 28,569 of NZ_JBFAAP010000025.1, forward strand.
CTCGGACTGCCCGAGACGCGCGGGACGGAGCTGGCATGAACGACACGCACCAGGTGACGGAGGACCGGGCGGTCACGCTCGTCGACGACCGCGCGGGCGAGTGGCGGCCGGAAGCGGCCCGGGCCCGGTTCCGGGCCGGGCTGGCCGGCCCCACCGCCGGGGTCGCGGCCGGTCGCACCCAGGCCAACCTGATCTCCGTACCGGCCGACTGGGCCTACGACATGCTGCTGTTCTGCACCCGCAACCCGAAGCCGTGCCCGGTGCTGGACGTGACGGACGCCGGAGCGTGGACGACCGGGCTGGCCGAGGGCGCCGATCTCCGTACCGACCTGCCGCGCTACCGGGTGTGGCGGGACGGGGAGCTGGTGGCGGAGCCGGCGGAGGTGCGGGCGCACTGGCGGGACGACCTGGTGTCGTTCCTCATCGGGTGCAGCTTCACCTTCGAGTCGGCGCTGTCCCGGGCCGGCGTCCCGATCCGCCACGTCGAGCAGGGCCGCAACGTGCCGATGTACGTCACCGGGCGGCAGTGCCGTCCGGCCGGGCGGCTGCACGGGCCGATGGTGGTGTCCATGCGCCCGGTGCCGCCGCGGTACCTGTCGGCGGCGATCCGGGAGACCGGGCTGCTCCCGGCGGTGCACGGCGCCCCGGTGCACTGCGGCGACCCGTCGGCGCTCGGCATCGAGGATCTGGACCGGCCCGACTTCGGTGACGCGGTGGACCGGGAGCCGGACGACATCCCGGTGTTCTGGGCGTGCGGGGTGACCCCGCAGGCGGCGGTGACGGCCTCGCGGCCGCCGTTCGCGATCACGCACGCGCCGGGGCAGATGCTCGTCACGGACGCCCGTGACGAGCAGTACCGCGTGGTGTGACCGCCGGGCGGCCGCCGCGTCGGCCTCAGGCGGCCTCCCTGCGGTCGGAGACCGACAGTGCCGCCAGGGCCGCCGACACCGCGGCCGACGCGCGCAGGTCGAGCCGGGCGCTCGTGCCGCGCGCGCGGTGGCGCAGTTCGTCGGCGGCCAGGGTCAGCAGTTGCGGCAGCAGGTCGGTGGAGCGCCGGGCCACCCAGCCGGTGCCGGCGGTGGCCAGCCACCACAGGCTCGCCGACCGGGTGGGGGCCGGGGAATCGGGCTCGGGCGAGGGTGCGGGCCCGCGCGCGAGTCCGTGCCCGGCGAGCAGCGCGTGGGCGCGTACGGCCAGTTGCCGGTGCCCCCGCTCGCCGGGGTGCAGCCGGTCCGCGCTCCACATCGCGCGGTCGGTGGTCCAGTCGCCCTCGCCGGCGTGCAGGTGCAGGGCGCCGTACCGCTCGGACAGCGCGTGCACCACGGCGTTGACGGCCCGTTGCCGCCGGGCCAGCGGTCGGGCCAGCGCGCCCGGCAGCCCGAGCATGGTGCCGGGGTCGGGCAGACAGGCGGTGAGGAGGGCGGCGCCCTGGGCGCTGAACGCGCCGTACACCTCGTCCAGCCGGGCGGCCACCGCGCGGATGTCGAAGGTGCAGCGCAGGGTGTCGTTGACGCCGACCACGACGGAGACCAGGTCCGGCCGCAGCGCCAGCCCGGCGGGCAGCTGTGCCTCCAGCACGTCCCGGGACTGCGCCCCGCTGACCGCGAGGTTGCGGAACTCCACCGGCCGCTCGGACTCCCCGGCGAGGGAGCCGGCCAGCAGCGCCGCCCAGCCGCGCCGGCCGCCGTCGACGGGGTCGCCCACCCCCTCGGTCAGCGAGTCGCCGAGCGCCACGTACCGCGGCGCCCTCACACCGCGCCCCGTTGAACGGGCGCCGCCACCGGCACCTCATGCGCGGCGAGGAACGCGGCCACCGCCGTGTCCCAGCCGAAACACTCCGCACGCGCGCGTGCCGCCACCCGCCGCCCCGGCTCCGGACGCGCCGTCAGCAGCTCCACGGCATCGGCGAACGCCGCCCCGTGATCGGCGGCGACCGCCCCGGCGGCGCCGATCACCTCGGGCAGCGCGGACGAGGCGCTGGCCACCACCGGGGTGCCGCACGCCATCGCCTCCAGCGCGGCCAGCCCGAACGTCTCCGCCGGTCCGGGCGCCAGGCACACGTCGGCGGACGCCTGGAGCGCGCCGAGCAGCCCGCGGTCGCCCACGTGGCCGAGGAAGTCGACGGGCAGCCGCCGCTCGCGGGCCCGCTGTTCGAGCCGGCCGCGCAGCGGGCCGTCCCCGGCCACCACGAGCACCGCCCGCCGGCCGCGCCGGCCCAGCGCCTCCAGGGCGTCCAGGGCGGTTCCGGGCCGCTTCTCCACGGACAGCCGGGAGCACATCACGAGCAGCGTCTCGGCCCCGCCCGCGTACCGCGCCCGCACCCGCGCGTCCCGCAGCCCCGGGTGCCGGGCGACGAGATCGACGCCCAGCGGGGCGCGTACGACGTTGCGGGCGCCGATCCGCAGGAACTCCCGTTCGGCGAACTCGGTGGTGCACACCACGCGCGCGTACGTGTGTGCCGTACGGGTGTTGAGCGCGTCGGCGGTGCGGCGGGCCGCGGCCTCGGACAGGCCCCAGGTGCGCAGCACGCCGTCGGCGGTCTCGTGGGAGACCATCACGGCCGGAATCCGGGCCCGCCGGGCCCACTTGCCGGTCCAGCGCAGGGTGGTGCGGTCGGACACCTCCAGGCGGTCGGGGGCGAGGTCGGCGAGGAGCGCGGCGACGCGTCGCCGGTCGGTGAGGACGCGGTAGCCGCCGGTGCCGGGCAGCAGTGGTCCGGGCACGGTGATCACCCGGCCCTGCTCGGTCCGCCGGTCGCTCGCGCGCTCGCCGGGGACGACCAGGACGGGCTCGTGCCCGGCGGCGAGGTACCCCTTGCCCAGTTCCCGCAGGGCGGTGCGCAGGCCCCCGGAGGCGGGGGCGACGAAGTTGGCGAGCCGGACGATCCGGTGGGCGCTCATGCGGTGGGCACCGCCTTCCGTCCGGCGCGGCGGCCGGCCGGCCGGCCGCCGTCGGCCGCCCGTCCGGCGGCGCGCGCCGCGGCGCGGTCCTGATCCATGACGAAGCCGAAGCCGCTCACGCCGCCAGCACCGCCTTCCGTCCGGCGAGGACATCCGCGTAGTGCCCGATCAGCCGGTCACCGACAGCCGCCCAGGTACGCCCCTCGACGGCGGCCCGTCCGGCGGTCCCGAAGGCCGAGCGCAGCGCGGGGCCGGCCGCCAGGGCGGCCACCGCGTCGCGTACGGCGTCGGCGTCCCGGGGCGGCACCAGCAGTCCGGTGCGGCCGTGCTCCACCAGGTCCAGCGGGCCGCCCGCGGCGGGTGCGACGACCGGGACCCCGCTGGCCATGGCCTCCTGCACGGTCTGGCAGAAGGTCTCGAAGGGGCCGGTGTGGGCGAAGACGTCCAGGGAGGCGAAGAGCCGGGCCAGGTCGTCGCCGGTGCGGCGGCCGAGGAAGACGGCGCCGGGCAGGGCCTGTTCCAGTCCGGCCCGGCTGGGTCCGTCGCCGACGATGACGACGCGGACGCCGTCCAGGGCGCAGGCCCCGGCCAGCAGCTCGACCTGCTTCTCGGGGGCGAGCCGGCCGACGTAGCCGACGATCAGCTCGCCGTTCGGGGCGAGTGCGCGGCGCAGCGCCGCGTCGCGCAGCTCGGGGCGGAAGCGGGCGGTGTCCACGCCGCGCGGCCACAGCCGCACCCGGGGCACGCCGTGCGTCTCCAGGTCGTTGAGGGCGGCGCTGGAGGGGGCGAGGGTGAGGTCGGCGGCGGAGTGCACGGAGCGGATGCGCCGCCAGGCCGCCGCCTCGCCGGCGCCCATGTACGTACGGGCGTAGCCGGCGAGGTCGGTCTGGTAGACGGCCACGGCGGGGACGCCGAGCCGGGCGGCGGCGGCCATGCCGCGGACGCCGAGGACGAAGGGGCTGGCCAGGTGGACGACGTCCGCGCGGTGGGCGGCGATGGCGGCGGCGACGCGGCGGCTGGGGAGGGCGACGCGGACCTGGGGGTAGCCGGGCAGCGGGAGGGAGGGGACGTGGACGACGGGGCACGGGGCGCAGGGGTCGGGCCGGGTGCCGGGAGCGGGCGCGGGGGCGACGACGAGGGGAGCGTGACCGCTGTCGACGAGGTGCCGGGCGGTCTGGAGCGCGCAGTGGGCCACGCCGTTCACATCGGGGGGAAAGGACTCGGTCACGATGACGACACGCATACCCGTGTTGTCGCCGGGCTGGACGTGGTCGCGTCAACGTCGATCTTTCCGTCCGAGGAACGGCCCATGAGCGTTGGACTGCCCACCCGGGCAGGTCAGGCCACGTCCACGCGCGCCTGACCCGCGGGTCATCCCTCGTTCATCCGGCGCGCGCGAGTCCGCCCCGGCCGGCCCACGCGCCCCCCTGGGCGCCCGCGCGCTCCCCGCTCACCCGACGGGCGGGGCATCCCTCACACCGCGGACGCGTCCGGTCCGATCCGGCTGCGTACGGCGGTCTGCACCTCGGCCTCCTCGGCCGGGTCGGCGGCGAGCCGGCGCAGCCGTTCGACCACCCGGTTGTCGCCGGTCTCCGCGTGCCGGGCGGCGAGTTCCCGGGTGGTCTCCTCGCAGTCCCACAGGCACTCCACGGCGAACCCGGCCGGGAAGGACGGGTCGGTGGCGGCCAGTGCCCGGGCGGCCCGGCCGCGCAGGTGGGAGGAGGCGGTCTCGCGGTAGATGTGCCGCAGCACCGGGGCGGCGCAGGCGATGCCGAGCCGGCCGGCGCCGTCGACGAGGGTCCACAGGGTCGGCGCGTCGGGGCCCTCGCCCCGTACCGCCTCGCGCAGCGCGGCCAGCACCAGGTCCCGGTCGGCCGCGCCGCCCCGGCAGGCCAGTACCCGGCCGGCGGCGGCGCCGAGCTCGTCGGGACGGTGGACCCAGCCGCGGGCCCGGTCCACCACGTCGTTGCCCCGCATGCGTTCGAACGCGTCGACGGCGGCCTCGGCGACCCCCGTCGTACCGGTGGCCACGGCGTTCTCGATCAGGTCGAGGGCGCCGGGGTCGTCGGTGTCGGCGAGATAGCGCAGCGCGGTGCAGCGGGCGCCCTCGGTGCCGGACCGGGCGGCCGCGACGATCTCGGGCCGGTCCTCGGGGCCGGCCACGGCGGTGAGGCACCGGGCGGCCGGCACATGGCGGGCGGCGCCGCGCTCCAGCCCCTGCTGGGCCCAGTCGAAGACGGCGGCCACGCTCCAGCCGGGGCGGGGTCCGGCGGGCCGCAGCTGCCGCTGCCAGCGGTCGAAGCAGCCGGCCTCCTGGGCGGCCCGCACCCGCGCGGCGATCGGTTCGCGGGCGTCCTCGGCCCACAGCCGCCAGGGCCTGGGTTCGAAGGCGTCCCGCACGGCGGCGGCCAGCTCGGCCTCGCCCTCGGGGCCGGCGGGAAAGCGCGCCAGCACGGGTTCGGCCAGGGCGCGCAGCCCCGCGTCGTCGTCCCGCAGCGCCAGTTCGTCCAGCGCCCAGGCCCAGTTGGCGCCCCGGGCGGCGTACCTGCGCAGCAGGTCGAGGGCGTCGGGCCGGCCGTAGGAGGCGAGGTGCCCGAGGAACGCCAGGGCGAGGCCGGTGCGCGACTCCTCGGTGTCCAGGACGTCCTCGGCGTCGAAGAGATGGGCCTCGACCGCGGCCAGCTCGCCGTCGAGGTCGAGGAAGAGGCGGGCGTAGTAGAGGGAGCGGTTCTCCACCTGCCAGTCGTGGCGCGGGTCCCGCAGCACGCAGTGGTGCAGGGCCGCGAGTGCCTCCGCGCGCGGCGCGGTGAGCGCGTGCAGCGTGCCGTCGCCGCGACCCCGCTGGAGCAGGCCGAGCAGCGTACCGCTGGGCGCTATGACCGGATCGAACATGGGAAACAGCCTCACATCAAGACATCAAGCGTCGACGCAACCGGGTGAGCACGCGTTTACCTCGCCGCGCGACAACACGTCGGAGCGCCCGCCGTCTCTTGCTTGCCGAAGACCATTTTCCTCTGCCTCTCGTCGGTGGCCCTTGCGGACCGGGTCACGGTCCGCGCGGTGCGGCAACACCTGCCCAGCCGTCACGTCCGTGAACCACGTCGTCATGATGACCCGGCGCTTCGTCCCGCCGCGACCGAAATATCGGCGGTGGCTGTGCGTCACCGCGCGCCGAAGAGTTCCAGCAGTTCCCCGCGGTCGAACATGCGGGCCGTGTCGACGGCCGAGGGGGTGCCCGCGGCGGGGTCGGCGCCGGCCTCCAGGAGGGCCTTGATGACGTCGGTCTCGCCCTTGAAGACGGCTCCGGCCAGCGGGGTCTGGCCCCGGTCGTTGATCCGGTCGGCCTCGGCGCCGCGGGCCAGCAGGGCGCGGACCGCGCCGGCGTGGCCGTGGTAGGCGGCGAGCATCACCAGGGAGTCGCCGCGGTCGTTGGTGAGGTTGACCGGGACGCCCGCGTCGACGTAGGCCACGAGGGGCTCGGTCTGCCCCTGCCGGGCCAGGTCGAAGATCTTGGTCGCCAGCTCGACGACCTCCGGGTCGGGGGTTTCGCTCATGGCGGGACCACCTCTCTCAGACGTTCGTGGGTCCGTACGCGCGCGGCCGCGAGCGGGGCGGCCCGTACGAGTGAATCGCCAGGGTACTGGCTCGTAGGGCACATGGCCCGGGGCACCCGAGGTAAAGATCAGCACGGCCCGGCCGACCCGGGAGACGGTCCGCCACCCGAGGTAAAACGCCGGATTTTCACCCAGTTGCACCTTTAATCGTATAGATACATGCTGTGATCCTGGAAGTACTCATGGTGACTGTCCCCGCGAACCAGGAGAACTCACATGATCCTCTCGATCTCAGGCGTGGTCCTGCTCGGCGTCGTCGTCTTCATCTACTTCCGCAAGGACGGCCTGAAGGGGTCGCACGCCGTGGTGGCCATGCTGTTCGGCTTCTACCTGTCGAGCACCGCCATCGCCCCGAGCATCAAGGCGGGCGGCGAGAGCCTCGCCGGTCTCCTCGGCGGCTTCAAGTTCTGACCGTCCCCGTCCCCGTCCCTGTCCGCACTTCCAGGAGGCAGCAGTGGCCCGGCGCCCCCTCCCCCGCATTCTGAGCAACGGCGGCGCGCAGCTCGCCCGGAGCCGGGAGCTGGCCCGGACGGCGGCCGGCAGCGCCACCGACGTGCTCCAGCCGCTGATCATGATCGCCCGCGGCATCGGCCGGCTGACCTCGGCCGCGCGGCACCGATGGACCGAGACCCCCAAGGACCGGCGCGGCGCGCTGCTCTTCCTGGTGGCCTCGGTCGTCCTGGTCGTGGCCCTGATGCCGTACGGCCCGCTGCTCGCCGCCGTCGCGCTGATGGCGGCGGCGGCCTGGCAGGGCCGCGACCGCGTCCCGCCCGGGCCCGACGGGCCCGACGACACCCAGAGCCGGCGGCTGACCTCGCTCTACGAGGCCCTGGTCCCCTACTTCTCGCTCGCCGAGGATCCCGACCCGCTGTACACCCACGGCGGCTCGTGGGAGAAGGCGTTCCCGGTCTACGAGTTCGACGCCGACGGCCGCCTCGGGCACCTGGTGGTGCACTACCCGGCGCACTTCACCGACGGCGAGGCCGCCGCCCGGACCCGGATCGAGCACCTGCTCACCGCGAAGGCGGGCCGCGGCCGCGAGTACCGCTTCGGCTGGGACGAGGAGGCCAACCACCTCACCCTCACCGTCCTGCCGCCGCTGCCCACCGACATCGCCGCCCAGCGCTTCGTCACCGCGCCCGGCGAGACGGTGCTCGGCTTCACCGATCCCACCCGGGTGCAGCGCACCCTCCCGCTCACCCACGGCGCGGAGCGGCGCGACGTGCCCCCGGTCGTCTGGCGCACCGGCGTGCGCTCCACCGAGCCGCACCTGCTGGTCCTCGGCCGGCCGGGCACCGGCACCTCCACACTGCTGCGTTCGGTCGCCCTCCAGGCCCTGCACCACGGCGCCGACCTGGTGATCGTCGACGGCGGCGGCACCGGCGAATACGCCTGTCTGACCGGGCGGGACGGCGTGCTGGCCGTCGAGTGCGGCCTCACCGGGGTGCTGACCAGCCTGGAGTGGGCCGCGCAGGAGACGGAACGCCGGCTGATCGCCGTCAACCGGGCCCGGCAGGAGGGGCAGCCGCCGCCCGCGGACACCCGGCGGCCGCTGTGGCTGCTGCTGGACCGGCCGAGCGCCTTCACCCACCTGGCCGGCGCGGACGGCCGGGGAGACCCGCAGACCCTGCTCCAGGTGCCGCTGCGGCACGGCCGGGCCGCGCACGTGACGGTGGTGGTGGCCGACCAGCTGGACGCCCTCGACGCGCTCGGCGACGCGGTACGGCAGCACACCCGCGCCCGGGTGGTGCTCGGCGCGGCCGGCCCGGACGAACTGGCGGCCGGGCTCGGCGCTCCCCCGGGGACCACGCCGGTCGACCAGGTCCCGCCCGGCCGCGGTTACGCCCGGCTGGGCACCGGCCCGGTACTGCGCCTCCAGGTGCCGGCCACCCCGGACCCGTACGACGACGCCGCCGACGACGCCCACCGGCAGGCCGTGCTGGAACTGCTCCCGGCGCGCACCACCCCGGCCGACGGGGAGCACGTGCCCGACGTCCCGGGCGGCGAGCCGGAGACCGCCCCGGAACCGGTCCCGACGCTCCCGGGCCCCGACGAGGAGCGGGAGGAGAAGGAGACGGCGACGGAGAAGGGGTCGGAGAAGGGGTCCGAGACGCTGGTGGAACAGCAGCCCGAGAAGAAGTCGGTGCCCACGCTCAGCCAGCCGTAGCCGCCGGCCGCGGGCACGTCCGGGGGCGTCACGCCACGAAGGTGCGCGGCGCCTCCGCCCCGCCCACGCCCCCGCTCTCCACCAGCCGGGCCGCCGCGGCCAGCCGCAGGGCCGCCTCCTCGGCCACCGCGCCGCCGACCGTGAACGGCAGCCGCACATAGCCCTCGAAGGCCCCGTCGACCCCGAACCGCGGCCCGGACGGCACCCGGACCCCGACCCGCTCGCCCGCCTCGGCGAGCCGCGACCCGGACAGACCGCCGGTGCGCACCCACAGGGTGAGCCCGCCCCTCGGCACCTCGAACTCCCACTCGGGCAGCTCCCGCCGCACCGCCGTGACCAGCGCGTCCCGGTTCTCCCGGGCCTGCGCGCGGCGCAGGGCGACGGCCCGTTCCCAGCCGCCGGTCCCGAACAGCCAGTTCACCGCCAGCTGTTCGAGGACGGGGGTGCCCATGTCGGCGTAGGCGCGGGCGGCGACCAGGCTGCGGATCACGTCGGGGGCCGCCCGCACCCAGCCGATCCGCATTCCGGCCCAGAACGCCTTGCTGGCCGAGCCGACGGTGACGACGGTCGAGCCGCCCGGGTCGAAGGCGCACATCGCGGGCGGCATCGCCAGGTCCTCGTCGAGCAGCAGCTCGCTCATGGTCTCGTCCGCCACCAGCACCGTCCCCGCCGACCGGGCCGCCTCGACCAGGCGCCGCCGCTGGTCCTCGCCGGCGAGGGCGCCGGTCGGGTTGTGGAAGTCGGCGACGACGTAGGCGAGCCGGGGCGCGGCCTCGCGCAGCACCTGGCGCCACCGCTCCGGCTCCCAGCCGCCGAGGCCGCCGGCCATGGCGACCGGCACCAGGCGGGCCCCCGCCTCGCGCATCAGCTGGAGGATGTTGGCGTACGAGGGCGACTCGACGGCGATCCGTTCGCCGCGCCCTCCGAAGAGGTGGCAGATGGCGTCGATCGCGCCCATCGCGCCGGTGGTGACCATGATCTGCTCGGGCATGGTCGGGATGCCCCGCGCGGTGTAGCGGTCGGCGATGGTGGCGCGCAGCGCGGGCAGCCCGGCCGGGTAGTCGCCGTGCGTGTGCGCGTAGGGCGGCAGTTCCTCCAGGGCGCCCTGGACGGCGCGGGTGAGCCAGGGCTCGGGCGCCGGGAGCGCCGCGCAGCCCAGGTCGATCACCGAGCCGAGCGCCTCGGGCGGCAGCGGCTCCAGGCCCCGCGCGGGCACCGGGTTGCCGGGCGGCACCGCGGTCCAGCTGCCCGCGCCGCGCCGGGACTCCAGGAAGCCCTCGGCGCGCAGCGCCTCGTAGGCGGCGGCGACCGTGGTGCGGCTGACGGAGAGGGCGAGGGCGAGTTCCCGCTCGGCGGGCAGCCGAGCGGCGACCGGGACCCGTCCTTCGAGCACCAGCAGCCGGACGCCGTCGGCCAGCGCCCGGTAGGCGGGCGGGCGGCGGGTGCCGGGCCCGGCCGGCCGCTCCGCCTGCGACCCGAGCAGCCGGGCGAGCTGCGCGGCTCCCACGGCCGAAGTCCACTGCGCCATGTGAATCAGTCCACCTTCCGCAAATTGGCCATAGGAGGCTGTCGCTTCCAGGCCACAGGGTGGCACAAGTCAAGCCACGTCCACCACAGGGGGCACCCCATGCGTCTCACCCGACGGCTCAGCCAGCTCTACGGCGGTCTGCTGCTCTACGGGGCCAGCTCGGCGCTGCTGGTCCGCTCGGGCCTCGGCCTGGAACCGTGGAACGTGCTGCACCAGGGCCTGGCCGGGCGGACCGGCCTGTCGATGGGCATGATCCTCACCCTGGTCGGCGCGGCCGTCCTCCTGCTCTGGATACCGCTGCGCCAGCGGCCGGGCCTCGGCACGGTCTCCAACGTCCTGGTGATCGGCGCGGCGATGGACGGGACGCTGGCGCTGCTGCCGGACGCCCGGGGCTGGGCGGCCCGCGCCGCCTTCCTGGTCGCGGGCATCGTCCTGAACGGCGCGGCGACCGGCCTGTACATCGCGGCCCGGTTCGGCCCGGGACCGCGCGACGGCCTGATGACGGGGCTGAACCTGCGCACCGGGCTGTCGGTGCGCCTGGTGCGTACGGCGGTGGAGATCACGGTCGTGGTGACCGGCTTCGCCCTCGGCGGCACCGTCGGGATCGGCACCCTGCTGTACGCGGTGACGATCGGCCCGCTGGCCCAGCTGTTCCTGCGGATGTTCGCCGTCCCGCCGGCATCCGGCGGCAGCACGGTGGTTGCCACCGGTCAACCCCGGGCGGCGATACTGCGTCGGTGACCACCCCGATACGCCACCCCTACCTCGACCATCCCGGCCCGCTCGCCTTCGCCCACCGGGGCGGCGCGGCCGACGGCCTGGAGAACACGCTGCGCCAGTTCCGGCGGGCGGTCGAGGCGGGCTACCGGTACCTCGAGACCGACGTGCACGCCACCCGCGACGGCAAGCTGGTCGCCTTCCACGACGCGACGCTGGACCGGATGACGGACGGCAGGGGCCGGATCGCCGACCTGCCGTGGGCGGAGGTGAGCGGCGCGCGCGTGGCGGGCGCCGAACCGCTCCCCCTCTTCGAGGAACTCCTGGAGACCTTTCCCGAGGTCCGCTGGAACGTGGACGTCAAGGCCGAGGCGGCGCTGCTGCCCTTTCTGAACCTGGTCGGGCGGGCGAACGCCTGGGACCGGATCTGCCTCGGCTCGTTCTCCGAGGCCCGGGTGGCCCGCGCCCAGCGCCTCGCGGGTCCCCGGCTGGCCACCTCGTACGGCACCCGGGGCGTGCTCGGGCTGCGGCTGCGCTCCTGGGGGCTGCCCGCCGCGGCGCGCCGCTCGGCGGTGGCCGCCCAGGTCCCCGAGGCCCAGTCGGGCATCCCGGTGACCGACCACCGCTTCGTCCGCGCCGCGCACGCGCGCGGACTCCAGGTGCACGTGTGGACGGTCAACGACGCCGAGCGCATGCACCGGCTCCTGGACCTCGGTGTGGATGGCATCATGACCGATCACATCGACACACTGCGCAAGGTCATGGAGGACCGCGGCGTCTGGGTCTGAGACCCGCGCCCGGCCGGGGACGGCGCGCGTTCACGGGGAAGGCGGGGGCACGGGTGGGCACCGACACCGTGCGGACACCGGCGGCCGACGACGCCGCCGGACGCCGGCGCGAGCAGCGCGGCTGGTACTTCTACGACTGGGCCTGCTCGGTCTATTCGACGAGCGTGCTCACCGTGTTCCTGGGCCCCTATCTCACCTCGGTCGCCGAGTCGGCGGCGGACCCGGACGGGTACGTCCATCCGCTGGGCATACCGGTGCGAGCCGGGTCGTTCTTCGCGTACTCGGTGTCCCTGTCGGTGATCGTGGCGGTGCTGGTGATGCCCCTGGTGGGCGCCGCCGCCGACCGCGGCGGCCGCAAGAAGCCGCTGCTGGGGGCCGCGGCGTACACCGGGGCGGCGGCCACGGCCGGCATGTTCTTCCTGGCCGGCGACCGCTATCTGCTCGGCGGTCTGCTGCTGGTGATCGCCAACGCGGCCCAGTCGGTGGCGATGATGCTGTACAACTCCTACCTGCCACAGATCGCCCCGCCCGAGGAGCGCGACGCCGTCTCCTCCCGGGGCTGGGCCTTCGGCTACGCGGCCGGGGCGCTGGTGCTGGTCGTCAACCTGGTGCTCTACACCGGCCACGACTCCTTCGGGCTCACCGAGAGCGCGGCGGTCCGGGTCTGCCTGGCGTCGGCGGGCCTGTGGTGGGGCGCCTTCGCGCTGATCCCGCTGCGCCGGCTGCGGGACCGCCGGGCGCCCGCGCGGGAGGCGGCCCTGCCGGGCTTCCGCCAATTGGCGGCGACCGTGCGCGGCATGCGGCGGCACCCGCTGACGCTGGCCTTCCTGCTGGCGTACCTGGTCTACAACGACGGCATCCAGACGGTGATCTCCCAGGCGTCGGTCTACGGCTCCGAGGAACTGGACCTGGGCCAGTCCACACTGATCGTGGCCGTGCTGCTGGTGCAGGTGCTGGCGGTGGCGGGGGCACTGCTGCTGGGCCGGCTGGCCCGCAGGTACGGCGCCAAGCGCACCATCCTCGGCTCGCTGGTCGCCTGGACGGTCACCCTCGCGGCCGGGTACTTCCTGCCCGCCGGGGCGCCCGGGTGGTTCTTCGTGCTGGCCGCCGGGATCGGCCTGGTGCTCGGCGGCAGCCAGGCGCTGTCCCGCTCCCTCTTCTCCCACCTGGTCCCGCCCGGCAAGGAGGCCGAGTACTTCTCCGCGTACGAGATCAGCGACCGCGGGATGAGCTGGCTGGGGCCGCTGCTGTTCGGGCTCACCTACCAGCTCACCGGCAGCTACCGGGACGCGATCATCTCCCTGGTGGCGTTCTTCGTGATCGGCTTCGCGCTGCTCGCGCGGGTGCCGGTCCGGCGGGCGATCGGCGACGCGGGCAATCCCGTTCCCGAAAGGATTTAGCACTTGGCGCGAAAGGGCGGTAGTGTACGCCTTTGGCCTGCCAGGCGTACCGTTACTGCGCGTCAAAGGTGCCGAAACGCCGGGTGACATCTCTCAGCAGGTGTGACACACCGGGCGCCGGTGGGTACTGCACTGGTTGACAAAGGCTGCGGCTACGACGGCGACACATGGCCCCGGAACGGGACTCGGGACGGGAATCTTTACCGCCGACCGGACGTTGACCGGATGACGACGACAGCGACACCTGTCCTGTGGGCGACAAGCCCGGGAGGCACGATTCATGAGTGAGCGAGCTCTTCGCGGCACGCGCCTCGTGGTGACCAGCTACGAGACGGACCGCGGCATCGACCTGGCCCCGCGCCAGGCCGTGGAGTACGCATGCGAGAAGGGGCACCGCTTTGAGATGCCCTTCTCGGTCGAGGCGGAGATTCCGCCGGAGTGGGAGTGCAAGGTCTGCGGGGCCCAGGCACTCCTGGTGGACGGCGACGGCCCTGAGGAGAAAAAGGCCAAGCCCGCGCGTACGCACTGGGACATGCTGATGGAACGACGCACCCGCGAGGAGCTCGAAGAGGTCCTTGAGGAGCGGCTGGCGGTTCTGCGCTCCGGCGCGATGAACATCGCGGTGCATCCGCGCGACAGCCGCAAGAGTGCGTAGTCCCCGCGGGGACTGAGTGCCGGATTCAGCGCACGTGAGTGACCGCGGGCGCCGTACGATCTCGTACGGCGCCCGCGGTCTTTGCTGTGTGGATACCGCTGCGTGGAGACCGGAGAAGGCCCCCGGGGGCCAGCGGGTCAGCGGGTCAAGGGCGGGCGCGGGTCCTGGTCCCGGTCGGCTCGCTCCTCCTCGCGGATGACCTCGCCGGGGACCACCTTGCCGTCCGGGCGGTGCATGCGGGCCTGGCGGAAGGCGTCGCCCAGGGTGCCGGGGTCGGCCGCGCGCAGGCGGCGCTCGAAGGTGCGCTCCGCGTACCGGCTCACGGCCTTCTGGACCGGGGGCAGCAGCAGGAGCAGGCCGGCCGCGTCGGTGAGCAGGCCGGGGATCATCACCAGCAGGCCGCCCAGCATCATCAGGCCGTTGCCCTCGCTGTTCGGCCGGGCCGCGGGCGGCGCGCCGCCCTGCTGCTGCCGCACCGTCTCCTGGAGGCTGCGGAAGGCGCGGCGGCCCGCCCGCTTGATGATCACGGAGCCCAGGACGACACCGGCCAGCAGGATCAGGAAGACCACGAAACCACTGGCGGCGCCCGCGACCAGCGTCAGCAGCCAGATCTCCAGGACCAGCCAGGCGGCGACGCCCAGCGGCAGGAACGTACGCAGCCGGGAGCGCTGGGGCCGGACGGGCTGGCTGGGGGTGTGAGCGCCGGTCGTCATACCTCCAGTGTGCCTGGCCCCGGCTCAGCGCGGGATAAGGGGCCCGGTCAGGAGGGCTCGGACCGCCGCTGCGCCGGACCGCCCGGCTTGCCCCGGCCGGTGATCCTGCCGACCCGCTCCCCGACGCCCCAGGCGGTGACCCGCCACAGTGCCTCGACGAGGATGTCCTTGCTCATCTTGGAGTCGCCCAGCTCGCGCTCGACGAAGGTGATCGGCACCTCGACCACGTGGTAGCCGGCCTTGACCGCGCGGCGGGCCAGGTCGACCTGGAAGCAGTAGCCCTGCGAGGCCACCTCGGTCAGTCCGAGGCCCTCCAGGGTCTGTCGCCGAAAGGCCCGGTAGCCGCCCGTGATGTCGCGCAGCGGCAGGTCGAGGGCGAGGCGCGAGTAGAGGCTGCCGCCGCGGGAGATGACCTCCCGGGACTTGGGCCAGTTCACCACCCGGCCGCCCGGCATCCAGCGGGAGCCGAGCACCAGGTCGGCGCCCTTGAGGGCGGTCAGCAGCCGCGGCAGTTCCTCGGGCTGGTGGGAGCCGTCGGCGTCCATCTCGACCAGGACGCCGTAGTCCCGCTCCAGGCCCCAGCGGAAGCCGGCCAGGTAGGCGGCGCCGAGGCCCTCCTTGCCCTTGCGGTGCAGGACGTGGACCTGGTCGTCGACGACGGCGACCTCGTCGGCGAGCTTGCCGGTGCCGTCGGGGCTGTTGTCGTCGGCCACCAGGACGTGCGCCTCGGGGACCGACTCGCGCACCCGGGCGACGATCGCCTTGATGTTCTCCGACTCGTTGTAGGTCGGGATGATCACCAGGGGCGTGCCGAGCGGGCCGAACTCTCTCTCCTGGCCCGATGCCGCTCGCGTCCCGTCACCGTCGTTCACTGCTGCCCCTTCAAGTCCGTCCGGAGAGCACCACCATAGTGGCCGCGGCCTGCGGTGACGTGACAGGAGGTTCGTATGGTGGTGTCGGTTGCACAAAACCTGGGTAGCAATGGGTCTTTTGGGGCGGCACTCGGCCGCGCCCGGCCGTGGCCGGCTACGGATGGGGGCCCGGCGCCCTTCGGGCCGACCCGGGACCCGCTGGCTGCGGATCGACCTAGAGCCGTTGTCTACTGAGCGCCCGGGCCCCACCCGGGTCACACCTCCCGAGGCCGGAACGTTCCCTCGGCGCGGCGCGAGTGCTGGGCCTGGCTCACAGTGGCGGTGCGCCGGTGCGGCACACCGTCGCTGACCCAGCGGCGCCGCGACGTGTGCGCGGTAGTTCCCCGGTCGGGCGTCCGGTGGTGGACTCCGCCGAACCTACCGGCCCGGCTCCGTCGCCTGTCAACAGCCGTTTGACCTGCGGTGATCTCATCAATGCCCTGGTCAGCGGCGAGACGGGCCGGGCGGTGCGACACAGGGACGGAGGAAAGATCGTCGCCCCGTCGGACCTGGGGATCACTCGCCCGGGCGTACGAAGACCGGCCGCCCGCCGACCACGGTACGCAGGCAGACCGGCAGGTCACGGCCCGGGGTGAGGTCGGGCAGGCCGGGGGTGCCGGAGCGCGGGTCGGTCGACCAGCGGGCGACCCGGTCGTCGGGGGCCTGGACCACAAGGTCGCCGGTGCGCCAGACGGCGTAGTCGGCGGGCGCGCCCGGCACCAGGACGCCCGCGTCGTCCCGGCCGACGGCCCGCCAGCCGCCGCGGGTGTGGGCGGTGAACGCGGCGCGGACCGAGACCCGGTGCTCCGGGGTGCGGTGGAAGGCGGCGGCCCGGACGGTGCCCCAGGGGTCGAGGGGGGTGACCGGGCTGTCGGAGCCGAAGGCGAGCGGGACACCGGCGCGCAGCAGGGCCGCGAAGGGGTTCAGGGTGCGGGCCCGGCCGGCGCCGAGGCGGCGGGCGTACATGCCGTCCGCACCGCCCCAGAGCGCGTCGAAGGCGGGCTGCACGGAGGCGGTCAGGCCGAGTTCGGCGAAGGCGGCGACGGTCTCGGCGGTGAGCATCTCGGCGTGTTCGACGCGGTGCCGGGCGGCCCGGACCCGGGCGAGGCCGACCTTCTCGGCGGCGGCCCGGACACCCTCGACGACGGTGCTGACGGCGGCGTCGCCGATGGCGTGGAAGCCCGCCTGGAGACCGGCCTCGGTGCAGGCGACGACGTGCGAGGCGACCGCGACCGCGTCGAGGTGGGCGAGGCCGGTGTGCCGCGCGTCGGCGTACGGCTGGTGCAGGCAGGCGGTGTGGGAGCCCAGGGAGCCGTCGACGAAGAGGTCTCCCGCGGCGCCGGCCGCGCCCAGTTCCCGCGCTTTGTCGACATCCTGTTCGGCCCAGTAGCCGACCACGCGGGGGCCGTCCGCCCCGGCCGCCAGCCGCAGCAGGGCGGTCAGGTCGTCCTCGGAGGAGATCTCCGGGCCTGCGCATTCGTGAACGGTTCCGATGCCGAGCGAGGCGGCGTGGGCGAGCGCGGCGCGCTGCGCCTCGGCGCGCTGGGCGGGGGTGACGGCACCGAGCGCGGTGCCGCGTACCGCGTGGTGGGCGTCGGCGGTGAGGGGGGCGTCCGGGTGGCCGGCCGCGGCCGGGACCAGGTCGAGCAGGGCGGTGCTGGCGACGGCCGAGTGGACGTCGATCCTGCTGAGGTAGAGGGGGCGGCCGCCGGTGGCCGCGTCGAGTTCGGCGCGGGTCGGCGGGCGGCCCTCCGGCCAGGCGGCGGAGTCCCAGCCGTGGCCGAGCAGCACCCGGTCGGCGGGGCGGGCGGCGGCGAACTCCCGCACCCGGGCGAGCGCCGCGGGCAGGGAGGGGGCGTCGGACAGGTCGAGGCCGGTGAGCGCCAGGCCGGTGGCGGTCGTGTGCACATGTGCGTCGGTGAACGCCGGGGTGACCAGCGCGCCGTCCAGGTCGAGCACCCGGTCCACGCCGTCCGCGAAGGCGTCCGCGGCCCCCTCGGAGCCGACCCAGGCGACCTGGCCGCGTTCGACGACCATGGCCGTGGCGAAGGGATCGGCGGGACTGTGGACCTCGCCGCGGCGCAGCAGGACGGTCTCGGTCGGGGCACTGGACTCACTCATGGGCACCAGTCTCACCCCTCGCCCGGGCCACCTGGCACACAGGTCCGTCAGACGCGCGGCGGCCGCGCCTCGTACGGGGTGGAGAGCACGACGGTGGTGCGGGTGGAGACGCCGGCCAACGAGCGCAGCCGGGCGAGGAGTTCCTCCAGTTCGTGCGGGGTGGCGACGCGCACCTTGAGGATGTAGTTCTCGTCGCCGGCCACGCTGTGGCACGCCTCGATCTCGGGGACGCCGGCCAGCCGGTCCGCGATGTCGTCGGGGGCGCTCGGGTCGAACGGCTTCACCGAGATGAAGGCGGTCATCGGCAGCCCGACGGCCTCCGGGTCGACGACCGCGGCGTACCCGCGGATGACGCCACGCTGCTCCAGCCGCCGCACCCGCTGGTGCACGGCCGACGTGGACAGGCCCGTGGCCTTGCCCAGGTCGGTGTAGCTCATCCGCCCGTCCTTGACGAGCAGCTGCACGATCTGTCGGTCCAGCTCCTCCATGGCGCAAGAACCTACAGTGCGCCTGACCTCCCCGGACACCCGAGCACCCCGGATCACTCCCGGCCGGTGAGGGTCGCAGGGCACCCGCGAGCGGCATGTGACGAACGCCACAGGCTTCGAACAGCCTCCGTGATGTTCTCGTGATTACCGCCGACGGGCGGCGGGAAGTGCTTGCTGTGGTCGAGGCCGCAGTGCCGTCCCGGCCCAGCCCGAGGGGGAGAATCCCATGCAGAGTCTTCAGCGCCCTGGTCGTACCACGCCCAAGCGGCAGCAGCCGGTGGTCGAGCCCACGCCGGAGGGTGTCGAACCCGACGCCTTCGACGAGGACGAGCTCGACACCTATGACACGTTCGAGATGTACCGGGTGATCTGCCCGGACTGCGCCCAGCCCATCGCGCTGCTGGCGGACGAGGAGGTGCTCCCGGAGCACGCGCTGTGCGCCTCGCCGTGGAACCCGTTCGGGCTCACGGTCTGCGCCGGCACCGGCCGCCGGGCGACCGACGCCCGTCCCGCGGACGAGTCCTTCCAGCCGCAGGAGCAGCACACCGCCCTGCTGTTGACGCTCCCGCAGGGACTGGACTGGCGGATGCAGCCCTTCTCGCACGTCGGCGGCCCGGGTTCGCGCCCGATGCGGGTGCCGACGATGCGGCGCCAGGCCGCCTGAGGCACGGGAGGCGGCCGGCCGGGCCCTCCCGGCCGGCGCCGTCGGCGCTCGGTGTCACCGGGGGCGCGCGGCCGGACCCCGGTGAACTCGTGCACGATTCCGTGCGCCGGTGACCTGTCCGCGGTTTCACGCGTTGCCCTGGTATGACCCCCACGTTCACGGCGAGCGGGCGTCGGCGGCGCGTGTTCGTCCCGGTTCCCGCCGGAGTGCTGCCGCCGGCGCCCCAGCCGCCGGATCCGCCGATCTACCGCGAGCTGATGCGGGCCTGGGCCGACCGCGGCCGCACCCTGCCGGGGCGCCACGACCCGGAGTGGGCCGAACTCACGGCGCCCCCGCGCGGACTCGGCGACTTCAGCGTTCCTCCGGCCCCGCGAGGTGCCGGGCGATGACCATCCGCTGGATCTGATTGGTGCCCTCGACGATCTGGAGCACCTTCGCCTCGCGCATGTACCGCTCGGCCGGGAAGTCCGCGGTGTAGCCGTAGCCGCCGAGGATCTGCACGGCGTCGGTGGTCACCCGCATCGCCGTGTCGGTGCAGTGCAGCTTGGCCATCGCCGCCTGCCGGGCGAACGGCCGCCCGGCGTCCCGCAGCCGGGCCGCCGCCAGGTAGAGGGCGCGGCCCGCCTCGATCTGGGTCGCCATGTCGGCGAGCATGAAGCGCAGCCCCTGGAAGTCGGCGATCGGCCGGCCGAACTGCCGCCGCTCGGTGGCGTAGCGCACCGCCTCGTCGAGCGCCGCCTGCGCCACCCCGATCGCGCAGGCGGCGATGCCGAGCCGCCCCGAGTCGAGCGCGGACAGGGCGATCGCGAAGCCCTGGCCCGGCTCGCCGATCCGCCGCGCGTCCGGCACCCGTACGCCGTCGAAGTGGACCTGCGCGGTGGGCGAGCCCTTGAGCCCCATCTTCTTCTCCGGCGGCGCCGCGCTCAGCCCCTCGGCGTCACCCGGGACCAGGAAGGCGGTGATGCCGCGCGGGCCGTCCTCCCCCGTGCGGGCCAGGACCGTGCAGAAGTCGGCGATGCCGCCGTGCGTGATCCACGCCTTGGTGCCGGTGATCACCCAGTCGTCGCCGTCCCGGACGGCTCTGGTGCGCAGTGCGGCCGCGTCCGAGCCCGCGGACGGCTCGGAGAGGCAGTAGGCGCCGAGCAGGCCGCCGCCGAGCATCGCGGGCAGGTGCTCGACGCGCTGCTGCTTGGTGCCGTGGGCGGCGAGCGCGTAGCAGGCGAGGGTGTGGACGCTGACGCCGAGGCCGACGGTGAGCCGGACGGCGGCGAGTTCCTCCAGGACCTGGAGGTAGACCTCGTACGGCTGGTCGCCGCCGCCGTGTTCGGCGTCGTAGGGCAGGCCGAGCAGGCCGGAGTCGGAGAGCAGGGTGAAGAGCTCGCGCGGGAAGCGTCCGGCGTCCTCCTCCTCGGCCGCCGTCGGCGCGATGTCGCGCTGGGCGATGTTCCGGACGAGCGAGATCAGGTCCCGGGCCTCGTCCGTGGGCAGGTGACGTTCCACCGGCTGCGGGGCGGGGTCGTGCATGGCGACGCTCTCCTCCCTGTGGGGGCGCACCGGCGGGCGGGCGCCGTGGGTGGGCGGCTCGCCGGGTCGATCGGCCGTGGCCGGGCGCGTACTCCCGGGTCTCGGAAGCTGCTGACCAGCGGCTGTGCGGTGATTATGCCCCGTGGAGCAGCGCTCGTCACCAGTTAACGACCGCTCACTTCGAAGAAATGCTGCGGGCGCGCTCCGGGGCCCGCAAGCGGAACGCGTCCGTTCGGAAAATGGTCCGAACCATTGACCGCACTGGTCTAGTCCTCCTACTGTGACCGCCCACCGCACTATCGCGTTCATGCCAATCGGCGCGTTCTCTCTTCCCCCACGAGGAGCCACCCCGATGCACTTCCCGAACCACCCCCGGCTGCGCGGAGCCGTCTCCGCGCTCTGCACCGCCGTCCTCGGTGCCGGTCTGCTGGCCGGCGCGGGCACCGCGAGCGCCGCCCCCACGGCCGAGCGGGCCGCCGCCGGCGCCAAGACCGTCGGCTACTTCACCGAATGGGGCACCTACGACCGGAAGTACTACGTCAAGAACATCGAGACCTCCGGCTCGGCCGAGAAGCTCACCCACATCAACTACGCCTTCGGCAACGTCACCGGCGGCAAGTGCGCCCTGGGCGACTCCTACGCGGCGACCGACCGGGCGTA
The DNA here is from genome assembly GCF_040639815.1 of Streptomyces sp. NPDC023723. Taxonomy (NCBI): domain Bacteria; kingdom Bacillati; phylum Actinomycetota; class Actinomycetes; order Kitasatosporales; family Streptomycetaceae; genus Streptomyces; species Streptomyces sp. NPDC023723. Next base: position 49,419 of record NZ_JBFAAP010000025.1, read on the forward strand.
CACCGCGGACGAGTCGGTCGACGGGGTCGCGGACACCTGGGACCAGCCGCTGAAGGGCAACTTCAACCAGTTGCTGAAGCTGAAGCAGCAGCACCCGGACCTCAAGGTGCTGTGGTCCTTCGGCGGCTGGACCTGGTCCGGCGGCTTCGCCGAGGCGGCCAAGGACCCGGCCGCCTTCGCCCAGTCCTGCTACGACCTGGTCGAGAACAGCAAGTGGGCCGATGTCTTCGACGGCATCGACATCGACTGGGAGTACCCGAACGCCTGCGGTCTGACCTGCGACACCAGCGGCCGGGAGGCGTTCGGGGCGGTGCTGGCCGCGCTGCGCGCCAAGTTCGGCGGCGAGAACCTGGTCACCGCGGCGATCACCGCCGACGCGAGCTCCGGCGGCCGGATCGACGCGACCGACTACGCGGGCGCGGCGCAGTACGTCGACTGGTACAACCCGATGACGTACGACTACTTCGGCGCCTGGGACAGCACCGGGCCGACCGCCCCGCACTCGCCGCTGACCTCCTACGACGGCATCCCGAAGGCGGACTTCCACAGCTCGGCGACGATCGCGAAGCTCAAGGGCCTCGGCATCCCGGCCGAGAAGCTGCTGCTCGGCATCGGCTTCTACGGACGCGGCTGGACCGGCGTCACCCAGGAGGCGCCCGGCGGCACCGCGACCGGCCCGGCGGCGGGGACGTACGAGCAGGGCATCGAGGACTACAAGGTGCTCAGGGACAAGTGCCCGGCCACCGGCACCGTGGCCGGCACGGCGTACGCCAAGTGCGGTTCCGACTGGTGGAGTTACGACACTCCGGAGACCGTCGCGGGCAAGATGGCGTACAAGGACCAGGAAGGGCTGGGCGGTACGTTCTTCTGGGAGCTGAGCGGGGACACGGCGGACGGGGAGCTGATCAAGGCGATCAGCTGACCCGCTCGCCTCAGGGAGCCCGCCCGTCCCGACGGGCGGGCTCGGGCGCGGGGTGGGCGGGGTCCAGTTCCTCTACGGCCCGCAGGGCGCCGCCGAGCATCTTCACCAGCAGGGCGCACATGGTCTCGCGGGAGAGTTCGGGGCGGCCGATCCAGTCCAGGGTGGCGCCCTCCACGCCGCACACCCAGGCCAGCAGTCCGGTGCGGGCCAGTGGCGAGATGCCGGCCCGGCCGTAGGCGCCCTCGGCGAGGGTGCTGACGATCGCCTCGCGCACCTGGTCGCGGATGGCGTGCACCTCGGTGTCGAAGCCGACGCCGCCGCAGACGATGGTGCGGTACGCGGCCTGGTTGTGCTCGGCGTAGCGCAGATAGCCGTCGACGGTGCGGTGCACCCGGTCCACCGGCGGCAGGTCGAGACCGCCGGCCGCGAAGGTGACCAGGTCGGTCACCGCGTCCTGGACGATCGCCAGGTAGTAGCCGCGCTTGGACTGGAAGTAGTAGTAGATCAGCCCCTTGGCGACCTGGGCCTCGTGGGCGATGTCGTCCATCGAGAGCGCGTCGTAGGGGGTGTCGGCGAACAGCCGCCGGCCGATGGCGATGAGTTCGCCGCGGCGGGCCAGCGAGCGGCCGGTGGCACGGGGCCGGGGCGGGGCGTGTCCGGCTGGTGGGGCCGGGGCGGGCGGTTCGGCGCTCTGCTGGCTGGTGTTCACGATCGACCCCGGACTGCGGCGGGCTGTGGACCCCCGCAGTATGGCAGCCGGGACGTGGGTCAGGTCACAGCAGTCCGAGCTGGACCACCAGCATGGCGACGACCACCACGAGGGTCCAGCCGAGAACGTGCTCCAGGATCTGGGGGCCGTCTTCCTGGGGGCCGCCGGTACGGACGCGGGCGGCGGTGGCGCTGTGTGCGGTCATGGCTTCTCGCAGAGGTCGGACTTGCCGGGTGGTTCCCCCCCACCGATCCGTCCACCTTGCCACCGAAAAGCACCGTTGCGACAGAGATGTCCGTCACAGGGCCCGGTCCCCGGCCCGCGCGGCCGGGGACCGTCGTACGGCGGGCTCAGCGCACGCCCACCGCCGCGAGCGCCGCGCGCTGGCGCGGGGTCGGGTGGGCCGGGAAGAAGAGGTAGCAGACGCCGCCGGTGCCGGAGGCGACATTGCCGGCGGCGTTGTAGCGCTTGGTGCGCAGCCAGATGTTCTCCCACTCGCGCCGCCGGTAGACCCGCCGCACCGCCTCGTTGCTGTCGGAGGCCGGATCGCCCGCGATCACATCGCCGTCGGCGGTGAAGCCGATCACCGTCATCAGGTGTCCGGAGGTGCCGTAGCCGGCCCCGGTCAGCTCCTCGGCCAGGAACGACTGGGACGTTATGGCCGGGATGCCCGCCGCGATCAGCGTCTCCAGGTCGGTGAGCGAGCCGAGCCGGGTGACCACGCTCTGGATGCCGTCGAAGGTGGCCGCGTAGGCGGCGTTGAACGGCCAGTTGCCGCAGCCGTCGTACTGGTAGTCGAACGTGTACCGGGCCGCGTGGCAGATCTGCGGGTCGGCGTAGGCGGGGTCGACCCAGGCCAGTTGCTCGGCCGTGAGCCGGCCGCCCCAGTACTCGATGATCATCTGGGACGAGGTGGGGCTGCACCAGGCCTCGCCGCCGTTGTCGTACTCGGGGTACTGGCCCTTGTGCATCTCCTGCGAGTAGCGCGGGACGGCCAGTTCCTGGGCCAGGCCGGGCGCGGCGGCGGGAACGGTGAAGCGGTCCGGGATGTCGGAGCCCATCGCGCCGAGCCGCCACACGGTCGGGGTGGCGCGGGTCCCGGGCCGCCGGTACAGCGTCAGCCGCAGCCGGTAGGAGACCAGCCGCAGCCCCGTCGAGGCGTCGTCGATCGCGAAGGTGTCCGTCCAGACACTGCTCTTCCCGTCGCTCTGGTCGTCGACGGAGGTGCGCCGGATGTCCTGGTCGCCCGCGGCCCAGCGGCCCATCACGTACCAGGGGGTGTCGGTGCCGTCGGAGTAGGTGCCCTTCAGTTCGACCTGGAGCCAGGTGCCGCCCGGGGTGCGGGCGTTCCAGGAGACGATCGCCTCGGTCGACGGCACGGCCGGCCGGTGCACCGGCGAGGTCCAGGTCGCGTACTCCCAGTCGGCCGTGCGGCCGGTGTGCGGGTCGGTGTACGAGGTGGTCCCGGCGGGACTGCCGAGCACGACGCCGGGACGGTCGCCGGCGACGGCCCGGGTGCCGCGCGCGGTACCGCCGCGCCAGTCGCGGTACGTGGTCCAGGCACGGTTGTCGACGCGGCGGGCGGTGTCGGGGTCGGCGCCGTGGCCCGGTGCGTCGTGGGCGGCGTCGGCGGCGGCCGGGGCGGCGGTGCCCGCCACGGCGGCGGCGACCGCGACGGCCAGGACGGTTCTGCGGGACGGCTGTTCGGCTCTGCTCATGGGCGGAAGACCCCCAGGTGTCCGAGTCGGGGCAGGTCCTTGCACGGTTGTGCGCCAACTATGGCCGCAGCCGACCGCCGCGGCCAGCACTTTCCGCCATGCCACGCCCATGAATACCGCTCTTCAGCCCGGCCGCCCGAGAGGTGCCCGCCGGTCGCGGTTAGAGTGCTGCGCGACCGACCGCCGCCCGCCGCACCCCTCAGGACCCGCCATCCACGAGCTAGCCTCCCGCCTTCGCCGGCTGCCCCCGTCCTGCGGCCCGGTCCGGCTGATCGGTGTGGACGGACACGCGGGCTCCGGGAAGTCCACGTTCGCCGGGCGGCTGGCGCGGGCCCTGGACGGCGCGCCCGTACTGCACCTGGACGACCTCGCCAGCCACGCGGAACTGTTCGACTGGACCGGCCGGCTACGCGACCAGGTGATCGAACCGCTCGGCTGCGGCGAGACCGCCCGCTACCGCCCCTACGACTGGCGGGCCCGGCGCTTCGGCCCGCCCCGCGCGCTGCCGCCGGGCCCGGTGGTCCTGGTGGAAGGGGTGGGCGCGGGCCGCCGGGCGCTGCGCCCCTTTCTGGCCGCGCTGCTGTGGCTCGAGCTGCCGCCCGAGCAGGCGTGGGCGCGCGGGCGGACGCGGGACGGCGAGGAACAGCGGGAGTTCTGGGACGGGTGGATCCCGGCCGAACGCCGGCACTTCCGCCATGATCCTTCGCGCCCCCATGCCGACCTCCTGGTGCGACCGGGACAGACGGGACAAGAGGTGTACGAGATGCTCCCGGGACCTGCCGGGACGGGACCCCAGGGCCTCGATTCTCACCCCGAGTGACCGGCCGCCGCCATTGTGTCGAACTTGTGAAAGTGCCTCCCTGGCAAGTTCCTGTGAAGCCCCAACTCGGCTTGACCCAAGGACCGGACAGGTCTTACGTTCTCAATGTGCGGCCTTTCGGGGCCGCCGGCAGACGCGAAGCCCCCGGTTGTTCCCCCGTGATCGGGGGCTTCGTTCTGTCCACATCACCCTTTTTCGGGGTCCTCGACGCCGCCGACCGCTTACCCTCGGTAACCGCGCCCCCTGCGCCCCGTCTGCTTCCGCCCCGCGCAACAGCACGTCACCGCACCCTTCGGAGGGAAGACCCCCGCGGGTACGATGCCCTGGGGTGCGGCCCGCGGACGACCGCTCCGGGCAACTCCGCCCCGGGGCACGGCGGTTCAGCGGTCGGAGCAAGGCGGGCGACGGCCCGGTGGCATACCGACGGGGGCACGGTTCGTGGGGGACGTGATGGACTTCGGCACGCAGGGCCCGCCGGCCCCGGCCGACCTCGCCTGGCTGCGAGGCGTGGACGCCTACACGATGGGCGCCTATCCGCAGGCCGAGGAGGAGTTCCGGACCGCGGTGCGGATCGACCCGGGGATGGCCGACGGCTGGCTCGGACTGCACGCGCTGCGCGTCGACACGACGGCCGCGCTGCTCAGGATGTTCCGGCACCGGGACCGCTTCGGCGAACAGCGCACCCGGCACGGCCGTACCCTCAACTCCTGGTACTGGCTGGGCTGGTGGGTGCAGCCGGTGCTGGAGAGCCCGCGTGACCTGCTGCTCGCACACGCCTCGCACTGGCTGGACGGCCGCCATGTGCCGGAGCTGGACCGGGCGCTGGCCGGGCTGCCACCGGTCGACACCGACCCTCATGTCCGCTTCCTGCACGCCTGCCGGGCCTACCTGGTCAAGGACTGGGAGCAGCTCGTCCGGCACACCGATCCGCTGCTCGGCGACCCGCTGCTCGGCATCGAGGCGGGCCTGTTCGGCGGCATGGCCCGGGTCCGCCTGGAGATGTACGGGCAGGCCGAGCCACTGCTGGCCGGGGCGCTGATGCGGTGCCGCAGCGAGCAGCCGCAGCGCAAGGAGCTGCGCTACTGGCTGGCCCGCTCCCGCGAGGGCACCGGCCGCAGCGCCGCCGCCCTGCCGCTGTACCGGGCCGTGCACCGGGTCGATCCCGGGTTCATGGACACCTCGGCGCGGCTGGCGGCGATCGCCGAGGGCGACGAGTACGAGGACGCGGCGGACCTGGCGGCGCTGACCCTGTCCGGGGTCGGGCAGGACGCCGCGGACGGCGCCGAGGGCCCCGACGTCCTGGACCCGCTGTTCGGCATGGAGGACCGGGACCTGCGGCTGTCCGCCTTCGGGCCGCCCGCCGCTCCCCCGCCCGCGGCGGCCGACCCCTCGGTGCGGCACCGGACCGCGGCGCCCGACCCGTCGCTGCCCACCGGCCCCACCGATCCCCGTTTACTGGCCGAAGCGCTCGCCGAGCTGGAGCGGATGGTCGGCCTGGAACCGGTGAAACGGCAGGTCAAGGCGTTGTCGGCGCAGCTGAACATGGCCCGGCTGCGGGCCGGGCAGGGGCTGCCGGTGCAGCCGCCGAAACGGCACTTCGTCTTCTCCGGCCCCTCCGGCACCGGCAAGACCACCGTGGCCCGCATCCTGGGCCGGGTGTTCTACGCCCTCGGACTGCTCGGCGGCGACCACCTGGTGGAGGCGCAGCGGGCCGACCTGGTCGGCGAGTACCTCGGGCAGACCGCCGTGAAGGCCAACGAGCTGATCGACTCCGCGCTCGGCGGCGTCCTCTTCGTCGACGAGGCGTACGCGCTGTCCAACTCCGGCTACGGCAAGGGCGACGCGTACGGCGACGAGGCCCTCCAGGTGCTGCTGAAGCGGGCCGAGGACAACCGGGACCACCTGGTGGTGATCCTGGCCGGCTACCCGGAGGGCATGGACCGGCTGCTCGCCGCCAACCCCGGGCTGTCCTCCCGCTTCACCAGCCGCGTGGACTTCCCCTCGTACCGCCCCACCGAACTGACCGCGATCGGCGAGGTGCTGGCCGCCGAGAACGGCGACCAGTGGGACGAGGAGGCCCTGGAGGAACTGCGCTCGATCGCCGGGCACGTGGTCGAGCAGGGCTGGATCGACGAGCTGGGCAACGGGCGGTTCCTGCGCACGCTGTACGAGAAGAGCTGCGCCTACCGGGATCTGCGGCTGTCCGCCTACCCCGGCGCGCTCACCCGGGACGACCTGGCGACGCTCAGGCTGCCGGATCTGATGCAGGCGTACGGGGAGGTGCTCTCCGGGCGCGGGCCGCAGGATCCGCCGGCCATGTGAGCACGGATCCGCGCCCGGAGCCTTACGCGCTCAGGAGGCGAGCACCTCCTCGGCGGACCCGCTGGTGCGCGGCTCGGCCACGGTCACCTCGGCCACCTCCCGGTGCGCCGGGTCCCGCACCTCACCGACCAGCAGCTCCAGTACGTCCTCCAGGGCGACCAGGCCGAGCACCCGGCCGCCGGTGTCGACCACCTGGGCGAGGTGGGTGGCCGCCCGGCGCATCACGGTGAGCGCGTCGTCGAGCGGCAGTTCGGGCCGCAGCGTCGTCATGGGGCGCCAGACCTGCTGAGGCACGGCCCGGTCGGAGTCCTCCAGGTCCAGCACGTCCTTGACGTGCAGATAGCCCATGAAGGCGCCGGTCTCGGCGGCCACCGGGAAGCGCGAGTAACCGGTCGCCGCGGTCAGCTCGACGATCCGGCCCGGGGTCACCGACGGGCTGACCGTCACCCAGGACTCGCCCTTGAGGAGTACGTCCGTCACCGGGCGCGAACCCAGCTCCAGGGCATCCTCCAGGCGCTCCTGCTCCTCGGGGTCGAGCAGACCGGCCTGGCCCGCGTCCTCCACCAGCCGGTTGAGCTGCTCGCTGGTGAAGACGGCCTCCACCTCGTCCTTGGGCTCCACCCGGAACAGCCGCAGGATGCCCTGGGCGCAGGCGCCGAGGGCGACCGTGATCGGCCGGCACAGCCGGGCGAAGGCGACCAGGCCGGGGCTGAGCCACAGCGCGGCCTTCTCCGGGGCGGCCATCGCCAGGTTCTTCGGCACCATCTCGCCGATGACCAGGTGGCAGAAGACGACGGCGGCCAGCGCGATGACATAGCCGAGCGGGTGGATCACGCCGTGCGGCAGGTGTATCCAGGTGAAGACCGGCTCCAGGAGGTGGGCGACGGTCGGTTCGGCGACGGCGCCGAGGGTGAGCGAGCAGACGGTGATGCCGAACTGGGCGGCGGCCATCATCTGCGGCAGGTGCTCCAGGCCGTGCAGCACCTGGCGGGCGCGGGCGGTGCCGAGCGGTTCGATCTGGCTGCGGCGCACCGAGACCAGCGCGAACTCGGCGCCCACGAAGAACCCGTTGGCGAGCACCAGCAGCGCGGCGAGCAGGAGTTGCAGGAAGCTCATCTGACCGCCTCCGCGACCGGTACGGCGACGGGTGCGGTGCGCACCAGCCGTACCCGCTCGGCGCGGTAGTGGCCGACCCGGCGCACGGACAGCCGCCAGCCGGGCAGCTCCGCGCGGTCGCCGACGGCCGGGATGCGGCCGAGCAGGTCGGCGACCAGGCCGGCGACGGTCTCGTAGGGGCCCTCGGGCGCCTCCAGGCCGATGCGGCGCAGGACGTCGACGCGGCAGCTGCCGTCGGCTTCCCAGGCGGGCCGGCCGTCCTCGGACGGGGCGGCGGCCAGCTCGGGCAGGTCCTGTCCGTCGTGCTCGTCGCGGACCTCGCCGACGATCTCCTCGACGATGTCCTCCAGGGTGACCACCCCGGCCGTGCCGCCGTACTCGTCGACGACGACGGCCATCGGCTGCTCGCTGCGCAGCCGGGCCAGCAGCGGCCGGACCGGCAGCGTCTCGGGGACCAGCAGCGGCGGGCGGGCGATGCCCGCGACGGGGGTGCGCAGCCGCTCGTGGGCGCGGACCGCGAGGGCGTCCTTGAGGTGGACCATGCCGACGATCTCGTCGATCTTGTGCCGGTAGACGGGGAAGCGGGACAGGCCGGTGGCGCGGGTCAGGTTGACCACGTCCTCGGCGGTGGCCGAGGAGTGCAGGGCGCTGACCCGCACCCGCGGGGTCATGACGTGCTGCGCGGTCAGTCCGCCCAGCGACAGGGTCCGTACGAACAGGTCGGCGGTGTCCTGTTCCAGGGCGCCGGCCCGGGCCGAGTGCCGGGCCAGGGAGACCAGTTCGCCCGGGGTGCGGGCGGAGGCCAGTTCCTCGGCCGGTTCGACGCCGAGGGTGCGTACCAGACGGTTGGCCACCGTGTTCAGCGCGGCGATGACCGGGCGGAACAGGCGGGCGAAGGCGTGCTGCGGGCCGGCCACGAAGCGGGCCACCTGCAACGGCCGGGACACCGCCCAGTTCTTGGGCACCAGCTCGCCGATCACCATCTGCACCGCCGAGGCCAGCAGCATGCCGACCACGACGGCCACGCCGGACACCGCCCCCTCGGGAACGCCGGCGGCGGTGAGCGGGCCGTCCAGGAGCTGGGCGAGGGCCGGTTCGGCGAGCATGCCGACGACGAGGGAGGTGATGGTGATGCCGAGCTGGGTACCGGAGAGCTGGAAGGACAGCTCCTTCAGGGACTCGGCGACCCGGCGGGCCCGCCGGTCACCGTCCGCGGCGGCCCGCTCGGCGTCCGCGCGCTCGACGGTCACCAGGCCGAACTCGGCCGCCACGAAGAATCCGTTGGCGAGGATCAGCAGGAGTGCGGCTGCCAGGAGCAGCAGGGGGATGGTCATGATGCCGCCGCCTGTGTCGTGTCACGACCGGGGGCGGCGCAGGTACTGCAGGACGATCCGTCCATCGCCGGAGGGAGTCACTCCTCGGGTAGCAGGAACCCCTGTGCACCGGGCGGAGCGACAGGGACGGAGGCGCTCCTGTCGCGCCGCCGCCCTCCAGATTAATCACGAACGGGGCGACTGCGGCAGGGTGGACGGCCCCGATCGGGCCCCGATCCGCCCCCGGACGCTCCGGAGCGCACCTCGGGGGCGCCCCGGAGCAGGTGGCTCACGCCCCCGGCCGGCCGGCCGAGCGTGCCTCGGCGAGCGCCCGCAGGGTGCGCGCGTCGGCGACGGCCCGCTGCTTGGCGATGCCGGGCTGGATGCCGAGCACGGGCAGGCTGGTGCCGTCGCTCAGGTCGAGGAAGACCCAGGGGTCGCCGGCCCGGAGGTTGACCCGGACGATCTCCGCCCAGTCCAGCCGGCGCCGCCGGGTGAGGTTGACGACGGTGACGCCGGACTCCTCGGCGACGGCCTTGGGCCGGGCCAGCATCAGCAGCACCCCGTCCAGGATCAGCGCGGTCAGCACGAAGCTGAGCCGCTCCCCCGGGCCGAGGCCGTCGAGCAGCATCGCGACCGTGGTGAGGACCACGAACAGCACGACGGCGGCGGCGAGCAGGACGGCGCGGGTGGGGCCGGGCCGGAAGGTGACGGGCAGGGCGGGCAGCTCCGGCCGCCCTGCTGCGGTGTCCGCCATGAGGGTCTCCGAGGGGGTGGGTCAGAGGCGGCAGGCGTGGATGGCCGTGGTGAGGATGGCGCGGGCGCCGATCTCGTACAGGTCGTCCATGATCCGCTGGGCGTCGCGGGCGGGGACCATCGCGCGGACGGCGACCCAGCCCTCGTTGTGCAGCGGGGAGATGGTCGGGGACTCCAGGCCGGGGGTGAGCGCGACGGCCTTCTCCAACTGCTCGACCCGGCAGTCGTAGTCCATCATCACGTACGTCCGGGCCACCAGGACGCCCTGGAGGCGGCGCAGGAACTGCTGGGCCTTGGCCTCCGTCGTCTCGTCGGCGGTGTCGCCGGTGCGGCGGATCACCACGGCCTCGGACTTCATGATCGGCTCGCCGAAGACCTCGAGACCGGCGTTGCGCAGCGAGGTACCGGTCTCCACGACGTCCGCGATGACCTCGGCCACGCCCAGTTCGATGGCGGTCTCGACGGCGCCGTCGAGGTGGACTACGGAGGCGTCGACGCCGTTGTCGGCGAGGTGCCGGGCGACGATGCCCTCGTAGGAGGTGGCGACCGTCTTGCCCTTGAGGTCCTCGACGCCGCTCGCCGCGCCCGGCTTGCCGGCGTAGCGGAAGGTGGAGCGGGCGAAGCCGAGGGGGAGGATCTCCTCGGCCTCGGCGCCGGAGTCGACCAGCAGGTCGCGGCCGGTGATGCCGATGTCGAGCCGGCCGGAGGAGACGTAGATGGCGATGTCGCGGGGGCGGAGGTAGAAGAACTCGACCTCGTTGCCCGGGTCGACGATGCGCAGTTCCTTGGACTCGCGGCGCTGCCGGTAGCCGGCCTCATGCAGCATGTCCGCCGCAGGGCCGGAGAGGGAACCCTTGTTGGGGACGGCGATGCGCAGCATGAGGTCGGCTTCCTTCGTGTGGTTTCTTACGGGGACGGGGCTCAGAGGTGGGCGTAGACGTCGTCCAGGGAGATGCCGCGGGCGACCATCATCACCTGGACGTGGTACAGCAGCTGGGAGATCTCCTCGGCGGCCGCTTCCCTGCCCTCGTACTCGGCGGCCATCCAGACCTCGGCGGCCTCCTCGACGACCTTCTTGCCGATGGCATGGACGCCCTTGTCGACCAGCTCGGCGGTGCGGGAGGTGGCGGGGTCGCCGTGGGCGGCCTTGTGCTGGAGCTCGGTGAACAGCTCCTCGAACGTCTTCTTGGACATGGTGCCGCCCACTCTACGGGTTGTGCGGGCCGCCCTGACGCCAGGGTTCGGATACTGAACGCAGCGTCGCCGCCGTCGCCACCGCCGCGGTCACCGCCTCGTGCCCCTTGTCCTCGCTGGAGCCCTCGATGCCGGCCCGGTCCAGCGCCTGCTGTTCGGTGTCGCAGGTCAGGACGCCGAAGCCGACGGGGACGCCGGTGTCGACGGAGACCTGGGTGAGGCCCTGGGTGACGCCCTGGCAGACGTACTCGAAATGGGGGGTGCCGCCGCGGATGACGACGCCGAGGGCGACGATCGCGTCGTAGCCGCGCCCGGCGAGGCCCTTGGCAACCACCGGCAGCTCCCAGCTGCCGGGGACCCTGAGCAGGGTCGGCTCGCTGATGCCCAGGTCGTGCAGGGCGCGCAGGGCGCCGTCCACCAGGCCGTCCATCACCTTCTCGTGCCACTGCGCCGCGATGACGGCGACCCGCAGGTCGCCGACGTTCGCCACGGTCAGTTCCGGTGCACCCTTGCCGCTCACGTCGCTCCTCGTGCTCTTTCGTTACTGGTTGCCGCAGGTGGACACGGCGGTGGTGTCCAGCCAGGGCAGGTCGTGGCCCATCCGGTCCCGCTTGGTGCGCAGGTAGCGGAGGTTGTGCTCGCTCGCCTGGACCGGCATCGGTTCGCGGCCGGTGACCTCGATGCCGTGCCGGACCAGGGCGTCCTTCTTGTCGGGGTTGTTGGTCATCAGGCGGACGCCGCGCACGCCGAGGTCCTTCAGGATCTGGGCGCCGGCGGCGTAGTCCCGGGCGTCGGCGGGCAGCCCGAGTTCCAGGTTGGCGTCCAGCGTGTCGCGGCCGCGCTCCTGGAGCTCGTAGGCGCGCAGTTTGGACATCAGGCCGATGCCGCGGCCCTCGTGGCCGCGCAGGTAGACGACCACGCCGCGGCCCTCGGCCTGGATGCGGGCCAGCGAGGCGTCGAGCTGGGGGCCGCAGTCGCAGCGCTGGGAGCCGAAGACGTCGCCGGTCAGGCACTCGGAGTGGATCCGGACCAGCACGTCGTCGCCGGCGCCGAGTTCGCCGTGCACCAGGGCGACGTGCTCGACGCCGTCGACGGTGGAGCGGTAGCCGTACGCCGTGAAGGTGCCGTGCGCGGTGGGCAGCCGGACCTCGGCCTCGCGGCGGACGGTGGGCTCGGCGCTGCGGCGGTAGGCGATCAGGTCCTCGATGGAGATGATCGTCAGGCCGTGTTTGCGGGCGAACGGGATCAGCTCGGGCAGCCGCAGCATCCGGCCGTCCTCGCCGGCGATCTCGACGATGGCGCCGGCCGGGCGCAGGCCCGCGAGGCGGGCGAGGTCGACGGCGGCCTCGGTGTGGCCGTTGCGGACCAGGACGCCGCCGGGGCGGGCGCGCAGCGGGAAGATGTGGCCGGGGCGGACCAGGTCGGTGGGCTCGGCGGTGCCGCCGGCCAGCAGGCGCAGGGTGGTGGCGCGGTCGGCGGCGGAGATGCCGGTGGTGACGCCGTGCGCGGCGGTGGCGTCCACGGTGACCGTGAACGCGGTCTTCATGGACTCGGTGTTGTCCTCGACCATCTGCGGCAGCCGCAGCCGGTCCAGTTCGTCGCCCTCCATGGGGGCGCAGATCAGGCCGCGGCACTCGCTCATCATGAAGGCGACGACTTCCTCGGTCGCCTTCTCGGCGGCGATCACGAGGTCGCCCTCGTTCTCCCGGTCGGCGTCGTCGACGACCACGACCGGGCGGCCGGCGGCGATGTCGGTGACGGCCTGTGCGACGGGGTCCAGGATCAGGTCCTCGGGACCGTCGGCGGTGTGGAGGATAGGTGCCGCGCTCATGCGGGCGCTCCTTCCATGACGGGCCGCGGTCCCTTGCGGGAGCGCAGCCACCAGTCGCGCAGGCCCCACAGGACGAGCGCGCCGTAGATGACGTAGACGAAACCGGAGAAGGCGAAGCCGTTGGCGAAGTTCAGCGGGACGCCGACCAGGTCGACCAGCAGCCAGGCGAACCAGAACTCGACCATGCCGCGGGCCTGGGCGTACATGGCGACGATGGTGCCGATGAACACGTAGGCGTCCGGCCACGGGTCCCAGGACAGGCTCGGGTAGGCGGTGAACAGGCCGCCGACCGCGAGGGTGCCGACGGCGGCGGCGGCGAGCAGCACGGCGCGCTCGCGCCAGGTGGCGAAGCGGACGGCGACGGTGCCGTCCTGGGCCTGCCGGCGGCCCCGGTTCCACTGCTGGAAGCCGTACCCGGCGACCACCATGACGACGATCTGCTTGCCGGCGCTGCCGGACAGGTGGGCGGTGGCGAACGCGGCGAAGAGGATCAGGCCGGAGAGGAACTGCACCGGCCAGCTCCACAGCGAGCGGCGCCAGCCGAGGGCGAGGCCGAGCAGACCGATCACGTTGCCGATCATGTCCGACCACTTGATGTGCTGGTCGAGGAGTGTGAACGCCTCGGAGTTGAGCCAGTTCACCGGGTGCCCCCCTGCGTGCCGAGCAGCCGCTCGACGTACTTGGCGATGATGTCGACCTCGAGGTTGACCGGGTCGCCGGGCTGCTTCACGCCGAGCGTGGTCAGGGCGAGGGTGGTCGGGATGAGGCTGACGGTGAAGTGGTCGGGGCCGGCGTCGACGACGGTGAGGCTGATGCCGTCGACGGTGATGGAGCCCTTCTCGACGACGTACCGGGCGAGGTGGGCGGGCAGCGAGATCCTGACGATCTCCCAGTGCTCGGAGGGCTCGCGCGCGACGATCTCGCCGGTGCCGTCGACGTGGCCCTGCACGATGTGGCCGCCGAGGCGGGCGCCGACGGCGGTGGGGCGCTCCAGGTTGACCCGGGAGCCGACGGCGAGGGCGCCAAGGCTGGAGCGGTTCAGGGTCTCGGCCATCACGTCGGCGGTGAACTCGTCGCCCTCGTGGTCGACGACGGTGAGGCAGACGCCGTTGACGGCGATGGAGTCCCCGTGCCGGGCGTCCTCCGTGACGACGGGGCCGCGCAGCCGGAAGCGACAGGCGTCGTCGAGGGTCTCGACGGCGGTGATCTCGCCCAGCTCTTCGACGATTCCGGTGAACACTTCCCGGGTCCTCCTGCCTCTTGGGCACGGACTCCGGGGCATCTGTCGACAGCCGACAGGACGTACGGACGACGGCACGGGTGTGACGCTCGTCGGTCGGACCTGTCCCCCGAGGACGGGCCCGAAACAGCCGGCGACGCGCACGTGTGCTCGTCCGCCGCGCACTGCCTCCCATCCGGACTTTAACCGTCGGTCCAGGAATTTCACCTGGTCAACCGGTCGCTGGAGGCGACCGGGTCGCGGACTGTAACCGCCGGTTCGGACTTTCACCGACCCCGGAGTGCGCTGCTTCTGGTACAGAGCCAGTCTGCCACGCCTGATCCACGCCCAGTCGGGCGAAGACTGTGGGGTGGCTCACAGCTGGGCTGGCCGGGCCTTTCCGGCTTTCGAAGGTCCGTACCTATTGACGCTTTGGTCTAGTCCTCTCTAGTGTCTGCGCGACCTCCCCTCCCCTGACCGGCCCGGCGGTGGTGACGACGGCCCTTGCCCGCCGCCGGGCCACCCAGGTCCGGGGTGCGGGTGTCTCCCGCGGGGAAGGCTTACCGCCGTGCGGTGGACGATCGGACGTGACGGGTTGCTCCGGGCGGGACTCGGGGTGCTGGCCGGCACCCAGCTGACGCTCGGCCTGTGGGTACTGCTGCTGCCGGAGCTGTTCTGGAAGTGGCCGTGGGTGTCGCACCTGCCGCCCTACAACGAGCATCTGCTGCGGGACTTCGGCGGGGCCGGGCTGGCGCTGGCCGTGGTGCTGTGCGCGGCGGTGGCGACGATGGACCGGCGGCTGGTGCTGACCTCGCTGGTGGCCTACCTGGTCGCCGCGGTGCCGCACCTGCTCTTCCACTCCCGGCATCTGGCGCCCCTGTCGGCAGCGAGCGGCGCGGGTTTCATGACGCTGCTGGGAACGGCGGTGGTGCTGCCGGCGGTGCTGCTGTGGCTGGCGGTACCGAAGGGGGGCGGCGCGGGGGGCGACTCTGGCGCTTCTGCGGTTTCTTAGCGTTTCGGTGGGGCCCCTACGGCCTCTTAGCGTTCCTGTGGTGCCCCGACGGCTTCTTAGCGTTCCGGTGGTGCGAAGAGTTCGGTCTGGGCGCTGTCGCGGGCCGTCAGGAGTGCGCCGCGCAGTACGGCCGCGCCGCCCAGCGGGCTGGCCCGTACCTCCGTGGGCAGGGGGGACATCCGGGCGAGGCGGCGGTGGACCCGGGCGGCCAGCGCAGTCCCGCCCACCCGGCCGATCTCCCCGGCCAGCACCACGCAGCCGGGGTCGAGGACGGAGACGATGGCAGCGGCGCCGAGGGCGACCCGGTCGGCCAAGGCGTCGAGGAAGCGGCCGGCGGCCGGGTCGGCGCCGCACGCGGCCGTGGCGGCCGCCACGAGGGCGGTGGCGTGCGGCGCGGCGTGCGCGGCCTGGGGACCGGCGCCTCCCACCCCGTACTCCCCCGCCAGCGCGACGATCGCCGACGCCGACGCCAGGGAGTGGAAGCCACCGCCGCAGTCGGTGGCCGACGGCAGGCCCGTGGTGCCCGGCACCGGCAGGAAGCCGACCTCGCCGGCGCCCCCGGAGGCACCCCGCCGCACCGCCCCGTCCAGGACCAGCGCCGCGCCGATGCCGAGATCCAGCCAGAGCAGGACGAACGTGTCCCGGTCCCGGGCCGCGCCGTCGCGCTGTTCGGCCAGGGCGGCGAGGTTGGTCTCGTTCTCGACGCTCACCCGGGACTCCGGGAACCGCTCCTTGAGCGCGGCCACCAGCCGGCGGTGCCAGGCGGGCAGGCCGCCGGAGTCCCGCAGTTCACCGCCGGCCGGGTCGATCAGGCCGGGGGCGCCGATGCCGACCGTGTGCAGCCGGTCCGCCCCGGCCTCCTTGGCGGCCCGCTCGACCAGCGCCACCGCCTGCTCCACCGCCGGTCCGGTCCCGGCGTCGTCGCGGATCGGCCCGGACGCCTCGGCCAGCACCCCGCCGACCAGGTCGGAGACGAGTACGGAGACGCCCTCGGTGCGCACGTCGAGGGCGGCCAGGTGGGCGAGCCCGGCGACGATCCCGTACAGCTTGGCGTTGGGACCCCGGCGCTGCTCCCCCGCCTCGCCGACCACCTCGATCAGGCCGGCCGCGGCGAGCCGTTCGACGAGGTCGGCCACGGACGGCCGGGACAGGCCGGTGAGCTGCTTGAGCTGCGCGGCCGTCAACGGGCCCTCCCGCTGGAACAGTTGGAGGGCGAGCCGGTCGTTGATGGCCCGGGCGGTGCTCGGAGTGGCGGGCATGCCGGGATCCTCCCAGATCGACGGGCCGGGGCCCGCGGCCGGTTGCCCGCTATCTATAAGGCAACCTTCCTGATAGTTTACGCCCGCAGTGGGGACACAGCGGTGCG
Organism: Streptomyces sp. NPDC023723; assembly: GCF_040639815.1. Classification (NCBI taxonomy): domain Bacteria; kingdom Bacillati; phylum Actinomycetota; class Actinomycetes; order Kitasatosporales; family Streptomycetaceae; genus Streptomyces; species Streptomyces sp. NPDC023723. The sequence continues at coordinate 65,717 of NZ_JBFAAP010000025.1, forward strand.
GGGACACGAGGGAGGGCCCGGGGATGAGCAGTGCGGTGGTCTATCAGCCACGTGAGGTGCGGCGCGCCCGCTACGCCGTGGCGGCCGTCTTCGCGGTGCACGGCTCGGTCACCGGCTCGTTCGCGACCCGGGTGCCCTGGATCCAGGAGCACGCGGGGGTCAGCGCGGGCCAGTTGGGCCTGGCCCTGGCCTTCCCGGCGCTCGGCGCCTCCCTCGCCATGCCGCTGGCCGGCCGGATCAGCCACCGCTTCGGCGCCCGCACCGCCCTGCGCCTGCTGCTGGCCGGCTGGACGCTGTCGCTGATCCTGCCCTCGCTGGCCCCGAACCTGCTCACCCTGTGCCTCGCCCTGTTCGTCTTCGGGGCCACCGCGGGCATGTCCGACGTGACGATGAACGCGCTCGGCGTCGAGGTGGAGAACCGGCTCGACAAGTCGATCATGTCGGGGCTGCACGGCATGTGGAGCGCGGGCGCCCTGCTCGGTTCGGCGGCCGGCACGCTCGCCGCCCACCTCGGCGCGGACGCCCGGCTGCACCATCTGCTGGCCGCCGCCGTCCTGACGGTGCTCGGGCTGATCATGTGCTCCTGGGTGCTGGACCTCCAGCCGGCCGAGGACGAGGCGGCCCCGCCGCGGTTCGCGCTGCCGCCGAGGTCCGCGGTGCTGATCGGGGCGGTCGGGTTCTGCGCGGTCTTCGCGGAGGGCGCGAGCCTGGACTGGTCGGCGGTCTACCTGCGTGACCAGCTCGGCACCTCGCCGGGGCTGGCGGCGGCGTGCACCACCGGGTTCACGCTGACGATGGCACTGTCCCGGTTCGCCGGCGACCGGATCGTGGACCGGTTCGGCGCGGTGCGCTCGGTGCGGGTGAGCGGTGTGCTGGCGGCGCTCGGCGGTGTGCTGGTGGTGATCGGCGGCCACCCGGCGGTGGCGATGGCCGGGTTCGCGCTGCTGGGCCTCGGCATCGCGGTGGTCGTGCCGCTCTGCTTCGCGGCGGCGGGCCGCAGCGGCAGCAACCCCTCGCTCGCCATCGCGGGCGTCGCCACCATCACGTACACCTCCGGGCTGGTCGCGCCGAGCGCGATCGGCGGCCTGGCCGAGGCCACCAGCCTGGTGGTGTCGTTCGGGCTGGTGACCGTGCTGGCCTGCGGTCTGGTGGCGTTCGCGGGCGTGCTGCGGGCCGGCGACCGCATCCCGCTGAAGGTCACTCCGCCGAGCGCAGCAGTCCCCGGCCGACGGCCCTGAACTCCTCGCTCAACGGGGCGGCCATCGGGGTCCGCGCATGCTGTGCGCGGACCCCGGCCATCCCGGTCGCGGCGCTTCCGCCGTCAGTCCGTCAGCCCGCAGCGTTCGCCCGCTCCTCAGGCGACAGCTCCGCGTAAGGGCGGTCGTCCCGGGCGCTGGGAACCGCCGGCTGCGCCGCGCCGTCGTCGTGGCCGTTGGCCTCTTCCGCGCCGCCGCCCTGGCCGTTGGCCTCTTCCGCCGCGCCGCCCTGGCCGTTGGCCTCTTCCGCGCCGCCACCTTGGCCGTTGGCTACTTCCGCCCCGCCACCCTGGCCATTGGCTTCTTCCGCCCCGCCGCCGACCGGGGAGGCTTCGGCGGTGCGGTCCGCGGTGGTGGCGGCGGAGTGGGAATCCGAAGTCGCGGCGACCGCTTCATGGGCCGTGGCCGCCGAGGCGATGCCGGCGGTGCCCGCGGCGGCCAGCACGGTTCCGGCGGCGATGCTGTAAAGCCGACGGCGGTTGCGCGAGATCTTGCGGTGCTTCAACGGTCTTCCTCTGTTCGGGAGTCAGGTGTCTCGGATCGCGGGCCGCCCCACCTGCGGCGAAAGCCCTTGTGGGAAGCCCTTGTGGAGAGAAGTACGGGCCCGGGCGGACACGGGTTGCATGGTGCGACCGGAGAATCTTTTTGCCGCGCCATGCAACCCCGCAGGCCCGGTCCCCGTACGTAAGACCGGCGGGGGCTGGGTGCAAGCGGAGGTCGGCAAGGGTGAGGAAAGCAGTCCGGGAGCGAGAGTTCCGGGAATTCGCAGAGGCGCGGCAGACGCATCTGCGCCGCAGTGCCTACCTGCTGTGCGGAGACTGGTACCAGGCGCAGGACCTGACTCAGACCACCTTGATGAAGCTCTACGCGGCCTGGGGGCGGGTCAGCCGAGACGGCAACGTGGACGCCTACGCACGGACCATCCTCACCCGCACCTACATCGATCAGCAACGCAAGGGAGGCTGGCGCGAGGAGCCGGTGAGCGAGCCACCTGATCGGACCGCCACCACGCCCGGCCCACCGGAGCTGCGCATGCTGATGCAGGAAGCGCTGATGGAGCTGTCACCCCGTTACCGAGCCGTGCTGGTCCTGCGCTTCTGGGAGGACTGGACCGTTGAGGAGACCGCACACGCGCTGCGGGTGAGCGAGGGAACGGTCAAGAGCCAGAGCGCCCGTGGACTCGCCCGGCTGCGTGGCATCGTCGAGAAGATGAACAGCGAAGGGACAGTCAGGTGAGGCCGGGAATGGACAAGCACGACGACGCCTTGCACACCGCCTTCCAGGACTTCCTCGACGCACGGCCGGAACCGATTCTGCCCAGCGTCGTCGACGCGGCCGTGACCGGCGGCCGCCGCATCCGACGCCGCCGGACCACGCTCACCGCCGTGAGCACACTCGCGGTCGTGGCCGCCTGCACGGTTGCCGCGGTCGCCGCCTTGTCCGGGGCGGACACCGGACACGAACCACAGCCCCTCGCACCAGCCGCCACCGTCCCCGCCACGCCCGGGCCGCCCACGGCGACACCGGAGAACCCCGACCCCCCGGGCAGCGCCCGGACCGCCGAGAGGGCTGATCCCGGCGAAGGGGCCGCTCCGCAGGACACGTCCGGTGCGGCCGAGCCCGCCGGCCCGGGGGCACAGCACTCCGCCAACCGATGAACCGGTCGCCGTACGCGGGTGCGCAGGAAGCCGTCCGGCTCTCAGCGCACCCGCGTCAGTGCGCCACCGTGACTCGCGGGCGCGGGCCGCGCCCGCCCACGCGGCTCGGAGCCATCCGGTGCGGCGCCGCACCCCACAGCGCGAGTGCCGGGCCGGTGTCGGGCGTTCCTTGGGTGGAACCCGCGGCACACATCGTCATCCGACGTACGACGTAGGAGAAGCGCTCATGCCCGCATTTTCCCCCGGTGGCACTCCCGTCCGGCCGTTAGGCGCATTCGAACGGGCCATCGACCTGTACATGCGGCGGAACCCGGTCCAGTTCTCCTTGGTGGCCAAGGTCGGCCGCGCTGTTGCCGAAGCGGAGTTGAGCACGGGACTGGCACGACTTCAGGCGCTTCATCCCCTGCTCAGGGTCGCCGTCGACCAAGATGGACCCGAGGCCGTGTACCGGGAGACCGACGGGCCGATCGCCGTCGGGTCGGCCGCGCCCGGAACTCCCTGGCAGGCCGTCGTCGTCCACGAGCAGACCCGCCCCATACCAGCGCGCCCGGGCCCGCCGGCACGCGCCGTGCTGGTCCCCGGCGCCGAGACCTGCGCCATCGTGCTCACGTTCGCCCACCAGATCACCGACGGCACCGGTGCGCTACGCGTACTGCTGGATCTGCTGACCGTCCTCGACAGCGACGGCGATGTCCCAAAACTGGCGCCGTACGGTGTTCCGCAGACGCAGGAGGACCTGCTCGCCCGCCTCGAAGCCGGTCCGGACACCGACGGCACCGACGCCGGCCCCTCGGCGGGGGACGACGAACGGATGCACACGGCCGGCGAGCTCAGGCCCTTCGCCGGACGGCCGCCGCATTTGGACGCGCTCGCACTGGACCGGGGCTTGACCGCGCGTCTTGTCGAACGCTGTCGCGCAGAGGGGGTGTCGGTGCACGCGGCGCTCTGTGCCGCCGCGTGCACGGTGTTCCATCGTGCCGGTCGTGACTTCGTTCGCGTGTTGAGCCCCATCGACCTGCGCCGCGCGGCGGGTCTGCCGGATGACGTGGCCAACCGCTTCGCAGGTGCCCGGACGGCCAGTACGGCGGACGACGCGAAAGACTTCTGGGCACTGGCCCGCCTTCACCATCAGGGGCTGGCCCGGCAGCGCACACCAGGCGCTCTCCGGGCCGGTTCTGCCGCACTGGCCCAACACCCGCCCACGACGGCGGAGGAGGCCGAGGCGATGATGGCCGCCGTGACCGCGGCGGACATCCAGATCACCAGTCTCGGTGTGGCGAGGTCGGACGCCACCGGCTTGGAGGTGACCGCCCTGTGGGGACCCGCGCAGATCACACAGTTGCGCGGGGAGCACGTGCTGGGCGTCGTCACCGCCGGCGGACAGCTGCGAATGACGGAACTGACCCATGATCCTGTGCCCGCCCTCGTCCCTGGGATGGCCGCCGTGCTCGCACAGGCGTGTGCCGCACCGGCTCCCCACACTGGTGTGCGGTAATCCCACGGCGCGAACCGTGCGGTGGCCCTCTTCCGCAGGTCACGCACCCGCCGCGCACCGCCGCCTCGATTACGCCCGCACACCGCCCCGACGTTCGAAGGGATACGCATGCCGATCCGTCCTGACCTGTTGATCACCGAGGATCGTCTTCCTGAGCAGGTCGATGTCGTCGTCGTGGGCGCCGGCAGTGCCGGTTCAGTGGTCGCGAGCCGACTGTCCCAACGTCCCGGCCGGCGAGTACTGCTGGTCGAAGCAGGATCGGCGCTGCCCACGGAGAAGAGCGCGACGCCCGGTGACGCTTTCGCCGCCCTGAGTCCGGACAATCTCCATGCCGCCACAACGCCGCCGCAGCACGCGCTCGACGGCCGGACGATCACGCTTGCCACCGGCAGCGGCCTCGGTGGCAGCAGTTCCGTGAATCTGCTCGCCTGGTTTCATGGTCACCCGGCGGACTACCGGGGCTGGGCCGGTTCCGGAGCGGCGGGTTGGGACTGGAACGACGTCCAGCCGGTGTTCCGCCGGATCGAGGATCACGCGGGCGGCCCGGACCGCTTCCACGGCGCCGGGGGGCCCATGGTCATCGACGCGCCGCGCGATCTGGAGCCCTCGCACCTGGCCCTCCTCGCGGCCGGAGCGGAGATCGGGCTGCCGGTGACCCGCGACTTCAACGGTGAGCACCGCACCGGCGTGGGAATCGTGCCGGTCAACGTCCGCGACGGAAGGCGCCACGGCGTCGTGGACGGATACCTCAACCCGGCGGCCGGCCGCGACAACCTGCGTGCCGCACTCGGGATTCGCGTGGCTCGGGTACTGATCGAGCGGGGTCGTGCTGTCGGCGTGGTCCTTGGCAGCGGGCAGGTCGTGCGGGCCGAGGAGCGGGTAGTACTCACGGCCGGCGCGCTGCGCACCCCCCAGCTGTTGATGCTCTCCGGCATCGGGCCGGCCCAGCACCTGCGCGAGCACGGCATCGAGGTGGTCTTGGACAGCCCGCGGGTCGGCCAGGGTCTGCAGGACCATCCCATGGTGCCCGCGGTGTGGGCGATCACGTCCGGTCGCACCTACCTGGACGCGCACGACGAAGCCTCGGTGCGGGCCTATCGGCTGTCGCGGCGCGGGCCACTCGCCCACTTCGCCACGGTCGGCGCGATGCTCCCGCTCTCCGAGGACGGTCCGGCACCGAGCGTCCAGGCGCTCTTCTACCTCCTCGGTCTCGACGGGCGCATGCGCCCGCTGGCCCGTCCGGCCGCGACCGCCACGATCTCCCTCCTCACCCCGCACAGCCGGGGGTCGGTTCGGCTGTCCTCGGCCGACATCGCGGACGAGCCGGTCGTCGATCCCAACTACCTCGGCGATCCACGCGACTTGCCCCGGCTGCGTCAAGGCGTGGAACGGATACAGGAGTTGATGCGCGCCCACGCGCTCGACGAAATCGTCGGCGAGCGGCTGTTCCCGCCCCCGGACGCGGCCGGACCCGAGATCGACGACTGGATCCGCGCGAACGTCCAGACCCAGTGGCACCCGACCGGAACGGTGCGTATCGGACGGGACGCGACGCTGCCCGCGGACGAGCGGCTGGCGATCCGTGGCGTCGCCGGGCTCAGCGTGGCCGACGCCTCGGTCATGCCGTCCGTCCCGCGCGGCAACACACAGGCGCCGACCATCATGGTGGCTGAGCGCGCGGCTTCGTTCATCGACGGCTGACGCGCGGGCGTTCGCGAGGTCGGTGTCAGTTCCGCTCGCAGGCAATGTCTTTCGCGGGACGTTCGCCCGTGAGAAGGAACCTGGTCACAATGTCGTTGGCGCACTTGTTGTCCAGGTACTTGTACGCGAGGTGCCCGCCCTGATCGGCTGTCACCATGCGGGCCCGGTCTCCGAGGACCGCACGCATCTCGCGCGCACCCGACAACGGTGTCGCGTTGTCACGCAGGTTCTGGAGCATGAGTACGTTCGAGGGGCCGTTGTCGGTGATCCGGACAGGAGCCTCGACGGGCTCGGACGGCCAGAACGCGCAGGGCGTGATGTCGGCCCCGGCGGCGCCGAACATGGGGAATCGCTTGCGGTCCTCCGCCACGTTCCGCGCGTACGCCGCGATGTCCTCCGGCCAGTCGGAGTCGTTGCAGATGACGTGCATCTGACTGGCCAGGTAGTTGTCCGACGGGATCCCGGAGGAGCCGGCCGTCGGGTCCGCTTCCGCGCCGCCTGACGGCTTCGGGACCGGCTTGCCGGTGTCGAGCGCCTTCCAGATCTCGGCGAGGTTCGCCAGTTCGCTGTCGTAGTAGAAGCTGCTGAACGTCACCTGGCGGAAAGCCTGGCCCGTGTAGCCTTCCGGACTGGGCTTCGCGTCCAGTTCTGCGGCGAGCTCGAAGTACTTCTCCTCAACGGCTTCCGGGGTGTCGCCCAGGCCGTATTTCTCGTTCTGGGCGGCGGCGAACTTCGCGAAGTCCGGGAACCGATTCTGGAAACCCTCGCCGAACTTCCGCACGAACGCTTCGTTCCAGCCGCCGGGCCCCGTCACGCTGTCGATGAAGAAACGGTCGCTTCGCTTCGGGAACAGTGTGGTGTAGACGGAACCCAGGTAGGTGCCGTAGGAGATCCCGTAGTAAGAGATCTTGGACTCGCCGAGCGCTTCGCGGACCCGGTCCATGTCGCGCGCGGTGTTCGCGGTGGTGATGTAGGGCAGGAGGCCGGCGGTCTTGGACTTGGCGCATTTCTCCGCGACGGCTTGCACGCGCTTGGCCTCAGCGGTGACGTCCGTCTCGTCGCGGGCGTACACGGGTATGTTGCTCGGGTGCTCCGTCGGTTCGAGCCCGCAGGTGACCGGCGTGCTGTGGCCTACGCCCCGGGGATCGATGCCGATGACGTCGTAGGTGTCCAGGACGCTCTGGGGGACGCCCAGCTTCTTCAGGGTGGCCGGCATGGTGAGGGTCTGTCCGCCGGGGCCGCCGCTGTTGGTCAGCAGCACACCATGACGCCTGTCGGGATTCCTGCTCGCCAGGCGTGAGATGGCTAAGTCGATCTTCTTTCCTTCGGGTTCCTTGTAATTGAGCGGAACTTCCAGTGTGGTGCACTCGATTCCCGGTGCGGCGACGTCTTTCGGGCACTTGCCCCAATCGAGATGTTCTTCGCCCGCGTCGGCCGACGAGCACCCTGCTGCGGCCAGCGTTGTCACCAGAGCGACAGCGAGTGCGGATGTGAGGCGTTTCTGCATGGTGGTCCTCTCTTTCGGTGTGGAGTCGGACGGGCTTCTCGTGTGGTCGCCTCGACTGAGCGACGTCCGAGAATTCAGGGGCTTACCGTCGGGGGAAGGTGCATGACCTGGTTCAGCCCGCCGTCGACTGTGAGGGTGGCGCCGTTGACGTAGCCGGCTTCCGGGCTCGCCAGAAACGCTACGACGGCGGCGACTTCCTCGGGCGTACCCGTGCGGCGCATGGGGATATGGGCCGAGTACGCGTCGAGAGCGCCGGCGATGTCGGTCATTGCAGCGGTCATGCCGGTGGGATGGATGACGCCGGGGTGCACAATGTTGGAGCGGATACCGTCCGGGCCGTGTTCGATGGCGATGCTGGCGGCCAGGCTTTCCGCGGCGCTTTTGGCCGCACCGTAGGCGGGCTGGCCGTAGTTGTTCCGCAGCGCGTTGGACGAGCCGATGGTGACGATGTTTCCCTTGCTCCGCTTCAGGTACGGCAGAGCGGCCTTGGCCGCGTAGAAGACCGCGCTCGCGTTGACGGCGATCATGTCCTGCCAGGTTGGCGTCTCCAGCCCGGTGATCAGACCGATGTCGCTGGCGCCCGCACAGTTCACGAGGACGTCCAGGCGGCCGAATGCTTCGACCGTCCCGTCGATCAGCTCGATGACGGCCGTCTCGTCCCGGACGTCGGCTGTTCGCGGGACGATCGTGCTGCCCTCGGGCGCCTGCTCGACGGTTCGGCTCAATTTCTCTTCGTTGCGCCCAGCTATCACGGCCGTGGCACCTTCCCCGGCCAGTCGCAGAGCGATCGCGGCCCCTATGCCGGACCCGCCCCCGGTGACCAGGGCGACCCGGCCGGAAAATCGATTGGATCCCACGAATTCCCTTTCCTGCGAGTGTCTGACTCGGGGACCGGCCCGGTCCGCGCCCTGCCGGCTGACCACCCGGCTCGCCGCTCAGCCGCCTCCGGTGAGCTGGTTCGACAGGTAGGTGTCGTGCAGTGCTTCGCGCAGGCCGGGAAGGGCGTCGTCGACACGTGCGGTGAGCGTCGTGAACGCTTCCTTGTGCGCGCGCCGCTCCGCGCGGGTGAAGACGCTGTTCATCTCCACCTCGGCGGCGAAGACCGCGGTGACCGCGTCGCGCAGGGGAAGTTGCGCGGCCCGGTCGGCGCCGCACAGCACGGCATCGCGCAGTTCGTCCCGCAGCGCCACCACTGGACCGGTGTCCGCCAGGGTGACGCGGTCGACGGGAAGCACCCCGAGGCGCTTGTGGCGGCGCACTGTGATCGTCCCGGTCGCGGCGAGTTGGTCGCGGACAGGTTCTTGCGCGGTGTGCGCCTTGTGATGGACGAGTGGCAGCCAGCGCTGCGGCTTGTCCGCGGACACGTCGTTCCAGACGTCGGCCACGAAGGGGTCCGACGGCGGCTGACCGGGAGAACGGACGACCTTGCCGTTCACGGTGGTGAGCTTGCCGTCGAGGATGAGTTCGGCGAGCGCCGCGGCACGCAGCACGGCGCCGCGCCCGTGGTGGTCGGCCAGCTCGAACTTCTCCTTGTCCAGGGAGTAGCAGAGCAGGAAGAGGCGTTGGGCCAAGGTCTGGGTCACGGTTCTCCTCGGGTCAGACACGAGCAGTGCGCTGTTGCTCCGCTTGGGCCTTCAACCGCTTGGCGGACAGGCGGCCGGCCCACAGGACGGTCAGGAAGGCCAGGGCGAGCAGCGGGTAGCCCATCAGGATGCGCATGGCGGCCAGCCAGCCGGTGCGGTCGTCGTCGTAGAGGTACTGCCAGACGATGCTGCGGGCGGCGAAAACGGCCGTCAGGGCAAGCGTGGCGATGTCGTAGGCGCGGCGCGAGGGCTTGTCGCGCAGCCAGGCGGTTCCGGTGCCGTTGAGCGCGCCCCAGACGATGCCGGCCAGCGGGCGGCGCACGAGGAGGGAGACCGCGAAGACCAGGGTGAGCGCGATGTTGCTCCAGATGCCCGTCAGGAAGAAGCCCTTGGCCGAGCCCGTCTTCCACGCGACGAACGAGGCGACCGCGACCCCGAACAGGCCCGAGAGCGCCGGCTGGAGCGACTCCTTGCGGAGCAGACGCGCCACCGAGATCGCCAGGGCGACGCCAACAGCGGTGCAGATGGCGGGAACCAGCCCGAGGGCGGAGTTGGCCAGGACGAAGGCCACGATCGGCAGGGCCATGTAGACCAGGCCCGTCATGCCGCCCATCTGCTCCAGCGGCGTCTGCTTCGGCGGAGGATCCGGCGGGCCGTCGGAGTTGGCGGGCGTGGGATGTTGACTCACTGCATGTCCGCGTTCAGTCATGTGCGATCAACTCACAGGTAGCTGCTCGAATGGGTGGGAAGCCGGTGCACACATAAGCCATTTGGACTGGGCGGCTTATTACCTCGTCTGCTCAGTGGAGCGGTTTCCCACGCCCTAAAGATTCATTCCAAGGTTTGTGCAATGGGCGATTTCGACGTCGGTGGCCGACGGTTCCCCACGTCCCGGCACTCCTGCCTTGCGGCCATGAACGTGCAGGTCATGGACGATTCCGGCTGCTACGTACAGGGCAGCCCCTGCTGATGAGTGCGGTGTTCGTCGTGAAAGAACGCAGTTATTGGCTCACGTTGCCCGCAGGTCATTCGTGCCCGCGTCGGCAATCATCTGCAGGACACCGCTCTTCGCCTTTTAGGTGAGAATCACCGATGCGAAGACCTCGGTTGAGGTGATACCGCATTTACGGAAAATGCTGCCCCATTCCGCCCTATGTGCGTCGAAGTGTCGGAGGACAGGCGAGCAGGCGTCGTGCCGGGCGGGACGAGAGGAGCTGCCGTATTGAGCACGCGCCCGCTGCCTCCGTCCCGTCAGCCGGCCTTCCCGCTGCCCCGCTCCGAGTGCTCCGAGTGCTCCGAGTGCTCCGAGTCGTCGTAGCTCGTCGTCCCCGCGTCCAGGAGCCCGCCCTGCGACGTGCCCGCGGCCTTCGAGAGCCAGCGGAGCGCGTGGTAGCCGGTCAGCACCACGAGCGTGCCGAGGGCGATACCGCTCAGCTCGAAGTTGTCGGTGATCTCCAGCGTCACGCCGCCGATGCCGACGATGACGCCGGCGGCGGCCGGGATCAGATTCAGCGGCTGACTGAAGTCCACCTTGTTGCGCACCCAGATCTGGGCCCCGAGCAGGCCGATCATGCCGTAGAGGATGACGGTGATACCGCCGAGCACGCCGCCCGGGATCGCGGCGACGAACGCGCCGAACTTCGGGCACAGGCCGAACAGCAGGGCGACGAACGCGGCGCACATGTAGGCGGCGGTCGAGTACACGCGCGTGGCGGCCATGACGCCGATGTTCTCGGCGTACGTGGTGGTGGCGGGGCCGCCGGCGACCGTGGAGACCATGGTCGCCGCACCGTCCGCCGCGATGGCGGTGCCGAGCTTGTCGTCGAGGGGATCGCCGGTCATCTCACCGACCGCCTTGACGTGGCCGGCGTTCTCGGCGACCAACGCGATCAGCACCGGCAGGGCCACGACGATCGCCGACGCGCTGAACGAGGGCGCGTGCGTGTCGGGGAAGCCGACCCAGGCGGCTTCCTTGACCGACGTCAGGTCCAGGCGCCAGTGGTCCACCACCTTGCCGCTGCCGTCGATGGAGTGGATCTTGCCCAGGGCGAGGTCGAGAATCCAGGAGAGCACATACCCGAAGACCAGGCCGAGGAAGATGGCGATACGGGACCAGAAGCCACGGAGGACGACCAGGGCGAGGCCCGTGAAGAGCATCGTGGCAAGGGCCGTCCACTGGTCCTGCGGCCAGTATGTTCCCGCGGTCACCGGGGCCAGGTTGAAGCCGATCAGCATGACGACGGCGCCCGTCACCGTCGGCGGCAGCACCGCGTGGATGACCTTGGCGCCCAGCCGCTGGACCACGAGACCGACCACGGCCAGCGCGAGTCCCACGACGAACAGGGCGCCGGTGAGCTCGGCCGGTCCACCGCCCTGGCTGCCGATGACGGCGGCGACGCCGACGAAGGAGAGCGACGAGCCCAGATAGCTGGGGACCCGCCCACGCGTGAGGACGAGGAACAACAGGGTCGCGACACCCGAGGCCATCAGGCCGAGACTCGGGTCGAGGCCCATGAGCACCGGGGCGACGAAACAGGCGCCGATCATCGAGACGACGTGCTGCGCTCCCAGCCCGATCGTCCGGGTCCAGGTGAGCCGCTCGTCCGGCCGGACGACTTCACCTGGTCCCAGGGTCTTGCCGTCTCCATGCAGCTTCCATCCGAAACCGGACATTCGTCATTCTCCGTTCTGTACTTACCGAACGGAAAAGTACAAGATGAGCGGCCAATCGTTCACATCGACCCAAGGGCGGCGCCGCTCCGATCACTGTCCGTGTGACCTGGCACTCTCTTCGCGGCTGCTCGGGCCACGCCCGAGATCGTACGCGGGTTCGTGGGGACGGTCACCGTGCCAAGTCGTAGGCGTAGGACGGGGAGAAGGTGCCCGGTGCGCCCTTGCAGCCGTCCGACTCCCCGGGCAGCTTGACCCACAGGTAGGCGTCGATCCGGGCCGCGCCGGTCCGCAGCGTCGGCGCGGCCCCGATCCGGCGCCCGGCCGGGTCGCACCACGCGCCGTCGGCCGGGGCGCCGTTGCCGTTGCGGCTGGTGTCGACGACGGCGCCGAGGCCGGCCGGCCCGCCGAGGGCGTCGAGCACCGCGCGGTCGTAGGCGGTCTCGTCGGCGGTGCTGTGGAAGTTGGCGACGTTGCTGAAGATCCCGTCGGAGGAGGCGGCCGAGGCGGCGCCCGCCCGCTTCAGCCACCCGGCCTGTTTGCCGGGCGCGTGCCAGCCGGAGTGACCGGCGTCGTAGTAGACCCGGGCCTTCGGGTTCGCCGCCTTGAGGACCCGGCCGGCCCGGGCGAGGGCGGCGAAGCGGTCGGCGCGCTCCCGGTCGGACAGGCAGTCGGCCTGGGCGACCGAGTCGGGTTCCAGGACGACGACGACCTCGGCCGAGCCCAGCCCGGCGGCGAAGCGATCGATCCAGTCGGCGTAGGCGGCCAGGTCCGGTGCCCCGCCCTCGGAGTGGCCGCCGCAGTCGCGGTCGGGTATCGCGTACGGCACCAGGACCGGGACCCGGTCCTGGGCGGCGCCGCCCGAGGTGACGGCGCGGACCCGGGCGGTGATGGTGTCCGGCGTGAAGTCGGCGAACCAGACGGCGGCGGGGCGGCCGGCGATCCGGTCGGCGATGACCGCGCGGCGCGGGTCGCCGGGGTGGGCGGCCACCCAGTCGATGACCTGCGAGTCGGGGTGGCGGTAGAGCCGGGCGGCCGGGTCGGCGGAGCGCGGTGTCCCGGCGGTCGTCGGCGGCGCGGGCGACGGGCTCGGCTCCGGCGTGGCCGACCCGGACGGGGAGCGGGAGAGAGACGGTGCGGGCGAGGACGGCGCCGCGGTGCCGGGCGCCGGCCGCAGCGACCGGGTGACCGGCGGCCGGGCCACGTCCGTACGACCGCCGCCGGCACCGCCGTCGCCGCCCGCCGCGGACAGCGCGGACAACGTGCCGGTGACCGTGCCGGCCGCGGTCACGACGGCGGCCACGGCGACCATCAGGCCGCGCCGGGCAGCCCGGCGGCGCGCGGCCCGGCGCGCGGCGAGCCGCCGGGTACGAAGGCCGGACACGATACGGATCCCCTCCCCACGCGGCGAGCACGTTCCCCCGTTGTGGGGAAGCTACGGGCCCGCCGGTCCTGCCGTCCCCCTGAAGCTGCGACTCTGCCCCCATGGCGCACCGTCGACACGTCACCACGGCCACCGGCTCGGTGGACACCGTCCTGTCCCGGATGCGCGCCCTTGACGCGACGCTGCCCGCCGGCGACGGGATCGCGATCTTCAACCGGGTCTATCTGACCGTCACCGAGGCCGTCGACCGGGACATCGACGGCGGCCGCTTCCCGGACGCCCGGGCCGCGAGCACGCTGGACGTACGGTTCGCCGAGCGCTACCTCGGCGCGGTCGACGCGGTGGCGGACGCGCGACGGCCGCCCGCCTGCTGGCGGCCCCTGTTCCAGTTCCGCCGGCATCCCCAGGTACGTCCGCCGCAGTTCGCGCTGGCCGGTGTCAACGCGCACATCGGCCACGATCTGGCGCTCGCCGTCGTGGACACCTGTCGTACGCTCGGCTGCGCACCCGGTGACCTGGAGGACGAGTTCGACCGCGTGGGCGAGATCCTCGGGTCGCTGGAGGAGCGGGTCCGCGAAGAACTGATGCCGGGTCCCGATCTGCTCCGGATCGCCGACCCGCTGACCCATCTGCTCGGCTCCTGGAGCCTGGAGCGGGCCCGGGACGCCGCCTGGGTCGCGGCCCGCACCCTGTGGGCACTGCGCCGGCTGCCGGACATGGCCGGCGAGTTCGCCGCCCGGCTGGACGAGGCGGTCGGTCTCGCGGGCCGCATGCTGCTCACGCCGCTGCCCGGCTGACTCCCGTCCCGCGCGGAATTCCCTTACCCCCGGCGCGTGTTGACTCTTCGGTCACATCGACGGCGAAGGAGCACAGGTATGGCGATCCCGCTCGGACTCGGTCTCCCGCAGATGCGTCAGTACGACATCGGCACGGACGTCCCGGAGGTGGCCCGCGCCGCCGAACGGACCGGATACACCAGCCTGTGGGTCTTCGAACGCGCCCTGGTTCCCGAACCCGCCACCCAGGGGCTGTACGGCATCGACGGCCTGCCCTGGCCGGACGAGTACCGCTCGGTGGCCGAACCGCTGGTCACGCTGGCGCTGGCCGCCGCGGCCACCGAGCGGGCCCGGCTCGGCACCAGTGTGCTGATCGCCCCGCTGCACATACCGTTCCAGCTCGCCAAGTCCCTCGCCACGCTGGACGCGGCGAGCGGCGGCCGGGTGGTGGCGGGCTTCGGCACCGGCTGGTCCCACGACGAGTACGCGGCGGCGTCGGTACGGCCGTTCGCCGAGCGCGGCCGGGCGCTGGACGAGCTGATCGCCGTGTGCCGCGCGGTGTGGGGCCCGGACCCGGTGACGTACCAGGGCGACTTCACGAAGCTCGCGCCGGCCGTGGTCGGCCCCAAGCCCGCGCGCCCGATTCCGATTCTGCTGGCGGCGGGCAACGCGCGCGCCCGGCGCCGGCTGGTCGACCACGCCGACGGCTGGCTGCCGGTGGGCGTGGGCGTCGAGGCGGTGTCGGAGCAGTGGCGGCAACTGCGCGACCTGGCCGCCGAGCGCGGCCGCGCCGAACCGCTCCGGGCCACGCTGCGGGCCAACGCCCGGTACCGGCCGAGGACGTACGACGGCTCCGACCGGCGTCCCTTCCAGGGCAGCGTCGACCAGATCGTCGCGGATCTGGCCGCGCACGCCGTGATCGGCCTGGACGAGATCATGCTCGACCTCCAGGCGGGCCTGCGCGACGCCGAGGAACTGAAGGACGTCGCCGCGGAGGTGTACGAGAAGGCCCGGGCGGCGGGGATCTAGTCCGCCCCGCCGTTAGGGCCTGTCGTTTGGATCACGCCGCAGCCGCGGGGCCTGGCACGCGCTCCCCCACTGCCTGAACGGCGTGGGGGGACCCCCAGCCGCGTTGTCGTCGGTTGTCAACTCCCCCACGCTCGGCTTCGCTCGCGCGGGGGGGGGACCCCATCGCGTTGCCGCCCTCCTCCGCCTTGCAGCTGCACGCACCAGGCCCCGCTCACCGGCATGGACAAGTTCCGCCGATGCCCTGCGTCCTGATCCAAACGACAGGCCCTAGTCCTCCGGCAGCTCCACGGGAGCGATGGCGTCGTACACGTCACCGGGCCCGGGGTTGCCGGGGTCGGTCGCCCCGCCGAAGTGGCGCATCACGCCCCAGACCGCGTTCAGCGCGGTCTGCACGGCGCCCTCGGCCCAGCCCGCCGTCCAGGAGATGTCGTCACCGGCCAGGAAGATGCCGCGTTTGCCGGCGGGCAGCCGGTCCTGCATGAAGTGGGTGAACAGGCGCCGCTGGTAGCGGTAGTGGCCGGGCAGGTTGGCCTTGAACGCGCCCATGAAGTACGGCTCGTTCTCCCAGGAGACGGTCACCGGGTCGCCGATGACGTGCCCCCGGATGTCCACCCCGGGATAGATCTCGCCGAGCGACTTCAGCATGACCTCCATCCGCTCGTGCGCGGACAGCGGCAGCCACTTCAGGCTGTCGTCGCACCAGGTGTAGGAGAGGCAGATGACGGCGGGCCGGCCGGGACCGTCGTCCAGCAGGTAGGTGCCGCGCGTCATGCGGTCGGTGAGGGTCATCGACATGACGTCCCGCCCGGTGTCCGGGTCCTTGTCCCGCCAGAACGGCCGGTCCACCGGCACGAACAGCTTGCTGGACTCCATGTAGTGGGTGCGCTCGATGGCGGTCCAGTGGTCGATGGGGAACAGCGCGTCGTCGCAGGCGATCTTCGAGAGCAGCATCCAGGACTGGGCGGTGCAGACGGCCGCCGGGTAGCTGCGGATGTCGCCGTCCGCGTCGGTCACGGTGATCCGGTTGCCCGCGGTGCGGTGCAGCCGGGTCACCGCCGGGCGGGGTGCGCCGTGCTCGTGCAGGCTCGCCAGCGAGGTGCCGTACGGCCAGTGCACGGTCTTCTCGGGCGCCCGCTCCCACAGCCGCAGCGGCAGTTGCTGGGAGCCGCCGACGATGCCGCGGTGGTGGTCGTCGGCCTCGGTGTAGACGACGCGGAGGATCTCCAGCATGGAGTTGGGGAAGTCGGTGTCCCAGCCGCCGGTGCCGAAGCCGACCTGGCCGAAGATCTCCCGGTGCCGGAAGGATTTGAACGCCTCGGAGTCGCAGAGGAAGCCGTAGAACGTCTGGTTGTCGAGCTTCTCCACCAGCCGCGCCCAGATCTCCCGGACGCGCGGCACGTCCCGCTCGCGCAGGGCGCGGTTCATGGCGGCGAAGTCGGCGCCCTCCTCCAGGCAGCGGGCCCAGGCTGCGGCGACGTCGCGGTAGACCTGGGGCAGGTCGGCCGGGGTCTCGGCGTAGTGGGTCTCGCCCTTGAGGTCGACGACGGTGGAGGGGGTGGCCTCGGCCAGCGGGTTGGGGAAGGGCCGGGTCTCCAGACCGACCAGGTCGATGTAGTGCTTGAGCGCGGTGGAGGAGGGCGGGAAGCGCATCGCGCCCATCTCGGCGGTCAGCCCCTCGGTGCCCGCGCCCTCGAAGCCGACGGTGCGCAGCCGTCCGCCGATCCGGTCGGCCTCGTACACGACCGGTCTCAGGCCCATCTTCATCAGCTCGTAGGCGGTGACGAGGCCGGCGAGCCCGCCGCCGATGACGGCGACCTCGGTGCCGTGCTCGGTGGCGGGTATCTGGCCGAGCCCGGCCGGGTGGCCGAGGAAGTCGTCGTAGGCGTACGGGAAGTCCGGGCCGAACATGGTGATCGCCGGCCGCTCTGCGGCGGCGTGCGCTACGGCGTTGGACACCGTGGACGTCATGGGGTGCGGCTCCTTGGGCGAAAGGTGTTCAGACGAGGGAGCCGTACAGGCCGGGCCGGCGGTCGGCCAGGTACGGGTTGGCCGCGCGGGAGGCGGTGAGGAGGGCCGGGTCCGCGTCGGCCAGGACGAGTTCCTCGGCGCGTCCGGCGCGGGCCCGGGCGACGCCGTCCGGCCCGGCCAGGACGGACAGCCCGACGAACTCGAACCCGCCCTCCGTGCCGACCCGGTTGACGTAGGCCACGTACATCTGGTTCTCGAAGGCCCGAACCGGCACGACGGCCTCGGCGACGAACTGGAACGGGTGCGGCTGCGCGGTCGGGACCAGGAGCAGGTCGGTGCCGGCCAGCGCGTGGGCCCGGACGTTCTCCGGGAACTCGACGTCGTAGCAGATCAGCAGGCCGACGGTGAGACCGTGCAGCTCGGCCTGGACGACGGGGCGGTCGCCCGGGGTGAAGTGGTCGCGTTCGTAGCGGCCGTAGAGGTGGGTCTTGCGGTATCCGGCGAGCCGGGTGCCGTCGGCGGCGACGAGCTGGACGGAGTTGTGGACGCGGTCGCCGTCCAGCTCGGGGTAGCCGTAGGCGACGGCGAGGCCGTGCCGGGTCGCCGTCTCGGCGATCGCGTCGGCCGCGTCGCCGTCGGCGGGCTCGGCCAGCCGGGCCAGGCCGGCGCCGATGGCGTACCCGGTCAGGAACAGCTCCGGCGTCACCAGCAGCCCGGCGCCCGCGGCGGCGGCCCGGCCCGCGGCCGCGTCGAGGACGTCGAGGTTGGCGGCGACGGAGCCGGGGCGGCCGGAGCTCTGGAGCAGGGCGGTGCGCATGGGTGTTCCTCACCGGGGTCGCGGGGGGTCGGTCAGACGCTACGGGCGGTGACCCGGGGCGACAAGCGACGGCCGTTGCGCGCCGACCCGCCGTTCGTTGCGTTCTTCGGGCGGCCGGCGGCGATTCGTTGCGTACGGGCGCGGCGGGTGTCCTCCCCGGTCATCCCCTCCGGGCCACCGCCACAGCCGTGCCGACGTACACCAGGGCGAACAGCGCGAACACCGTGCCGTGCGCGGCGTGCGAGGCGACCGCCGCGTACCCGGCGTACACCAGGACCGTGGCCAGCCCGGTGCCCAGGCTCGCGACCGAGGTGAGGGTGGCCCGGCCGGCGTCCTCGATACGGTGCTGGAGCCGGACGTCGGCCAGTACGGTCGCCAGTTGGAAACCGCCGAAGGCGACGGCCACCAGGACCAGAGCGGCCGGGGTGCCGGCCCCGGCGCCGGCCGCCAGGGCGACCGCGGAGCCCACGAGCAGCCAGGCCAGTCCCCGGTCGCCGAGGCGTTCGGCCGGTCCGGCCGCCAGGCTGCCGGCCGTGGCCCCGGTCCAGATCAGCAGGAGCAGCAGCGGAACCTCCGCGTCCGGCACTCCCGTCTCGCGCACCAGCAGCGGGGTGTACTCGTCGAGCGCGCCCCACACCGCGCCGACCGCCGGGACCAGCAGCAGGGCCCGGCGCAGCGACCGTCCGGCGCGCACCGCGGCGAGCCCGGCGCGCAGGGTCGCGGCCCAGCCGGTGCCGCCGCCCGACGGTGTCCGGTGCTCCGGGAAGCGGGTCGCGACCGCCGCGGTGAGCAGACAGACCAGGACGCTGGCGGCGCCGACGGCCGGGTAGCCGCCGTATCCGAAGACCGGCCCGGCGCCGCCCATCGCCGCCATCACGGCCAGCAGTCCCGCCGCCCGGGCCCGGCCCATCAGGCGGGCGTACCGGTCGGCCGCGCCGAGCCGGACCAGTTCCTCGTAGACCAGGGCCTCCAGCGCGCCGGAGCCGAGCGCGCCGCGGATGCCCCACAGCACGAAGCCGGCCGCGAAGGCCGGGTACGAGGGGAGCAGCACCCACAGCGCGAAGCCCACCGAGGTGAGCAGCGGTCCGAGCCACAGCAGCAGTCGGCGGGAGACCGCGTCGGCCCAGGCGCCGGACGGCACCTCCAGCAGCACCCCGGTCAGCGACCACAGGGCGAAGAGCGAGGACGTCTGCCAGATCGACAGACCGGTGTCGGCGAACAGCAGCGCGTACACCGGGTACAGCAGCACGAAGTCGTCGAGGAACGCGTAGCCGTACAGCGTGGCAGCGAGCCGCCGGAGGCCGGCGGCGGGCGCCCGCGAGGGTGAGAGAGTCATGGGGCCTTCCCGAAAGGACTGATCGGACGCCGGTGGTACGGCGGCCGAGGCGGTCCTCGGGAGGCACGACGGGTGGATCAATGTCGCCAGGTCATGGCAGCGATGGTAGTCGCGGCGGGCCGGCGGGGCCGGGGATTTTTCCCGGCCCCGGCTGCGGTGGGACACCGCCGGTTCGCGCCCTCGCCCTCGCTTTCACCCTCTGCGTCGAGGCGGACGGCGGCTGCCCGCGGCCGGCCGCCGGCCCCGGCGCGGGCGGGCTCAGGCGGGCGCGGCCGACGAGAAGCGCCGCAGCAGCGGGGAGAGCACCAGGACGGACTTGGTGCGCTCGACGAACGGCTCCCCGGCGATCCGTTCCAGGACCTGCTCGAAGTGCCGCATGTCGGCGGCGAGGACCTGGGCGACGGCGTCCGCGTCCCCGGTGACGGTGGAGGCGGCGACGACTTCCGGGTAGCGCTCCAGCCCTCGCCGGATGGTCTCCGGCGAGGTGTTGCGGCGGCAGTGGATCTCGACGAAACCCTCGGTCCGCCAGCCGAGCGCCGCCGGGTCGACCCGGACGGTGAACCCGGTGATGGCGCCGGTGGCGCGCAGCCGGTCCACCCGCCGTTTCACCGCGGGCGCGGACAGGCCGACCAGTTGCCCGATGTCCGCGTAGGAGCGGCGGGCGTCCTCGGCGAGGGCGTGCACGATGCGTTCGTCGAGATCGTTCAGCATGGGACCGCGTACCCGACCGCTCAGCTCCAGCTGGCGTGCAGCGGCTTGCCCTCGGCGTAGCCGGCCGCGCTCTGGATGCCGACGACGGCCCGCTCGGCGAACTCCTCCAGGGAGTCGGCCCCGGCGTAGGTGCAGGAGGAGCGGACGCCGGCGATGATCGAGTCGATGAGGTCCTCGACGCCGGGACGGGCCGGGTCGAGGAACATCCGGGAGGTGGAGATGCCCTCTTCGAACAGCCCCTTGCGGGCCCGGTCGTACGCCGACTCCTCCGAGGTGCGGTTGCGCACCGCGCGGGCCGAGGCCATGCCGAAGGACTCCTTGTAGGCCCGGCCGCCCGCGTCGTGCTGGAGGTCGCCCGGGGACTCGTACGTCCCGGCGAACCAGGAGCCGATCATCACGTTGGACGCGCCGGCCGCGAGCGCCATCGCCACGTCCCGGGGGTGCCGGACACCGCCGTCGGCCCACACGTGCTTGCCGTACTTCTTCGCCTCGGCGGCGCACTCCAGTACCGCGGAGAACTGCGGCCGGCCGACGCCGGTCATCATGCGGGTGGTGCACATGGCGCCGGGTCCGACACCGACCTTGATGATGTCCGCGCCGGCCTCGATCAGGTCGCGCACGCCCTCGGCGGAGACGATGTTGCCCGCGACGATCGGCACCCGGGGAGCCAGGTCGCGGACCAGCTTGACGGCGCTGATCATCGACTCCTGGTGGCCGTGCGCGGTGTCGATGACGAGGGTGTCCACGCCCGCGTCGAGCAGCTGCTTGGCCTTGCCCGCCACGTCGCCGTTGATGCCGACGGCGGCGGCGACGCGCAGCTTGCCGGCCGCGTCGACGGCCGGGGTGTAGAGCGTGGCGCGCAGCGCGCCCTTGCGGGTGAGGATGCCGGCCAGCCGGCCGTCCTGGCCGACGGCGGGGGCGAAGCGCCGGTTGGCGGCGTCCAGGGTGTTGAACGCCTCGCGCGGGTCCAGGTCCGCGTCCACCAGCAGCAGGTCCTTGGACATGACCTCTTCGAGCTGGGTGAAGCGGTCCACGCCGCTCAGGTCGCTGTCGGTGACCACACCGACCGGCCGGCCCGCCTCGTCCACGACCACGCCGGCGTTGTGCGCGCGCTTGGGCAGCAGGGAGAGCGCGTCGGCGACGGTCTGGTGCGGGGCCAGCACGATCGGGGTGTCCAGCACGTGGTGGCGGCTCTTGACCCAGCGCACGACGTCGGTGACGACCTCGATCGGGATGTCCTGCGGGATGACCACGAGGCCGCCGCGCCGGGCCACCGTCTCGGCCATGCGGCGCCCGGCGATGGCGGTCATGTTGGCGACGACCAGCGGGATGGTGGTGCCCGTGCCGTCCGGGGAGCGGAGGTCCACGCCCTGCCGCGAGCCCACGGCAGAGCGGCTCGGCACCATGAAGACGTCGTCGTACGTCAGGTCGTACGAGGGCTGGATGTCGTTGAGGAAACGCACGTGCTGCACATCCCAGTCGATCAGAGGTGGCCCCCGGACAGGTCAGCCAGGGGGAAAGAGCACGTACTTCATTCTTTCACGACCGGACCCGAGGGCGCCCCGGGCGGAACGTCCAGGCTGCCCGGGTATGGCTGGGAGGAACCTCCAAGGCCGGTCGATCCGTCAGCCCAGCGTGACGAAGAGCCCCGGGCCGCGGTCGGTGGCCTCGGCGAACACCTCCTCGGCGACCTGCCACTCCTCGGGCCGCGCCGCGGCGTAGCCCCGCCAGTTCTGCACGACCAGGACCAGGCCCCGCTCGCCGGCGCCCTCGGGCCAGACGGAGGGGTCGGCCAGGGAGTCCGCGAGGGCGTCCCAGTTGCGGCCGAACCACTCGGGCAGGCCGAGGACGCGGGCGCAGCGGTCCATCAGGCCGGCCTTGTCGGTGACCCCGTCGAGGTCCAGCGCGACCACGATCCGGCCTGCCGGGTCCGATGCCATCTCCGCTCCATTCTGATGCCGCGTCACATGCCGTCCGGGTCGGACCGGTTGAGCGCGGACCGGGGGGCCGGTCCGGCCGCCATCAGGTAGTCCGCGGCGGAGGTGTCCGTCACCAGGCTGGTGACCAGGCCGGAGCGCAGCACCGCGTCGATGGCCGCCGCCTTGCGCTGTCCGCCGGCGATCGCCACGACCTCGGGGATACGCCGGAGCTGGTCGGCCTTGACCGTGATGCACCGCTCCCCCAGGTCCCGGCCGACCCGGCGCCCCTCGGCGTCGAAGAGGTGCGCGGACATCTCGGCGGCGACGCCGAGCGAGGCGTAGTGGCCGCGCTCCTCGTCGCTGAGCATGTCGTGCACCGTGGAGATGCCGGGCTCCCAGGAGCCGATGGAGACGCAGGCGACGGTGACCTTGTCGAAGTACTCGAAGGCCCGCGCGATGCCGGTCTGGTGGCGCAGTGCCTCGGCGGTCGCCGCGTCGGGGAGCAGCATCGGCGCGTAGATGGGGTGGGCGTCGCCGCCGGAGACCTGGGCGGCGCGGCGCACCGCCTCCACCGAGCCGCGCTCGGCGGTCCCCGCGTCGTACACGCCGGTCAGCTGCACCACCGTGCACGGCGGCAGCCGGTCCAGGGCCGCCGCCATGTGGATGGTGGAGCGGCCCCAGGCCAGGCCCAGTACGTCGCCCTCGTTGACCAGCTCGCCGAGCAGGTCGGCGGCGACCTCCCCCAGGTTCTCGGGGTCGGGGGTCTCCTCCGCGTCCGCCGGGGACTCCACGACGACCGCGTGGCGCAGCCCGTAGCGGGCGCGGAGCGCGTCCGAGCGCTCGGCGTCCAGCTCGGCTGGCACCCGGATCTCGATGCGTACGAGGTCCCGTTCGAGGGCGGTCTCCAGGACCCTGGCCACCTTGAAGCGGCTGACGCCGAACTCCTCCGCGATCTGGATCTTGGACTTTCCCTCAAGGTAGAAACGGCGGGCCATGGCCGCCGCCTGGACCAGCTCAGCGGGTCCCATCCGCATGGCTGCGCGGCCCGCCGACATACCCGACACGGCGCTCTCCTCACTGCTGTTCACACTCTGGATTCGCCGTTCATCCTCGCAGATACGGCGCACTTGATCAGCCCTGACGGGAGCCGTTCACGTTCTCGTTCTTCAGTAGTCGTCAGCACTGGCCACTACTGGCCGGTACTGGTCATTTCTCAGTGGCCGCACGCCCAGGACGCCGCCGCGGTCGCCCCCTCGGCCTGCGCGCGCAGCGCCCGCACCGCTTCGTCCGGGTCCGACGCACCGTACACGGCCGAGCCCGCCACGAAGACGTCGGCGCCCGCCTCCGCGCACCGCTCGATGGTCGCCGCGGAGACCCCGCCGTCCACTTGCAGCCACATCTCGAGTCCGTGCCGGGCGATCAGCTCCCGGGTCCGCCGGATCTTCGGCAGCATGATGTCGAGGAACGCCTGCCCGCCGAAGCCGGGCTCCACCGTCATGATCAGCAGCATGTCCAGCTCGGGCAGCAGGTCCTCGTACGGCTCGACGGGCGTCGCCGGCTTGAGCGCCATCGAGGCGCGGGCGCCCTTGGCCCGGATCTCGCGGGCCAGACGCACCGGGGCGGCGGCGGCCTCGGCGTGGAAGGTGACCGAACCGGCCCCCGCCTCGACGTACTGGGGCGCCCACCGATCGGGCGCCTCGATCATCAGGTGGCAGTCCAGCGGGGTGTCCGTCGCACGGGCGAGGGACTCTACGACCGGCACACCGAGCGTGAGGTTGGGGACGAAATGGTTGTCCATGACGTCGACGTGGAGCCAGTCGGCTCCCTGCACCGCCTTCGCCTCGTCCGCGAGGCGGGAGAAGTCGGCGGACAGGATGCTGGGGTTGATCTGCGCGGCCATGGCCCAAGCCTGCCATGTCCGCCCCCGCCGGGTCTCCCCGGTACGGACCTGGTCCCACCGAGACGGACCCCGGGCGTTCCGACGGGCCCCCTACGGTCACGCCCCTGTTCGTTCAGACAGGGGAGCCGAGGACGTGCCGGCCGCACCGCGACCCGACCCGCGAACGGCCCCAGCGGCAACTGCCCCCGGACGCCCGGCGCGCAGGCGCCTGCCGCGGTGCCCCAGCCCGGCCGCACCGACCGTCAAGCCGGGGTTCCCCGGCACGGAGGCAGGCACCCGCCCCCAGAGACACCCGGTCCGAACGTCAAGCGGTCCGCCGCATGACCGCCAGATACATCGCATCGGTCCCGTGCAGATGCGGCCACAGCTGCACGTCCGGTCCCTCGCCCAGTTCCGGCACGCCGGGCAGCAGCGGCCGGGCGTCGAGCAGTTCGGCACCGGGCACCTGCTTCAGTACGTCGGCGACGACGGCCCGGGTCTCGGCCAGGTGCGGGGAGCAGGTCGCGTAGCCGACGATCCCGCCGACCCGCACCGCCTCCAGCGCGCCGCGCAGCAGCCCGCGCTGGAGCGGCGCGAACCCGTCCAGGTCCGCGGGCCGGCGCCGCCAGCGCGCCTCGGGACGGCGCCGCAGGGCGCCGAGCCCGGTGCACGGCACGTCGACGAGCACCCGGTCGAAGCTCCCGGGCCGCCACGCGGGCTGCGTCCCGTCGGCGGTGATCACCTGGTACGGCCCCGGATTGCCGGCCAGCGCCTTGGCCACCAGCCCGGCGCGGTGCGGCTGCTTCTCGGAGGCCAGCAGGAACGCGCCGCGCTCGGCGGCCAGCGCGGCCAGCAGCGCGGCCTTGCCGCCGGGCCCCGCGCACCCGTCCAGCCACCGCCGGTCGGGCCCCGCCAGCGGCGCGTTGGCCACGGCGAGGGCGACGAGCTGACTGCCCTCGTCCTGCACCCCGGCCCGCCCGTCCCGCACGGCCTCGACGGCCCCGGGCTCCCCGCCCTCGGCCAGCCGCACGGCATACGGCGACCAGCGCCCCGCCACGGCGGCGTCCACGCCGAGCAGTTCCTCCGTCGTGGCCCGGCCGGGCCGGGCGACCAGCGTCACCTCGGGCCGCTCGTTGTCGGCGGCCAGCAGCTCCTCGATGCCGGCCCGGGGGCCACCGAGGGAGTCCCACAGCGCGGAGACCACCCAGCGCGGATGCGAGTGCACGACGGCGAGGTGGTCCTCGGGATCGTCGTCGTAGGGCGGCGCGACCTTCTCGATCCACCCGTTCAGATCGTCCCGGGCGACCTTGCGCAGCACGGCGTTGACGAACTTGGCCCGCCCGTCCCCGAGCACGACCCGCGCCAGCTCCACGGAGGCGGACACCGCCGCGTGGCTGGGAATCCGCGTCCCCAGCAACTGGTGCGCCCCGAGGCTCAGCACATCCAGCACCGGCGGATCGACCTCGCGCAACGGCCGGTCGACGCACTCGGCGATGACGGCGTCGTACGTCCCCTGCCGCCGCAGCGTCCCGTACACCAGCTCGGTGGCGAGCGCCGCGTCCCGCGCGTCGAAGTCGTCCGCCTCCCGGGCCTTGCGCAGCAGCGGCGGCAGGACCAGGTTGGCGTAGGCGTCCCGCTCGTCCACGGCCCGCAGCGCCTCGAAGGCGAGGATGCGGACGGGGTCCTTCTTGGGCCGCCGGTAGGGCTTGCCGGGCTTGCGGGGACGACGAGGCTGCTCGCTCACGAAAAAGGTGCTCCGGAGATGGGAAGAGATACTCCCGCCAGCCTACGTCGGCCCAGGCCCGTCCCGGACGTCAGCCGCCCAGCCGCTCCCCGTCGCCGATCCGCGCCCCGCGGGCCCAGTCCGCCGCCCGCATCGGCTTCTTGCCCTGCGCCTGCACCCAGAGCAGTTCGACGGCGTACGAGCCGGTACCGACGTGCACGTTGTTCTTGCCGACGGCCAGCTGCCCGGGGGCCAGGTCGGTCCGCTCGGCGACCGGCACGGCCTGCACCAGCTTGAGCCGCTCACCGCGGAACGTGGTCCAGGCGCCGGGCGCCGGGGTGCAGCCGCGCACCACCCGGTCGACGCGCAGCGCGGGCGCGGCCCAGTCGACGTGGGCGTCCGCCACGGTGAGCTTCGGGGCGAGGGAGACCCCGTCGGCGGGCTGCGGTACGGCCTTCAGGGTGCCGTCCTCGATGCCGTCCATGGTCGCGGCGAGCAGGCCGGCGCCGGCGAGGGCGAGCCGGGTCAGCAGGTCGCCGCTGGTGTCGGTGGGCCGGACCGTCTCGGTGAGCGTCCCGTACACCGGACCGGAGTCCAGCCCCTCCTCGATCAGGAAGGTCGAGGCACCCGTGATCTCGTCGCCCGCCAGCACGGCGTGCTGCACGGGCGCGGCCCCGCGCCAGGCGGGCAGCAGCGAGAAGTGCAGATTGACCCAGCCGTGGACCGGGACGTCGAGGGCGACCCGGGGCAGCAGGGCACCGTAGGCGACGACGGGACAGCAGTCGGGCGCGATCTCCCGCAGCCGCTCCAGGAACTCCGGGTCGCGCGGCCGGGCCGGCTTCAGCACCTCGATCCCGGCCTCCTCGGCCCGCTCGGCCACCGGGGAGGCGACCAGCCGGCGCCCGCGCCCGGCCGGCGCGTCGGGCCGGGTGACGACGGCGGCCACCTGGTGCCGCCCGGAGGCGATCAGGGCGTCCAGGGCGGGAACGGCGACCTCGGGGGTACCGGCGAAGACCAGCTTCATGGGTGGGACGGGCCTCTCGGGCGGGGACGGTGGGCGGGCAGCGCACCAGTCTACGAGTCCACCACCCGCCACCCGGCAGCCGCCGACCGCGCCGAACCCCGCTCGCGACGGGCGGCGCGCGGGTGGGAACACTCCCGAAGGCCGAGGGGGCGCACACAAGAACCCCCCACGCCCCACCCCGTGACCCAGGGACCGGTCTCGCGTTGTCAAGAAAGAGTTGACCACGGGCCCCCGGACGGGCCCATTCCTTTCAACGCCGGTTCGAGAGGCTTGTTCATGGCCGACCACGCAACTCACGACGCCCAGGCTCGGGCCAGCCTGCACCTGCTGGTGCGGGACATCGAGCGGGTCCGCCGGCAGGTGGACGCGCTGCGCACGCTCACCGCCCAGTTGGGCAACGTCTACCGCCCGCGCCGCTCCGGTCCCTCCACCGGCTTCGTCGTCTACGGGCGCGCTCCCGCGCCGACGGTCCGTCTCGCCCAGGAGCTGCGGGACAGCGTCGAGACCCTGGTCACGGCCGCCGTGGACTTCGACCGCTCGCTCGGCTTCTCGTGGGACGCGGTGGGCTCCGCCCTCGGAGTCACCAAGCAGGCGGTGCACCGCCGGTACGGCGCGCGCCGCGCGGCCCAGGCCGCCCCGCCGGAGTCCGAGCACACCCCGGAGACCCCGGGCTCCCGCACGGTGAACGTGGGGGCGGGCATCTCCCCGGTCCCCACGGTCCCCGCCGCCCGCTCCATGCCGACCCAGCCCACGGCGGGCAGCTCCGCCCTGCGCGAGGACGCCCGGCCGACGGCCTTCCCCGGCCCGCGCAACGGCTGACCGGCGCACCGCCCCCGCGCTCTGCCCTCCCGTCTCCTCCCGGGAGGGCAGCCGTCGTTCTCGGGAAGAACGCGCCTCGCCCCGCGGCACCGGCCGGACGCCGCCTCACCCGATGTCGGGCGGATCGACCCGTACCCGCACCACCCCAGCACTGCCACCAGCACTGCCGCCGCCCCCGCGCGCCATCCGAGCCGCCTGCGCGGTCTTCAGTGCCGAGGTGAGCGCCGCCCCGCGGCCGGGCGGCACCCGGACCAGCGCCCGGTCCCAGTGCTCCCCCGGTGGCGGCGCACCCGGCCGCCGGGCCCGGCCCGCGGCGGTGACCGGCATCGGAACGGGGCCCAGCACCTCCGCCTCGTCCGGCAGTTCCACCGTGCCGAGGAACTCCGCCACGGCCTCCGGCGGCCCGGAGACGGCGGCCATCCGCGACACCGGCGGGAACCCCAGTTCGGCCCGCTCGCCCAGCTCCCGTACCGCGTGCCCGACCGGGTCCCACCGCACCAGCGCCTGCACCGGCCGCAGTGTCGGCTCGGCGACCACGACCACGGTCCCGCCGGCCGGCTGCGGCCGCACCAGCGCGGCGGCCGCGATCCAGCGCCGCAGCGCGTCCTCACCGGCCCGCAGGTCGGGCCGCCCGAGCATGGCCCAGCCGTCCAGCAGCAGCGCCGCCGCGTACCCGCCCTCGGCGACGGGCTCGGCACCCGGGGTGCTGACGACCAGCGCGGGCGACCCGGGGACCGTGTCCAGCACATGTTCCCGCCCGGAGGTCCGCACCGGTACGGCGGGGAAGGCCCGCCCCAGTTCCTCCGCGGTCCGCCGGGCCCCCACCACCTGGGCGCGCAGCCGGAACGCCCCGCACTCCGGGCAGTGCCACCCGCCTTCCTCGCGCCCGCACCAGCCGCAGCGCAACGCCGCCCCGGCCTCCGGCCCCTCCAACGGCCCGGCGCAGTGCCGGCACCGGGCCGGCGCCCGGCACACGGCACACGCCAGCCGGGGCACGTAGCCGCGCCGGGGCACCTGCACCAGTACCGGACCCTGCCGCAGTCCGTCCCGGACGGCCTGCCAGGCGAGGCTCGGCAGCCGGGCGGCCCGGGCGGCCTCGTCCCGGGCCAGGTCGCCGTCCCCGACGGTGCGCACCAGCGGAGCGGCGGCCCGGACCCGCTCGCGGGTGGCGACCAGCGGCCGCGCCCAGCCGCTCTCCACCAGCTGAGCGGCCTCCACGGTGCAGCTCCAGCCGCCCAGCAGGAAGGCGCACCTGTCCTGGGCCGCCCGCAGCAGCAGCACCTCCCGCGCGTGCGGCTGCGGGGCGTGCTGCTCGCTGTGGCTGTCGTCGCCGTCGTCCCACAGGGCGACCAGCCCCAGTTCCCGGACCGGGGCGAACATGGCCGCGCGGGTCCCGATCACCGCCCGTACGGCGCCCCGCCGCACCGCCAGCCACTGCCCGTACCGCTTCTCGGGCCCGGCGTCGGCGGTGAGCACCGCGTGCCGCCCCTCGCCGAGCACGTCTCGCAGCGCCGTGTCCAGCCGGGCGACCGTCCGCCCGTCCGGCAGCACGACGAGCGCGCCCCGCCCGGAGGCCAGCGTCGCCGCCACGGCCCGGGCCAGTTCCTCGCTCCACTCCGGCCCCGGCAGCGCGTTCCACACGGCGCGCGGCGCGCCTCCCGAGGCCAGTGCCGCCACGAACGCCGGCCCCTGCGCGTACCGCTCCCAGGAGCCCGCCGCCGGGGCGGGCGGCGGCGGCAGCGGCTCGGGGGACGCCCGCCGCTCGGCCCGCGCGTTGCGCGGCGGCACGGCCAGCTGGAGGACGTCCGCGAGGCTGCCCGCGTACCGGTCGGCGACGGCACGGGTCAGCGCCAGCAGTTCGGCATCGAGCACCGGCTCGGGCGAGACCACCTGGGCCAGCGCGGCCAGCGGCCCGGCGTAGTCGGACTCGGCCCGCCGCTCGACCAGGAACCCGTCGATGAGCCCCCCGCCCTCCCGCCGCCCGTCCCGGACCCGCCCCCGTCCGGCCCCGAACCGCACCCGCACCCGCACGCCCGGCTGCGCCTCCGCGTCCAGTTCCGCCGGCACGGCGTAGTCGAAATACCGGTCCAGATGCAGCACGCCCTTGTCGACCAGCACCCGCGCGACCGGCAACTCCTCGGCGAGCGCGGCGCCCCGCCAGGTCCGCGGCTTGGCCCGCGGCACAGCGGCCTTGCGCACACTCTCCCGAATGAGCGCGAGCTGCTCAGGCGGCGCCCCGTCCCCGCCCCCGCCTGCCTGCTCGTTCTCGCTGCTCACACCTGCATTCTTACCAAAGCCCACTGACAACGGGCGGAGTCCGGCCGCTGGTACGGGACAGGCCGAGGCCCGGCGTCCCAAGGGGCCGCCGGGCCTCGTAGCAGTCGATGGATCGGTGGACCTACAGGCCCGTGGCCTGCCGCAGAGCCTCCACCCGGTCGGTGCGCTCCCAGGTGAAGTCGTCGAGCTCGCGGCCGAAGTGGCCGTACGCCGCGGTCTGGGCGTAGATCGGGCGGAGCAGGTCGAGGTCGCGGATGATGGCGGCCGGGCGGAGGTCGAAGACCTCGTCGATCGCCTTCTCGATCTTCTCGTGGTCGATCTTGGCGGTGCCGAAGGTCTCCACGAACAGGCCGACCGGCTCGGCCTTGCCGATGGCGTAGGCGACCTGGACCTCGCAGCGGGAGGCGAGGCCCGCGGCGACCACGTTCTTGGCGACCCAGCGCATCGCGTAGGCGGCGGAGCGGTCGACCTTGGACGGGTCCTTGCCGGAGAAGGCGCCGCCGCCGTGCCGGGCCATGCCGCCGTAGGTGTCGATGATGATCTTGCGACCGGTCAGGCCGGCGTCGCCCATCGGGCCGCCGATCTCGAAGCGGCCGGTGGGGTTGACCAGCAGGCGGTAGTTCTCGGTGTCGAGCTTGATGCCGTCGTCGAGCAGCGCCTTCAGCTCCGGCTCCACGACGAACTCGCGGATGTCGGGGGCGAGCAGCGACTCCAGGTCGATGTCGGAGGCGTGCTGCGAGGAGACCACGACCGTGTCGAGGCGGACCGCCTTGTCGCCGTCGTACTCGATGGTGACCTGCGTCTTGCCGTCGGGGCGCAGGTAGGGGATCGTGCCGTTCTTGCGCACGTCGGACAGGCGCTTGGAGAGGCGGTGGGCCAGGAAGACCGGCAGCGGCATGAGGGTCGGCGTCTCGTCGGAGGCGTAGCCGAACATCAGGCCCTGGTCGCCGGCGCCCTGCCGGTCCAGCTCGTCCTCGTCACCTTCGACCCGGTTCTCGTAGGCGGTGTCGACGCCCTGCGCGATGTCCGGCGACTGCGCGCCGATGGAGACCGAGACGCCGCAGGAGGCCCCGTCGAAGCCCTTCTTGGAGGAGTCGTAGCCGATCTCCAGGATCTTGCCGCGCACCAGGGTGGCGATGTCGACGTAGGCCTTGGTGGTGACCTCGCCGGCCACGTGCACCAGGCCGGTGGTGATCAGGGTTTCGACGGCGACCCGGGACGACGGGTCCTCGCGCAGAAGCGCGTCGAGAATGGTGTCACTGATCTGGTCAGCGATCTTGTCGGGGTGGCCCTCGGTCACGGACTCCGAGGTGAACAGGCGACGGGACACAACGCTCCCTGGGGTTGCAGCGGCTGCTGGCTGATCATGGTCGGACGGCACGGGGAGCTGCACCCGGCGACGTCCGTGAACAGTTTATCGGTCGCACTCGGCCGCGGGCCCACCCGTCTCGACTCTCAAGAAGGCTGTGACCTGCGGCACGCGCATTCTGACCGAAGACCCGCGCTCTTGGCCAGGGCCGCCACGCACGAATGTGCGAGGTACACGCGTGTCCGAGGGTGATCGAGACATCAGGCGAGCCGCCCGGCCACCAGGTCCCACACGGTGTCGGCCAGGGCTTCCTTCGGCCCGTGCGGTACGGGTATCTCGGTGCCGTCGGCGCCGAGCACCACGGCCTCGTTCTCCTCGGCACCGAACGTCTTGCGCTCCCCCACCTCGTTCACCACGAGGAGGTCGCAGCCCTTGCGTTTCAGCTTGGCGCGCCCGTTGGCCAGCACGTCGTCCGTCTCGGCGGCGAAGCCGACGATCACCTGTCCGGGGCGGGCGCGGCCGGCCGAGATCTCCGCGAGGATGTCCGGATTCCGCACCAGGGCGAGGGGCTCGGGCTGCTGGCCGTCCTTCTTCTTGATCTTGCCGGTCGCGTAGACCGCGGGGCGGAAGTCGGCGACCGCCGCCGCCATCACCACCGCGTCGGCGTCCGGCAGGGCGGCCAGCACCGCCGCGCGCAGTTCCACGGCCGTCCCGACGGCGACCACGTCCACCCCGGCCGGGGCGGGCAGCGCCGCGTTCGCCGAGAGCAGCGTCACCCGGGCGCCGCGGGCGGCGGCCGTGCGGGCGAGGGCGTAGCCCTGTTTGCCGGAGGAGCGGTTGCCGAGGAAGCGGACCGGGTCGAGCGGCTCGCGGGTGCCGCCGGCGCTGACGACGACATGCCGGCCGGCCAGGTCGGGCGCGGTCGTGCCGCGGGCGAGGACCCGGCGGCACAGCTCGTAGATCTCGGCCGGGTCGGGGAAGCGGCCCTTGCCGGTGTCGACGCCGGTGAGGCGGCCGACGGCCGGTTCGATGACGACGGCGCCGCGGCGGCGCAGCGTCGCCACGTTCTCCCGGGTGGCCGGGTGCTCCCACATCTCGGTGTGCATGGCGGGGGCGAAGACGACCGGGCAGCGGGCGGTGAGCAGCGTGTTGGTCAGCAGGTCGTCGGCGAGGCCGTGGGCGGCCTTGGCGAGCAGGTCCGCGGTGGCCGGGGCGACCACGACCAGGTCGGCCCGCTGCCCGATGCGGACGTGCGGGACCTGGTGGACGTCGTCCCACACCTCGGTGGAGACCGGGTTGCCGGACAGGGCGGACCAGGTGGCGGCGCCGACGAAGTGCAGCGCGGCGGCGGTGGGCACCACCCGGACGTCGTGTCCCGACTCGGTGAACCGGCGCAGCAGCTCGCCGGCCTTGTACGCGGCGATGCCGCCGCTGACCCCCAGCACGACCTTGGGCTTGTCCACCGTCTCTCCCGACCTTGAAGAACGTCTGGCCCCATCACACACCACAAGCCCGGCGGTCGCGCCGCCGGGCCTGTGGATAACTCAGCCAAAGGCTGAAAATACTACTGGTCTGCAGTTACTGCGCCGGGCCCTCGACGGCCTCGGACGTCAGCAGCCCCGCGTTGATCTCGCGCAGCGCGATCGAGAGCGGCTTCTCGTGGACGTGGGTGTCGACGAGGGGACCGACGTACTCGAGGAGGCCCTCGCCGAGCTGCGAGTAGTACGCGTTGATCTGGCGGGCCCGCTTGGCCGCGTAGATCACGAGGCTGTACTTCGAGTCCGTGGCCTCGAGGAGCTCGTCGATCGGCGGGTTGATGATGCCCTCGGGCGCGGAGATGGAAGAGGACACGCTCTACCTTCCGATGGATGGGAAAGAATCAGGGTCGGTGACCGTAACGATCACACGCCATTGGTCAAGGCTAGCAGCTCGCGCGCCACGTCCTCGACGGAGGTGTTGACCAGGGTGCTGTCGAACTCCGGCTCGGCCGCCAGTTCGGTCTTCGCGGCCTCGAGCCGGCGCTCGATCACCTCGGGCGGCTCGGTGCCCCGGCCGGTGAGCCTGCGCACCAGTTCCTCCCAGGAGGGCGGGGCGAGGAACACCAGCTGGGCCTCCGGCATGGAGTCGCGGACCTGCCGGGCACCCTGGAGGTCGATCTCCAGGAGCACCGGCTCCCCCGCGTCCAGCCGTTCCAGCACGGCCGCGCGCGGCGTGCCGTACCGGTTGCCCGCGAACTCGGCCCACTCCAGCAGTTCACCGTTGGCGATCAGCTTGTCCATCTCGTCGTCCGTGACGAAGAAGTAGTGGACGCCGTGCCGCTCACCAGGGCGCGGCTTGCGGGTCGTCGCCGACACCGAGAGCCAGACCTCGGGGTGTTCCTTGCGCATATGAGCGACGACCGTGCTCTTGCCGACCCCCGAGGGGCCGGAGAGCACGGTCAGCCGCGGACGTGATTCCGGGGGTACGGGGGTCGTCCCCCGGGGTGTTGCAGCCATGCGGCGATTATTCCAGCAATACCGGGGTGGTCCGGACTCAGTTGCCGGTGCTGCCGAACTCGCGCTCCAGGGAGGCGATCTGGTTGGAGCCGAGGCCACGCACCCGGCGGCTCTCGGAGATGCCCAGTCGCTCCATGATCTGCTTGGCGCGGACCTTGCCCACGCCCGGCAGGGACTCGAGGAGGGCGGAGACCTTCATCTTGCCGATGACGTCGTTCTCCTGGCCCTGCTTGATGACCTCGTGGAGGGAGGCGCCGGAGTGCTTGAGTCGATTCTTGACCTCGGCCCGCTCCCGGCGAGCCGCGGCGGCCTTTTCGAGCGCGGCTGCGCGCTGTTCAGGGGTAAGGGGCGGAAGAGCCACGCCTACGTCACCTCGGATGTCGAACTGTCGGATACGGACCGGTGAGGAACCTAGTCGCCCCACACCAGGGGAGCTACGAGCAACACGCTTGCCCGTTGACTCTTCCCGGAGACTAGCGGTCAAGGCCGCCGGAGTCAGCGAGAACAGCGGAAAAGTCCTGGTCAGCCTCTGCGAGGACGGACATTTAAGACATACTGCCTCGGATTTGAGGATGTATCCAGGCCCGAGCGGCCCCGGAGCCCGCCCGGCGAGGCCGTTCGGCGAGCACCAGGAATGCGGCGAGAGTCACACTGAGGCCACCGCGGCCCGGATCTCCTCGGCGAACCGGTCCGCGGACGCGCGCAGCGCCCCGGCGTCGGGGCCGTGACGAAGGACACCCCGGCTGACGTTCGGCACCACGTTGCGCAGCACCGCGCCGAAGACCCCGGGAAGGTCCGCCGGGGTGGCGCCCTGCGCGCCGATGCCGGGCGCCAGCAGCGGACCGCCCATGTCCAGGTCGTACGACGAGAGGTCGCCCAGGGTGGCGCCGACCACCGCGCCGAACGAGCCGAGGGGAGTCTGCCCCGCGTTCTCCTCGGCGAGGTGGGCCAGCATCGTCGCACCGACGCTGCGGCCGTCGCCGCGGACCGCGTGCTGGACCTCGGCGCCCTCCGGGTTGGAGGTGAGCGCCAGTACGAACAGGCCCGTGCCGTTCTCGCGCGCCATGTCGACGGCCGGCTTCAGCGACCCGTAGCCGAGGTAGGGCGAGACCGTCAGCGCGTCCGAGAACAGCGGGGCGTCCGGGTGCAGGAACGACTCGGCGTACGCGGCCATGGTGGAGCCGATGTCGCCGCGCTTGGCGTCCATGACGACCAGCGCGCCGGCCGCCCGGGCGGTCTCGACGGACTTCTCCAGGACGGCGACGCCGCGCGAGCCGAACCGCTCGAAGAAGGCGCTCTGCGGCTTGAAGACGGCGATCCGGTCGGCCAGCGCCTCCACCACCGTGCGGCTGAACCGCTCCAGGCCGGCCACGTCGTCGTTCAGGCCCCACTCGGCGAGCAGGGAGGCGTGCGGGTCGATGCCCACGCACAGCGGGCCGCGTTCGTCCATCGCACGGCGCAGCCGGGCGCCGAAAGGCTCGGTCATGCGGTCTCCTCGACGTCGGCGCCGACCGCGTCGGCGAGGGTGGCGTACGGGCTCTGCCGCAGGCGTGCGGCCAGGCCCCGGTGGATGGCGCGGCCCCAGAACGGGCCCTGGTAGATGAACGCGCTGTAGCCCTGCACCAGGGTGGCCCCGGCGAGGATGCGCTGCCAGGCGTCCTCGGCGGTCTCGATGCCGCCCACCCCGACCAGGGTGATCCGGTCGCCCACCCGCGCGTACAGGCGGCGCAGCACTTCCAGGGAGCGCGCCTTGAGGGGGGCGCCGGACAGGCCGCCGGTCTCCTGGACGAGCTCCGGTGCGCTGGTCAGGCCGAGGCCCTCGCGGGCGATGGTGGTGTTGGTCGCGATGATGCCGTCCAGGCCGAGTTCCACGGCGAGGTCGGCGACCGCGTCGACGTCCGCGTCCGCGAGGTCGGGCGCGATCTTGACCAGGAGCGGCACCCGGCGGGTGGTCACCGCGCGGTCGGCGGCCTCGCGGACGGCGGTGAGCAGCGGCCGCAGCGCCTCGGTCGCCTGGAGGTTGCGCAGGCCGGGCGTGTTCGGCGACGACACGTTGACGACCAGGTAGTCGGCGTACGGCGCGAGGCGCTCGGCGGACTTCACGTAGTCGCCGGCCGCCTCCTCCTCGGGGACGACCTTGGTCTTGCCGATGTTGACGCCGACGACCGTGCGGAAGACCGGCGTACGGGATGCCAGGCGGGCGGCGACGGCCCGGGAGCCGTCGTTGTTGAAGCCCATGCGGTTGATCAGCGCCCGGTCGGCGACCAGGCGGAACAGCCGCCGCTTCGGGTTGCCGGGCTGCGGTTCGCCGGTGACGGTGCCGATCTCCACGTGGTCGAAGCCGAGCATCGCCATGCCGTCGATCGCGACGGCGTTCTTGTCGAAGCCGGCCGCGAGGCCGAAGGGGCCGTGCATGCGCAGGCCCAGCGCCTCGGTGCGCAGCTCCTTGTGGCGCGGGGCGAGCACGGCCGCGACGAGGGTGCGCAGCACCGGGACCCGGGCGGCGAGCCGGATCCAGCGGAAGGCCAGATGGTGGGCGCGTTCGGCGTCCATGCGCCGGAAGACGAGCCGGAAGAAGTACGGGTACATGGGTTTCCTCATGAAGCCTCATGAAGAGGGGGACACCGTTTCCGGTGTCCCCCTCGGGGCTGCTAGTCGCGGGCCGCGGTCAGGAATTCCGCGTGTTCCTGGAGTGATCGGACCCCCACGTCGCCGTGGTTGAGGGCGTCGATGCCCTGCACCGCGGCGGCGAGCGCCTGGACCGTGGTCAGGCAGGGCACGGACCGCGCCACCGCCGCCGTACGGATGTCGTAGCCGTCCAGGCGGCCGCCGGTGCCGTACGGGGTGTTGACGATGAGGTCGACCTCGCCGTCGTGGATGAGCTGGACGATGGTCTTCTCGCCGTTCGGGCCGGTGCCCTCGGACTGCTTGCGGACCACCGTGGCGCTGATGCCGTTGCGGCGCAGCACCTCGGCGGTGCCGGAGGTGGCCATCAGCTCGAAGCCGTGGGCGACCAGCTCACGGGCCGGGAAGATCATCGAGCGCTTGTCCCGGTTGGCCACCGAGATGAACGCCCGTCCCTTGGTCGGCAGCGGCCCGTACGCGCCGGCCTGCGACTTGGCGTACGCCGTGCCGAAGACGGAGTCGATGCCCATGACCTCGCCGGTGGAGCGCATCTCCGGGCCGAGCACGGTGTCCACGCCGCGGCCCTGGATGTCCCGGAAGCGGGACCACGGCATCACGGCCTCCTTGACGGAGATCGGCGCGTCCAGCGGCAGCTCGCCGCCGTCGCCGGTGGCCGGCAGCAGGCCCTCGGCGCGCAGTTCGGCGACGGTCGCGCCGAGCGAGATGCGGGCGGCGGCCTTCGCGAGCGGCACCGCGGTCGCCTTCGAGGTGAAGGGCACGGTGCGCGAGGCGCGCGGGTTGGCCTCCAGGACGTAGAGGATGTCCCCGGCCAGCGCGAACTGGATGTTGATCAGGCCGCGTACGCCGACGCCCGCGGCGATGGCCTCGGTGGAGGCGCGCAGCCGCTTGATGTCGAAGCCGCCCAGCGTGATCGGGGGCAGGGCGCACGCCGAGTCGCCGGAGTGGATGCCGGCCTCCTCGATGTGCTCCATGACGCCGCCGAGGTACAGCTCCTCGCCGTCGTACAGGGCGTCCACGTCGATCTCGATCGCGTCGTCCAGGAACCGGTCGACCAGGACCGGGCGGGACGGGCTGATCTCCGTCGACTCGGCGATGTAGGACTCGAGGCGGGTCTCGTCGTAGACGATCTCCATGCCGCGGCCGCCGAGCACGTAGGAGGGGCGGACCAGGACCGGGTAGCCGATCTCGTCGGCGATGGCCTTGGCGCCGGCGAAGGTGGTGGCGGTGCCGTGCTTGGGGGCGGGCAGGCCCGCCTCGGCCAGCACCCGGCCGAAGGCGCCGCGGTCCTCGGCGGCGTGGATCGCCTCGGGCGGGGTGCCGACGACCGGCACGCCGTTGTCCTTGAGTGCCTGCGCCAGGCCCAGCGGGGTCTGGCCGCCGAGCTGGACGATCACGCCG
This sequence comes from Streptomyces sp. NPDC023723, assembly GCF_040639815.1. Taxonomy (NCBI): domain Bacteria; kingdom Bacillati; phylum Actinomycetota; class Actinomycetes; order Kitasatosporales; family Streptomycetaceae; genus Streptomyces; species Streptomyces sp. NPDC023723. The sequence goes on from NZ_JBFAAP010000025.1 coordinate 103,097, forward strand.
GCGATCGGCCCGGCCTGCGCTTCCGCGTGGACGATCTCCAGGACGTCCTCCAGGGTGAGCGGCTCGAAGTAGAGCCGGTCGGAGGTGTCGTAGTCGGTGGAGACGGTCTCCGGGTTGCAGTTGACCATCACGGTCTCGTACCCGGCGTCGCTCAGCGCGAAGGAGGCGTGCACGCAGGAGTAGTCGAACTCGATGCCCTGGCCGATGCGGTTCGGCCCGGAGCCCAGGATGATGACGGCCGGCTTCTCGCGCGGCGCGACCTCGCTCTCCTCGTCGTAGGAGGAGTAGAAGTACGGCGTCCGCGCGGCGAACTCGGCGGCGCAGGTGTCGACCGTCTTGTAGACCGGGCGGATGCCGAGCGCGTGCCGCACCTCGCGGACGACGTCCTCGCGCAGGCCGCGGATCTCGCCGATCTGCTGGTCGGAGAAGCCGTGCCGCTTGGCCTCGGCGAGCAGGCCGGCGGTCAGCTCGGGCGCCTCGGCGAGCTCGTCGGCGGTCTCCTTGATCAGGAAGAGCTGGTCGACGAACCAGGGGTCGATCTTGGTGTAGTCGAAGATCTCCTGCGGCGTGGCACCCGCGCGGATGGCCCGCATGACGGTGTTGATCCGGCCGTCGGTGGGCCGGACGGACGCCTCAAGGAGCTCCTGCTTGTCGCCGCTGTCGCCGACGAAGGTGAACTGGCTGCCCTTCTTCTCCAGGGAGCGCAGCGCCTTCTGGAACGCCTCGGTGAAGTTGCGGCCGATGGCCATCGCCTCGCCGACCGACTTCATGGTGGTGGTCAGCGTCGAGTCCGCGCTCGGGAACTTCTCGAAGGCGAACCGCGGCGCCTTGACCACCACGTAGTCGAGGGTCGGCTCGAAGGAGGCCGGGGTCTCCCGCGTGATGTCGTTGGGGATCTCGTCCAGCGTGTAGCCGACGGCCAGCTTGGCGGCGATCTTGGCGATCGGGAAGCCGGTCGCCTTGGAGGCGAGCGCCGAGGAACGCGAGACGCGCGGGTTCATCTCGATGACGATCACGCGGCCGTCCTCGGGGTTCACCGCGAACTGGATGTTGCAGCCGCCGGTGTCGACGCCGACCTCGCGGATGATCGCGATGCCGACGTCGCGCAGCACCTGGTACTCGCGGTCGGTCAGCGTCATGGCGGGCGCGACCGTGATCGAGTCGCCGGTGTGCACGCCCATGGGGTCGAAGTTCTCGATGGAGCAGACGACCACGACGTTGTCGTTCTTGTCGCGCATCAGCTCCAGCTCGTACTCCTTCCAGCCGAGGATGGACTCCTCCAGGAGCACCTCGGTGGTCGGCGAGAGGGTGAGGCCCTGGCCGGCGATGCGGCGCAGCTCCGCCTCGTCGTGGGCGAAGCCGGAGCCGGCGCCGCCCATGGTGAAGGAGGGGCGGACCACGACCGGGTAGCCGCCGAGCGCCTCGACGCCGGCCAGGACGTCGTCCATCGAGTGGCAGATGTAGGAGCGGGCGGACTCGCCGTGGCCGATCTTCTTGCGGACCTCTTCGACGACGCCCTTGAACAGGTCGCGGTCCTCGCCCTTGTGGATCGCCGTCACGTTGGCGCCGATCAGCTCGACGCCGTACTTCTCCAGCACGCCCTGCTCGTGCATGGAGATCGCGGTGTTCAGGGCCGTCTGGCCGCCCAGGGTGGGCAGCAGCGCGTCGGGCCGCTCCTTGGCGATGATCTTCTCGACGAACTCGGGGGTGATCGGCTCGACGTAGGTGGCGTCGGCGATCTCCGGGTCGGTCATGATCGTCGCCGGGTTGGAGTTGACCAGGATGACGCGCAGGCCCTCGGCCTTGAGCACGCGGCACGCCTGGGTGCCGGAGTAGTCGAACTCGGCGGCCTGGCCGATGACGATCGGGCCGGAGCCGATGACCAGGACGGACTGGATATCGGTGCGCTTAGGCACGCTGGCCCTCCATCAGAGACGTGAAGCGGTCGAACAGGTAGGCGGCGTCGTGCGGGCCGGCGGCCGCTTCGGGGTGGTACTGCACGCTGAAGGCCGGCTTGTCGAGGAGTTGGAGCCCCTCCACCACGTTGTCGTTGAGGCAGACGTGGGAGACCTCGGCGCGCCCGAAGGGGGTGTCGGAGACCTGGTCCAGCGGGGCGTCGACGGCGAAGCCGTGGTTGTGCGCGGTGACCTCGACCTTGCCGGTCGTACGGTCCTGCACCGGCTGGTTGATGCCGCGGTGGCCGTACTTCAGCTTGAAGGTGCCGAAGCCGAGGGCGCGGCCCAGGATCTGGTTGCCGAAGCAGATGCCGAACAGCGGGGTGCCGCGCTCCAGGACGCCGCGCATGAGGGCGACCGGGTGGTCGGCGGCGGCGGGGTCGCCGGGGCCGTTGGAGAAGAACACGCCGTCCGGCTGGACCGCGTAGATGTCCTCGACGGTCGCGGTGGCCGGCAGGACGTGCACCTCGATGCCGCGCTCGGCCATCCGGTGCGGGGTCATGCCCTTGATGCCGAGGTCGATCGCGGCGACGGTGAACTTCGCGCTTCCGACCGGGACGGCCGCGCCGTCGGGGCCGAGCGCGGGGACGACGTACGCCTCCTGGGTGGCGACCTCCTCGAAGAGGCTGGCGCCCTTCATCTGCGGCTGCTCCCGCACCCGGGCGAGGAGCCCGGCGTCGTCGGCGAGCGCCTCGCCGGAGAAGACGCCGGCCCGCATGGAGCCGCGCTCGCGCAGGTGGCGGGTGAGGGCGCGGGTGTCGATGCCGGAGATGCCGACGATGTCCTGGCGGGCCAGCTCGTCGTCCAGGGAGCGCCGGGAGCGCCAGTTGGACGGCACCCGCGCGGGGTCGCGCACGACGTAGCCGGAGACCCAGATGCGGCGGGACTCGTCGTCCTCGTCGTTCCAGCCGGTGTTGCCGATCTGCGGGGCGGTCGCCACCACGATCTGCCGGGCGTAGGACGGGTCGGTCAGGGTCTCCTGGTAGCCGGTCATGCCGGTGGAGAAGACGGCCTCGCCGAAGGTCTCCCCCACGGCCCCGTAGGCGCGGCCGCGGAAGATCCGGCCGTCCTCCAGGACGAGTACTGCGGGAACCTTGGCGGTTCCCCTGGTGGAGGTCGTCATCGCGCGCCTTCCGTTTCCCTCTTGTTGATCATGTCGGTCAGGGTCTCGACCCACTCGTTGTGCTCGGCCGCGTGGTCGGAGCGGAAGCCGGAGTCGATCAGCTTCTCGCCGTGCTGCCAGGTCAGGACCAGCAGGCCGCCCTCGGTGAGCACCTTGCCCGCGATGCCCTTGTCGAGCCGGGCCTCGCGCAGCGCGGCGGCCGGGACGAAGAAGTCCGTGGCGCCGGGCCGTACGACGTCGACTCCCGCGTCGGTCAGGGTCAGCTCGGCCCGGCTGCGGGTGCCCAGGCCGCGGGCGACGATGCGGTCCAGCCACTGACCGGCGGTGGTGGAGCCGTGGTAGCGGCCGCTCATGCTCAGTCTCGCCGGGCCGGGGTCGTCCGGCGCGGTGGGCAGCTCGGGCAGGTCGCCCTGGAGGGTGCCGCGCCATTTCCAGCCCTCGCGCATCAGCCAGTAGACGAGCGCGACGAACAGGCCGAGGCCGACGACCCAGCCGATGCGGGCGGCCCAGTCGGTCACTTGCGCCGATTCCTTCTCGGCGGCCAGCAGGATTACAGGTGTCACGTGAGCTTCCCGTCGACGAGCGTGGCCTTGCCCCGCAGCCACGTGTGCGTCACACGGCCCGGCAGCTCACGTCCCTCGTAGGGGGTGTTGCGGCTGCGCGAGGCGAAGCCCGCGGGGTCCACCCGGCCACGGTATTCCGTGTCGACGAGGGTGAGGTTGGCGGGCTCACCTGCCGAGACGGGACGGCCCTGGCCGACTGCCTGTCCGATCTGCGCGGGCTTGACGGACATCCGGTCGGCGACGCCGGCCCAGTCCAGCAGACCCGTGTCCACCATGGTCTCCTGCACCACTGACAACGCGGTCTCCAGGCCGACCATGCCCATGGCGGCGGCGGCCCACTCGCAGTCCTTGTCCTCGTGCGGGTGCGGGGCGTGGTCGGTGGCGACGATGTCGATCGTGCCGTCGGCGAGCGCCGCGCGCAGCGCGTGCACGTCGCGTTCGGTGCGCAGCGGCGGGTTGACCTTGTAGACCGGGTTGTAGGACCGGACCAGCTCGTCGGTGAGCAGCAGGTGGTGCGGGGTGACCTCGGCGGTGACCTGGATGCCGCGGGACTTGGCCCAGCGGACGATCTCGACGGACCCGGCGGTCGACAGGTGGCAGATGTGCACCCGGGAGCCGACGTGCTCGGCGAGCAGGACATCCCGGGCGATGATCGATTCTTCGGCCACCGCCGGCCAGCCGCCGAGCCCCAGCTCGGCGGAGACCACGCCCTCGTTCATCTCGGCGCCCTCGGTGAGGCGCGGCTCCTGCGCGTGCTGGGCGACGACCCCGTCGAACGCCTTCACGTACTCCAGCGCCCGGCGCATGATCACCGCGTCGTGCACGCACTTGCCGTCGTCCGAGAAGACGGTGACCCCGGCCGCCGACTCGTGCATGGCGCCCAGCTCGGCGAGTTTGGCGCCCTCCAGGCCGACGGTGACGGCGCCGATGGGCCGTACGTCGCAGTAGCCGGACTCGGTGCCGAGCCGCCAGACCTGCTCGACCACGCCCGCCGTGTCGGCCACCGGGAAGGTGTTGGCCATGGCGAACACGGTGGTGTAGCCGCCACTGGCCGCCGCGCGGGTGCCGGTCAGCACCGTCTCGGAGTCCTCGCGGCCGGGCTCGCGCAGGTGGGTGTGCAGGTCGACCAGGCCGGGCAGCAGCACCTTGCCGCCGGCCTCGACGACCTCGGCGCCGTCGGCGGACAGGTGCTGCCCGACCGCCTCGATGACCGGGCCGTCGATCAGCACGTCCCGCTGCTCGCCGCCGAGCACCTTCGCACCGCGGATCAGGATCTTGCTCATGGGTCTTACTTCTCCTCAGTGCGAAGCGGGGCGGTCTGGGCGGGCTCGTTGCCGCCGAGCAGCAGGTACAGCACGGCCATCCGGATGGAGACGCCGTTGGTGACCTGCTCGACGACGGTGCAGCGGTCGGAGTCGGCGACCTCGGCGGTGATCTCCATGCCGCGGACCATCGGGCCGGGGTGCATCACTATGGCGTGCCCGGGCATCTTCGCCATGCGGTCGCCGTCGAGGCCGTAGCGACGGGAGTACTCGCGCTCGGTGGGGAAGAACGCGGCGTTCATCCGCTCGCGCTGCACCCGCAGCATCATCACGGCGTCGGACTTGGGGAGCGTGGAGTCGAGGTCGTAGGAAACCTCGCAGGGCCAGGTTTCGACGCCGACCGGCAGCAGAGTGGGCGGTGCCACCAGGGTGACGTGGGCGCCGAGGGTGTGCAGCAGGTCGACGTTGGAGCGGGCGACGCGGCTGTGCAGGACGTCGCCGACGACCGTGATGCGCCGCCCGTCCAGGTCCTGGCCGATCCCGGCGTCCCGGCCGACCAGGCGGCGGCGCATGGTGAAGGCGTCGAGCAGCGCCTGGGTGGGGTGCTGGTGGGTGCCGTCCCCGGCGTTGATCACATGGGCGTCGATCCAGCCGGAGGTGGCGAGGCGGTACGGGGCTCCGGAGGCGCCGTGCCGGATCACCACCGCGTCGACGCCCATCGCCTCCAGGGTCTGGGCGGTGTCCTTGAGGGACTCGCCCTTGGAGACGCTCGATCCCTTGGCGGTGAAGTTGATGACGTCCGCCGACAGCCGCTTCTCGGCCGCCTCGAAGGAGATCCGGGTCCGGGTCGAGTCCTCGAAGAAGAGGTTGACGACGGTACGGCCGCGCAGGGTGGGCAGTTTCTTGATCGGCCGGTCGGCGACCCGGGCCATCTCCTCGGCGGTGTCGAGGATCAGGACGGCGTCGTCGCGGGTGAGGTCGGCGGCCGAGATGAGATGACGCTGCATCTGTCAGGCTCCGTAAGGCAGTTCATTCGGGAGGATTCGGGCGCCGCGGCGCGTGCGTGGGCGCGCCGCGGCGGCCCCGGCGCGTGAAGCGCTACTGGCCGGTCTTGGCGCCGAGCAGCACGGTGTCGCGACCGTCCTCCTCGGCGAGCTGGACCTTGACCGTCTCCCGCAGCGACGTGGGGAGGTTCTTGCCGACGTAGTCCGCGCGGATGGGCAGTTCGCGGTGGCCGCGGTCGACCAGCACGGCGAGCTGCACCGCGCGCGGGCGGCCGAGGTCGTTCAGGGCGTCCAGGGCGGCGCGGATGGTGCGGCCGGAGAAGAGCACGTCGTCGACCAGGACGACGAGACGGCCGTCGAGGCCGTCGCCGGGGATCTCCGTGCGGGCCAGCGCGCGCGGCGGGTGCAGGCGCAGGTCGTCGCGGTACATGGTGATGTCCAGCGAGCCGCAGGGCACCTTGCGCTCGGTGATCTGCTCCAGTTTGGCGGCGAGCCGGCGGGCGAGGAAGACGCCCCGGGTCGGGATGCCGAGGAGCACCACGTCGTCGGCGCCCTTGGCGCGTTCGACGATCTCGTGGGCGATGCGGGTCAGCACCCGCGCGATGTCGGGGCCTTCCAGTACCGGCCGCGCGTCGGGGGATGAACCGGGCTGGGTGTCGGGCTGTGCGTCCATAAGAAACGGACCTCCTTCTCCGCCTCACGGGACGGACCTTAAAGGACGTCGGATTTGCGCCATCCACGGTAGCAGGTGCCGGTCGCCACCCCGACCGGCCCCCGGTCACCCCAGAGGAGCACCCCTGTCACTCGTATGGCCTAATGTGGCGCCACCGGCCCGGAAGAGTCGGTGCGGACCATTCGGCTTGACGCGAGAGAGTAACGCTGCGTAACCTCACAGTGAGTTACCAGCCGCGCGGCAGGAAACCGAGCCCGCCGCGTCGACACAGTGTCCGGGGAGCCATATGTCCAGCGAATACGCCAAACAGCTCGGGGCCAAGCTCCGCGCCATCCGCACCCAGCAGGGCCTTTCCCTCCACGGTGTCGAGGAGAAGTCCCAGGGCCGCTGGAAGGCCGTCGTGGTCGGTTCGTACGAGCGCGGCGACCGTGCCGTGACCGTGCAGCGCCTCGCCGAGCTGGCGGACTTCTACGGCGTTCCGGTGCAGGAGCTGCTGCCGGGCACCACCCCCGGTGGCGCCGCCGAGCCGCCGCCGAAGCTGGTCCTGGACCTGGAGCGGCTGGCCACGGTGCCGGCCGAGAAGGCGGGCCCCCTCCAGCGCTACGCGGCGACGATCCAGTCGCAGCGCGGTGACTACAACGGCAAGGTGCTCTCGATCCGCCAGGACGACCTGCGCACACTGGCCGTGATCTACGACCAGTCGCCCTCGGTCCTCACCGAGCAGCTGATCAGCTGGGGTGTCCTGGACGCGGACGCGCGCCGCGCGGTGGCGTCCCACGAGGACGTCTGACCCCACCCTCACCAGCAGAAACGTGCCGCCGGGGTGGCCGGAACCAGTCGGTTCCGGCCACCCCGGCGGCATGTGCGGCCGCTTCTCGGCGCCAGGCGCCTAGCGCGCCCCCGGGGGCGCGCGGAACTGCGCGGCCGGCCACGGACGACCCGCGGATCACCCGTTTGCCGCAGTCCCGCGGCGCCCGCCGGGAGCGCGCTACGCGCGCCTGAGCGTCGGCTTCAGCTCCTTCAGGCGACCGAGCAGCCCGTTCACGAACGACGGCGACTCATCGGTCGAGAACTCCTTCGCCAACTGCACCGCCTCGTCGAGCACGACCGCGTCCGGCGTCTCGTCGACCCAGATCAGCTCGTACGCGCCGAGGCGCAGGATGTTGCGGTCGACGACCGGCATGCGGTCGAGCGTCCAGCCCACCGCGTACTGGGCGATCAGCTCGTCGATCCGCGTCGCGTGCTCCGCGTACCCCTCGACCAGCGTCATCGTGTACTCGCTGACCGGCGGCTGCCGGGTGTCGGCCCGGGAGAGCCGTACCCAGTCCGCGAGGACGGTCAGGACGTCGGCGCCGCGCTGGTCACCCTCGAAGAGGATCTGGAAGGCGCGCTTGCGGGCCGTGTTGCGGGCAGCCACGGTTAGCTGTTCACCCGGCCGAGGTAGTCGCTCGTGCGGGTGTCGACCTTGATCTTCTCACCGGTGGTGATGAAGAGCGGCACGTTGATCTGGTGGCCGGTCTCCAGGGTGGCGGGCTTGGTGCCGCCGGTGGAGCGGTCGCCCTGGACGCCCGGCTCGGTCTCCTGGACGGTCAGCTCGACGGCGGCGGGCAGCTCGACGAAGAGCACCTCGCCCTCGTGCTGGGCGACGGTGGCGGTGAAGCCCTCGATCAGGAAGTTGGCGGCGTCGCCGACGGCCTTGCGGTCGACGTGCAGCTGGTCGTAGGTCTCCATGTCCATGAAGACGAAGTACTCGCCGTCCATGTACGAGAACTGCATGTCGCGCTTGTCGACAGTGGCCGTCTCGACCTTGACACCGGCGTTGAAGGTCTTGTCGACGACCTTGCCGGAGAGCACGTTCTTGAGCTTGGTGCGCACGAAGGCGGGGCCCTTGCCGGGCTTGACGTGCTGGAACTCGACGACGGACCAGAGCTGGCCGCCTTCGAGCTTGAGCACCAAACCGTTCTTGAGGTCGTTCGTGGAAGCCACGGTTGCGGAATCTCCTGGACTGGACTGTGACGTGGACGACCCCGGCGCCTGCGCCCCAGCGTGCAGCTAGAGCGCGAGCAGCTCCTTGGTCGTGATGGTGAGTAGCTCGGGTCCGCCGTCCGCCTCGGGGCGTACGACGAGCGTGTCATCGATCCGGACACCGCCCCGGCCCGGGAGGTGGACCCCCGGTTCGACGGTGACCGGCACACAAGCGTCCAGTTTACCCATGGCCGCCGGGGTCAATTGAGGGTCCTCGTCGATTTCGAGTCCGACGCCGTGCCCGCTGCGCGCGGTGAGGTTCTCGGTGTACCCGGCGCAGTCCAGCACCTGGCGGGCGGCGCGGTCCACGTCGCGGTGCGCGGCGCCGGGCACCAGGGCCTCCCGGCCGGCCCGTTGCGCGGCGAAGACCAGGTCGTACAGCTCGATCTGCCAGTCGGCCGGCGAGGTGCCGATGACGAAGGTGCGGCCGATCTCGCAGCGGTAGCCGCGGTAGGTGGCGCCGAGGCAGACGGAGAGGAAGTCGCCCTCCTCCACCCGGCGGTCGGTGGGCCGGTGCCCGGGGCGGCCGGAGTTCGGGCCGGTGCCGACCGAGGTGGGGAAGGCGGGGCCGTCGGCGCCGTGGTCGACCAGGCGGCGTTCCAGCTCCAGGGCGAGATGGCGCTCGGTGCGGCCGACCAGGATGGATTCGAGCAGTTCGCCCAGGGCCTGGTCGGCGATCTCCGCGCCGATCCGCAGGCAGGAGATCTCCTCCTCGTCCTTGACCACCCGCAGCTGTTCGACGGCCTGGCCCAGGTCGGCCAGCCGGAGCCCGGGAGCGACGGAGCCCATCGCCCGGTGCCGGGTCACGGTGAGGTGGTGCTCCTCGACGGCGAGGGAGTCGGCGCCCTGGGTGACGGCGAGGCCGCCGGCCGCGACGGCGGGATCGGAGCCGAGACCGGGCAGGATCCGCAGGCGGAGACTTTCGTCGGGCCGCCCGTCGGTGGGACGGTCGCCCGGGGGCTCGCCGCACAGCAGCAGGTCCTCGGTGGCGCCCAGCAGCAGCACGGCGCCGGGCGGGGCGGCGCCGGCGAGATAGCGCACGTTGGCGGGCCGGGAGACCAGCGCCGCCGCGCTGCCGCCCGCATTGCAGCGTTCACGTAGGCGCGTCCGGCGGGCCGCGTACACCTCTGACATGAGCCGAGCGTAAGAGCTTCGCTACTGCGACGCCGCTCGGGAGAGGCCGAGTGGGCGGTGCGGGGGCGGGGGGCCGGGCCGTGGGGTGGGCGGTTGCTTGTCGGGTGCGGGTCGGAGGGGGCTGCGTGCGCGGTTCCCCGCGCCCCCGGGGGCGGGACAGTGCCCCTCGTCACCAGTTCGGCGGGCTCGCCATCGATCTGGCCAGGACGTCGTCCAGCACGCGGGCCGTCTCGGGGACGTCGATCTGGGAGTTGTCGATGATCGGCAGGCCGGAGCCGTACCAGCCGGCCATCCGGCCGTGGATGCGGGCCACCTCCTCGTCGGTGAGGCGGCGGTTGCCCGCCCGCTCGGCGTTGCGCTCCAGGACGACGTCCAGGCCGGGCAGCAGGACGACCGGGAGCAGCCCGGGCCCCACATGCCGTTTCCAGCCGCCGAGGCCGACCACCGGCCGGTCCGGGAAGACGGCGTCGTCGAGGATGCAGGAGATGCCGTTGGCGAGGAAGTTGCGCGCGGCGAAGCCGCAGGTGCGGCGGGCCAGGCGGTACTGCGCCTCGGAGTGGTCGTTCCACCCGGACTGCGGGTCGGCGAAGCCCGAGCGGACCCACTCGCGCACGTCGTCGAGGCTGATGTGGGCGGTGGGGACCCGGCGGTGGTCCGCCCAGTACTTGGCGACGCTGGTCTTGCCG